>NZ_DS022299.1:1439563-1742910 GCF_000153825.1 Synechococcus sp. RS9916
GCGTTGGAACAGACCCCGACGGGCGAACAAAACCTTCAGATTTGCGAGGCTGCCGGCACCCTGGCCATTGATCTGGGGAGCACCACCACCGTTGTGGCATTCCAGTCGCCACAAACCGCAGGTCCCCAGCTGCTGGAGCTTGACGCCATCAGCCGTTCTCCTGGCCAGGTCCCCAGTTTGATCTGGGCCAAGGGAGCAGACGATCCCAGCCCACTGGTGGGGCGGCAGGTGCTGGATGCCGGCCTGGAAGACAGCGATGCTCCTCAGTTGCTGCGTGATTTCAAGCGGAAGATCGGAGCTCCATCCGGTGCACCATCCGCTGCGAACCACCTCAGCCCCGAAGCAGCCGCCGAACTACTGCTGCAACAGATCTGGACCCGGCTACCGGAGGGACTCCAGATTCAACGCCTGGTGCTCACCGCACCAGTGGAGCATTACAGGGGCTATCGCAACTGGTTGCTGCAGGCCAGTGAACACTTGCCTGTCGATGAAGTCGCTCTTGTGGATGAACCCACAGCAGCAGCTCTGGGCGCCGGTCTTGCGCCAGGGGCACGCCTGCTGGTGGTCGACATCGGCGGAAGCACAATTGATCTGTCCCTCGTGGCCCTGGAAGGCGGAGAGGGCCGGGCCGCCCCGCTGGCCCAACTGTTGCGCTTCGGTGGCCGCAGCCTGAACAACAGCCGGCAAGCACTGCGCTGCGCCAAGGTATTGGGCAAGGCCGGGATCACCCTGGGCGGTCGCGACCTAGACCGTTGGATCGTCGACCATCTCCACCACGACGCGTCGGAGGCCAAGGCAACGCCGCCAGCGGCCCTGATCAATGCGGCTGAACGGTTGAAATGCAGACTCAGTGCTCCCGAACTGGGCGACCACACGTTGCTCACGGAATTGGCCGTCACAGACCAGAGCGCCCCGTTGGAGCTCCAACTCAACCGACAGCAGTTCGAAACCTTGCTGGAGACGAGAGGTCTGCTGGCAGTACTCGACGATCTCCTGGAGCAAACCCTGGCCGGCGCTCGTCAGCACAACTGTGATCCCTCCATGCTTCAGGGGGTGCTGCCGGTGGGGGGCGGAGCGCAACTCCCTCTGCTGCGGCGCTGGTTCAACGAACGGCTGGGGGGTGTGCCTCTCCTGCATGCGCCTCCCGTGGAAGCCGTGGCCGCCGGTGCTCTCAGCCTCACGCCGGGCGTGCACGTGCGTGACGTCCTGCAACGCGGTGTCTCCTTGCGCTGTTGGGACAGGCGCACAGGAACGCACCACTGGCATCCGTTGTTTGTTGCCGGCCAGACCTGGCCCACGGAGGCCCCCTTCACCCTGGTGCTGGCTGCGAGCCAAGACCAACAGCAGACGATCGAGTTGGTTCTCGGAGAACCGGAGACTGAATCGCGCCATGACGTGGTGTTCGTCAATGGCTTACCAACAGTGCGGGCCAGCAGTGGTGGACCTGAGGTGCGCCCCTGGGGCTCCCCCACCATCCAGGTGCCCTTGGGTCAACCCGGAGAAACAGGGCAGGACTGTCTTCGGCTTGCCTTCCGCCTCAATGAAGACGCCCAACTGCTGATGGAAGGCGCAGACCTACGCACCGGTGAACCCCTTGCGTCTCGTGTGCTCGGCCCCGTTCGCTGAACGCCGATCCCTTGACAGCGTTCGGGCGGTGCACGGTCCGTCCACGCCAGCGTGAGAAAGGCAGCTGACGTCCATAGAACAGGTGTGATTGTTCTGAACTCCGACATTGGCGCTGCGTCGCCATCTGCTGCCGCGCTTTTGGTTGGGGATCACCCTTGGTGGGGTGGCCATGCTTTGTGGTGTGGCCTACTGGTGGGAGCGTCAGCTCCCGGAACGGCTGGAACAGGCCATTCGCGATGGCGACACCTTGGCGTGCCTGCATTACAGCGAGCAGCTGGCTGCTCTGCGCTGGCTGGGCCAACAAGCTCCGGAAGAGCTGGCTCTCTGTCGGAGACAGGCCGCCGTACAAGCCTGGAACGACGGGCGTCACGCTGATGCCCTGGGCTTTCAAGAGCTGCTGGTGAATTCAGGGGTCGGCACGAGCGTTGACCAGCAACGCGATCAAAACCAACTGAACCGCTGGCGAGAGCAGCTCCGCGATCAAGCCCTCAATGCATTCCGCGACGGCAATCTCAACGAGGCCCTCTCCCTGCTGAAGCCTGTGGAGCGCGGCACGAGCCCCTCCGGCAGTCGCCTAAGCGACAGCCTGCAGGAAACCTGGAACCGCAACCAACTCGACCACCAGCGACTGGCCGAACTGGTCCAATCGAAACAGTGGTGGGAAGCGCTGGCGGTGCTGAACCGCATGGACCACCCCTGGTGGCAGAGCAAGGCCCAATCCCTGCGCCAAACCGTGGAACAAGCCATCGATCAGCGCAAAGACCTGGACGAACACCACAACCATGGCGAGCTTCCCGCCCATACCGTTCCCAACAGCGCTCTCGATGCCGCGGTGCAGCGCAGAATTCGCGAAGGGATGGAGCCCTGGAAAGCGTTCGAGACCGGATGCGCCGACGTGGGCGGCAGGGTTGAAGAGGAAGGGCCCGAAAGTCTCTGCCGACGGCGCTGACGATCAACTCAGATGACCCATGACGCATGACACAATGCCGACATCAACGCATTGGCCCATGCAACCCGGAGACAAAGTGGTCGTGTCCGCCAACGTTGTGGTCTACAACCATCCCCAACATCGCGGCGAAGCCTTCGATCTCCAAGGGAGCGACGGCGAAGTGGTCACCGTGCTCAATGATTGGAAAGGGAAGCCCATCAGCCCCACTCTCCCTGTCGTGGTGGCCTTTGGCCGTTACAAAGCCCATTTCCGCGCCGATGAGCTGAACGCAGCCGGCTGAGCCGAGCCCTCAGCTCATTGCACCTGGCGCAGATACACACCCTCCTCACCATCCACATCCTGAAGCCGCAGCTCGATCGTTTCGCTGCGGCGGGTCGGCACGTGACGACCACAAAAATCGGGCTGAATCGGCAACTCGCGATGACCGCGATCGACCATCACCAGCAGCATCACCTTGCGGGGCCGTCCCCAGGCCTGAATGGCCTCTAAAGCGGCTCGGATCGTTCGTCCTGTGAAGATCACGTCATCCACCAACAGGACATCCCGGCCCTCGATGCTGATCGGCAGGTCAGTGGCCTGAACCATGCGTGTCCCAACACGCTCCAGGTCATCGCGATGAAAGGTGGGATCAAGGGTTCCCTTGGCCAGGGCATGGCCGGTCAGCGCCTCAAGCTGACGGGCAAGAACACTTGCCAGATGCACCCCACGCGTGGGGATGCCCAACAACAAGAGATCCTGACTGCGATCGACACTTTCCAACACTTGGCTGGACAAGCGCTGAACCGTGCGGGCCAAATCCTGAGCGGACAGAATTTCTACCCTCTCGGGCCTGGCAGAGGCAGACATCAAGCTGTCGCTGAGGCCATTCAGTGTATGGGTGTTGCAGTAAGCAAAAGCTGACCGACCCCGAACCGAACCTCCTGAACGGAGCTTCTGGAGGTAACTTGAATATGGAGAAGCTCTTAAGAACAGATAGCGCGGGGTGCATGTGACGACCAGCAGTGATAAGGACCTCAGCCGTAAGTCCGGAGTAGCCCCAGTGGTTCTCGCCATCCTGGATGGATGGGGACACCGTGACAGCGAAACCCATAACGCCATCCGCCATGCATCCACTCCAGTGATGGATGCGCTCTGGCATGCCTATCCCCACAGCCTCATCCAGGCCAGCGGTGCCCACGTGGGGCTGCCCGATGCACAGATGGGCAATTCAGAAGTGGGGCATCTGACCATCGGAGCGGGACGCATCATCCGCCAAGAACTGGTGCGAATTTCTGAAACCGTTCGCCAGGGCGAACTTGCTCAAACGCCTGCACTGGCCCAACTGGCGCAAAGCCTTCAAGCCAATGGTGGGACCCTTCACCTCATGGGGCTCTGTTCCAACGGTGGAGTCCACAGTCACGTGGACCATCTCTGCGGCCTGCTGCGCTGGGCTGCAGAAGCAGGAATCGCACGGGTCGCCATCCACGCCATCACCGACGGTCGTGACACACCCACCCAAAGCGCTCCCACCTTCCTGAAACAGGTTGAAGACGCGATCCAAACCGCCGGAGTGGGGGAGATCGCCAGTCTCTGCGGTCGCTATTGGGCCATGGACCGGGATCAGCGTTGGGAGCGGACCTCCAAGGCCTATTCCCTGTTCACTGATCCATCCCTCGGCTGCAGCAACGCCCCTGTGAGCGAGGTCCTGCAGAACAGCTACGACGCAGGAGTCACGGATGAATTCCTAGAGCCAGTGCGCCTGAGTGACGCCTTCCTGAAGGATGGAGATGGTTTGGTGGTGTTCAATTTCCGCCCAGACCGGGCCCGCCAACTGGTTCAGGCCCTGACCGTCGACGGTTTTGCTGGCTTCGAACGCCAACACAAACCACGGCTCGATGTGGTGACCTTCACCCAATACGAAGCGGGACTCCCCGTCACCATTGCCTTCCCACCCGAATCGCTCGACCAGCTGCTGGGGCAAGTGGTCTCCGAACACGGATTGAAGCAGTACCGCACCGCAGAGACCGAAAAGTATCCCCACGTCACCTATTTCCTCAACGGAGGCATCGAACAACCCCTGGCTGGTGAAGATCGGCATCTGGTGCCGTCGCCACGCGTCGCCACCTACGACGAAGCTCCAGCCATGTCTGCCGATGTGCTGACCGACAGCTGCATCGCCGCCATTGAGCGCGGTGAGTACTCCCTGGTGGTGATCAACTACGCCAATCCAGACATGGTGGGGCACACCGGCGTGATGACCGCCGCCACCGAAGCCATCCAAACGGTGGACCACTGCATTGGGCGACTGCTTGATGCCGTTGGCCGCATGGGAGGCACTCTTCTGATCACCGCTGATCACGGGAACGCCGAACTGATGGAAGGTCCCGATGGTCAAGCCTGGACGGCGCACACCACCAACCCAGTGCCCGTCATCCTTGTAGAAGGAGAGAAACGCAAGCTGGCTGGCATGGGCAACTCCATCCGCTTACGCGAGAACGGAGGGCTTGCTGACATTGCTCCCACCCTGCTTCAGATCCTGGGTCTGCCGAAACCCAAGGCCATGTCAGGATCCACATTGATCGAAGCGATCGAGACTCTGTCGCCGTTGAGCGCCAGACTCCCTCAGCCGGTCTGATTCACCCACACCTCGGAACCGATGCTCACCACTGTCTTGTCTTGGACCTGGATTGGCAGTGGCGTGCTGCTGATCCTTCTGGTGCTGCTTCACAGCCCAAAGGGTGATGGCATGGGGGGAATTGCAGCCAGTGGCAGCTCCATGTTCACCAGCGCCAGCAGCGCAGAAGCAACCCTCAACCGGATCACCTGGACCTGTCTGGCCGTATTCCTCACCCTGGCGGTGATCCTCAGCGCCGGTTGGCTGAGCTGAAGCGATCCTGCCCGCACGGCGGATCAGCGAGTCCAAGTTCCCCCAAAAGTCTGGGTGTCGCAACCCAGGCTTTTTGTTTGGGAGTCCACCAAGAGCACAGCCTGAGGCGCTCAGTCCTCGCTATCTGATTCCACATCCCCTCGCATGTGATCGAGTCCCGCTGAAGCCAGACGCTGGGAGCGATTGATCGCCTTCACGATCACAAACAGGGCCCAACCCACAATCACCGAATTCAGCAACACGTTGATCGCGTTGCCAATCCGCAACTCACCACCGGCATAGGGGATCACCCATTTGTCCCAGCCACCATTGCGAATAAGAGGATTCAGCAAGGGCATCAACAGGTCTTTCGTGAGGGCATCCACAATCTGCTGAAACTGGGTACCCACCACCACCGCAATCGCCAGATTGAGAGCGTTGCCCTTCTGGAAGAAGAACTCCGTGAACTCACGGAGCCAACGACGAAAAGCGAGCATCAGCCTGAAATCAGCAGGCGTCCATTGCAACACGAGCATGAAAAAGCCCCCGTTTGCACGGGGGCGAAGCATTGAAACCGTTGCGGGCTGACGATCAGTAATCGAAGTCGCCGCCACCCATGCCGCCAGCGGCAGGAGCAGCTTCCTTCTTCTCGGGCATGTCAGCGACGATGCACTCGGTGGTCAGCACCATGCCAGCGATCGAAGCGGCATTCTGCAGACCGGAGCGGGTCACCTTGGCGGGATCGACGATGCCGGCGGCCAGCATGTCGACGTACTCACCATTGGCGGCGTTGTAGCCCTCGTTGAAGGCCTTGGCCTTCACGTTTTCAGCCACAACAGCACCGTTGACGCCGGCGTTCTCGGCGATGCGCATCAGGGGAGCGGTCAGAGCGGTCGCCACAATGTTGGCGCCGATCAGCTCTTCGCCCGACAAGTTGCTTGCAGCCCACTGCTCAAGAGCAGGTGCCAGGTGGGCCAGGGTGGTGCCGCCGCCGGGGACGATGCCCTCTTCAACAGCTGCCTTGGTGGCATTGATGGCGTCTTCGAGACGAAGCTTCTTGTCCTTCATCTCGGTTTCGGTGGCTGCACCCACCTTCACCACGGCCACACCACCGGACAGCTTGGCCAGGCGCTCCTGGAGCTTTTCCTTGTCGTAGGTGGAGTCGGTCTCGTCCATCTGCTTCTTGATCTGCTCACAGCGAGCGTCAACAGCAGCCTCATTGCCCTCGGCAACGATGGTGGTGGTGTCCTTGTTGATGGTCACGCGGCGGGCGGTGCCGAGCATTTCAAGCTTGGCGTTCTCCAGCTTGAGGCCGGCGTCCTCGGTGATCAGCTGACCATTGGTCAGCACAGCCATGTCTTCGAGCATGGCCTTACGACGGTCGCCGAAGCCAGGAGCCTTCACAGCAGCCACGTTGAGGACACCGCGCAGACGGTTCACCACCAAAGTGGCGAGGGCTTCCTTCTCGATGTCCTCAGCGATGATCAGCAGAGGCTTGCCGGTGCGGGCGATCTGTTCGAGCACAGGCACCAGGTCCTGCACCAGACCGATCTTCTTATCGGTGAGGAGGATGTAGGGCTCGTCAAGAACAGCCTCCATCCGCTCGGTGTCGGTGGCGAAGTAGGGGGAGATGTAGCCCTTGTCGAAGCGCATGCCCTCGGTGACCTCAAGCTCGGTCTCCATGGACTTGCCCTCTTCGAGGGAAATCACACCTTCCTTGCCAACCTTGTCCATGGCATCGGCGATCATCTTGCCGACTTCTTCGTCGTTGCCTGCAGAGATGGTGCCCACCTGGGCGATGGCATTGCTGTCAGCAATCGGCTTGGCGTGCTCCTTGATCTTGGAGACCAGGAAGTCGGAGGCCTTGTCAATGCCCTTCTTAAGGGTGATCGCGTTAGCGCCGGCCGCCACGTTGCGCAGACCCGCCTTCACCATGGCGTGGGCCAGAACGGTGGCGGTGGTGGTGCCGTCACCAGCAGCGTCGTTGGTCTTGGAAGCTGCCTGACGGATCAGAGCCACACCGGTGTTCTCGATGTGATCCTCGAGCTCGATCTCCTTGGCGATGGTGACGCCGTCATTGATGATCTGAGGAGAACCGAACTTCTTCTCCAGCACCACGTTGCGGCCTTTAGGGCCGAGGGTGACAGCAACGGACTCCGCCAGGATGTCGATGCCTTTCTCGAGAGCGCGACGGGCGTTCTCGTTGTAGATGATGCGCTTGGCCATGGGGGGCGATCTGAATTTGGGTTAGTGAAAAAATCTTTGGCTTCAGTCCAGAAGCCGGCAGTGACAACGTCGGCGCAACAGGCGAGCTCTCAGCTGTCGACGCGTCAGTCGACGAGGCGTCAGTTGACGACAGCCAGGATGTCCTTCTCGGACAGCAGAACGTATTCATCACCACCGAGCTTGATGTCGGTACCGGCGTACTTGCTGTAGAGCACCTTGTCGCCAACACCAACTTCAGGAGCCTGACGGCTGCCATCGTCATTGCGCTTACCAGGACCCACCTGGACCACCTCACCCACCTGGGGCTTTTCCTTGGCGGTGTCAGGCAGAAGAATGCCGCCGGCAGTGGTTTCTTCAGAGGCAGACACCTTGATGAAGATGCGATCTCCGAGGGGCTTGACGGTGGAGACGCTGAGGGAAACAGCAGCCATGGTTGATTGCAGAAGCAGAAACGAAGGCGCCAGGCGCCGTGCATCGACAGAGAAGCACTTAAGAAAGCGCCTGGCACTCAAGGTCGACGAGTGCCAACCTATGTGTCTGCGATGGGGTCCGACCAGCACCTGAGCGTGCGGGTGACCGAACCGTGCTGAGCTGCCGGTTGCGGTGGTATCGTTGCGCCGCTCAGGAAGGGAATGCCTTCAGAGCAATTGGTTGCTCCGTTCCCTCGAATTCTTCCTCTCTTATGGCTGCTGCTGCTACCGCCGGTACCAAGGGTGTTGTCCGCCAGGTGATCGGTCCGGTTCTGGACGTGGAATTCCCTGCCGGCAAGCTGCCCAAAATCCTGAATGCCATTCGGATTGAAGGCAAAAACACTGCTGGTGAAGACGTTGCACTGACCGCAGAAGTGCAGCAGTTGTTGGGCGACCACCGCGTGCGCGCTGTTGCCATGAGCGGCACCGACGGCCTTGTGCGCGGCATGGAAGCCGTTGACACCGGTGCAGCCATCTCCGTGCCCGTTGGTGAAGCCACGCTCGGACGCATCTTCAACGTGCTGGGTGAGCCCGTTGACGAGCAGGGCCCTGTGAAGGCCACAGCCACAGCCCCGATCCACCGCGAAGCCCCCAAGCTGACCGAGCTTGAGACCAAGCCCAAGGTTTTCGAGACCGGCATCAAGGTGATCGACCTCCTGGCTCCCTACCGCCAGGGCGGCAAGGTCGGCCTGTTCGGAGGTGCCGGCGTGGGCAAGACCGTGCTGATCCAGGAGCTGATCAACAACATCGCCAAAGAGCACGGCGGCGTGTCTGTGTTTGGCGGTGTGGGTGAGCGCACCCGCGAAGGCAACGACCTCTACGAGGAATTCAAGGAATCCGGAGTGATCAACTCCGAAGACCTGTCCAAGTCCAAGGTGGCCCTTTGCTACGGCCAGATGAACGAGCCCCCCGGCGCCCGCATGCGCGTCGGCCTGTCGGCTCTCACCATGGCTGAGCACTTCCGCGATGTGAACAAGCAGGACGTGCTGCTGTTCGTCGACAACATCTTCCGTTTTGTGCAAGCCGGTTCCGAGGTGTCCGCGCTTCTGGGCCGCATGCCTTCGGCTGTGGGCTACCAGCCCACCCTGGGTACCGACGTGGGCGCTCTTCAGGAGCGCGTCGCCTCCACCCTGGAAGGTTCGATCACCTCGATCCAGGCCGTCTACGTCCCCGCTGACGACCTCACTGACCCCGCTCCTGCCACCACCTTCGCCCACCTCGACGCCACCACGGTGCTGAACCGTGCCCTGGCTTCCAAGGGCATCTACCCCGCTGTGGACCCCCTCGATTCCACCAGCACCATGCTCCAGCCCGCGGTTGTGGGTGATGAGCACTACCGCACCGCTCGCGCCGTACAGTCCACCCTGCAGCGCTACAAAGAGCTCCAGGACATCATTGCGATTCTGGGTCTCGACGAACTGTCCGAAGACGATCGTCAGACTGTGGATCGCGCTCGCAAGATCGAGAAGTTCCTCTCCCAGCCCTTCTTTGTGGCTGAGATCTTCACTGGCATGCCTGGCAAGTACGTGAAGCTGGAAGAAACCATCAGTGGCTTCAACCAGATTCTCGCCGGCGAGCTCGACCACCTGCCCGAGCAGGCTTTCTACCTGGTGGGCAACATCGAGGAAGTGAAGGCCAAGGCTGAGAAGATCGCAGCTGACGCCAAGGGCTGATCAAGACACGAGGACGTCAGCAGACGTCCTCAATTCCTTTGATCCAGGCTTTTTTCGCACCCACGTTCTGACTCCCCATGTCCCTCACCCTCCGCGTGCTGGCGCCCGACCAGAGCGTGTTTGATGGCAGCGCTGACGAGGTCATCCTCCCCAGCACCACCGGCCAGCTCGGCATTCTTCCTGGGCACGTGTCCCTTCTGGCAGCCCTTGATGTTGGCGTTCTTCGCGTTCGCAACAACAACGGATGGCAATCCATCGCTCTGATGGGCGGCTTCGCTGAAGTGGAATCCGACGATGTCACCGTTTTGGTGAACGCTGCCGAATTGGGCAGCGGCATCGACAGCAGCACTGCTGAGGCTGAACTGGAGAAGGCCAAAGCTGAAGTGACCCGGCTTGAAGGCCAGCCCGCTTCACCCGAAAAAGTGAAGGCACAACAGTCTTACGACCGTGCCCGCGCTCGCGCCCAAGCCAGCAAGTAAGGCTTTCCCTCAAGGCATTAAAAACGCCCCACTCCGGGGCTTTTTTAATGCCTCAGCAACGACTTCACGCAGCAAACAAGGCTTTCACACCATTGCGATGCAACTCTTGCATCTGAATTGAATCAATCATTCCAGCGAAGCGAAAGAGCCTAAACTCAAAGCACTTGATTGCAAGGCACGTGAACAATAAAGCCTTCTTTGCCGCTGGAATCATTGCAGTCGCAGCTTCGGCGACCGCTCAAGACGCCTTTTCCAAAGAGGCAACAACCAACGCGCCAACGAGCAACCGAGTCGCCAGCAAGCCTCAAACCACGCGCCCAACAGAATTTACATTTACAGCATTCGGTGATGCGGGATGGGCCGAAACGCATACGGCAAGAGCTCCATACAGCGCCGGCTTTAAAAAAGCATTTGACCGCTTCAACCAAAAGCAAAATACACTGGGAGACATTAATTACATCAACTGGGAAACAAGCATCGGAACACAGTGTGACCAGTTCTGGGCAAGCCACTCCCCAAGCACATACGCATTTCTCACTCATCCTCGGGAGCTTGAAGACGCCATCAAGCTGGGGTTCAACGCGATTGGGTTAGCCAATAATCACAGCTTCGACTGCGTCAAATCAAGAGAAGGGAACGGCCCAATCCAGACCCACCGCTTTATCAGCAAGCTTGAAAAGAGCCATCCTAATACAGTTTTCAGTGGCGTTTTTGCGAATGAACGCGAAGAGCCAGCCAAAAAAGAGATCACTCTCAAGCAGGGCACAGTCCCCGTGACATTCCTAAGTGCTTATGCAGGAGGGAACAGAAGCCACTGCGCCAATATCTCTTGCACAATCAATCTATCCAAAGAAAAGCAAGCTTTTGCCGACAAGAAACGCCTGAGAATTCTCGCACTCCATAGCTGGAACAAAAGTTCCCACCAATCACTGAAAGCGATTTTAAGGCAATGGATACAAGATGACCTTGTGGACATCGCCATCGGCACTGGCCCTCACATCGCCGAAACAATTGAGGTTGTCAACACGAAACACGGTAAGAAAATTCTCGCAACAAGCCTTGGAAACTTCATCCACCCAAGCCTTGCCGCCCAACCCAACAATGCAGTGCTTCAAACAACCTGGACCATCGACCCCGTCAGTAAAGAACCCAAGCTTCTCAAGGCCAACGCTCTAAAGGTCAGTTGCGACGGCACAACATGCATCAACACAGGAACAAGAAAGCTGCATTGATTTTCGGATGTCAGGGTCGAAAGACAGGCGGCTCGGTCAAGATCGAGCCAACATTGCGATCGATTTGATCTTACGCACTGGATCAATGGCAACACCCGCCTCGTTGATCACCTCAAAATGAAGATGGGGCCCAGTGCTATTCCCTGTGCTTCCCATCTCAGCAATAATCTGACCAGCAGTCACACGCTCACCAACACCCACGAGCAGCCGGCTGCAATGGGCATACCGGGTGAGCGAGCCATCACGGTGGCGGATCTCAACCGTTAAGCCATAGCCTCCTGACCACTGCGCTTTGACCACGTCACCAGCCCAAACAGCATGGATTGGTGTTCCAACGGCATTGGCAATATCAATGCCGCGATGTTGGCGCCCCCAACGCCACCCAAACCCTGACGTGAAATCACCCTGAGCAGGAGCATGCTCCTCAGGCCCTGGAAGCAACAAGCTCAGAAAATGCTGGACAAACACATCTGATCCACAGGCAGAGCGCGTGCTGGTTGAACCATCCATGATGTCTGCAACCGGATCCAAACCAGCATCACAGCGACTGAGTGGACGCAGCAACGACGGCCGATCTTCACTCCCGGACTCAAGCGAACCCATCAGCAGCGCTTCTTCAAGCTCCACCGTGAGACGCGCCCGACTCGACGATGCCTGGACAGGCTTGGGATCCAAAGCAGGAGACCCTGGCATCAAGTCGTAGAGACCAGATACCCCAGCTGCAGCGAAAGCCGCTGGTATCAACAGAAAACGTTTCGAGATCAAACTACGCATCAACCAAACACTCTTCGCCTGACATCCAGACAAAAAGACGAGACAAGTGTCGCTTTAAGACGCGCAAACAAGAGCCGTCTACAGACAAAAGAAAAGCCTGCACGCAGCAGGCCATTCTTCAATCAAAAACGATGCTGAGAATCAGGCGGTACCGCAGAAGGTGACATCAGGGAACTTCAGCTTGGCCTCATCGAGACTCTTACCTTTGCCCTCTTCTTGCCAATAGTTGATCACCTCGGTGGCCTTGTTGAGCACTTCAACACGCTCGTTATCGGTGATCCAGCTCTTGCCTTCCAGTTCACCCTTGAGGGTTTCCCAGGCATCTTCACGAGGCCAGAAGAAATAGGCGGTCAGAGGGCTGGGGCCACCACCCACGATCTGATCAACAGCCAGGGCGACGTTGTCGGGCAGCCAAAGAATCTTCAGCAGGAAACGACCCTCATCGGCCTTGGGGGTGTAGCCGGAAGGAACGCCATCGGCATCGATGGTGGCGGATGCCAAAGCAGCACTGCCGCCGCGCATCACCGGACGGCCTTCCTTGGCCTCCTCAGAGCCGGCTGCAGGCGCGTCCTGGGGAGCCGAATCGGCTGCTGCAGCTGCGGTGGCGACCTCCTGGTCGGCGGCAGCGCCTTCGGAAACCGTCATGGTGTCAGCGCTCAAGAAATCACGACAAACAACTAACCTACCAGCCGCTGAACCCTGATTCCCTCTGGAACGGCCAACCCCCGCGCCCCGCTGTCTTCTGCTGTTTGACATCGACGGTGTGATCCGCGATGTGGGGGCAAGCTATCGACGCGCCCTTCAATCCACCGTTGAGCACTACAGCGGCTGGCGACCGGAGGCCGCCTGCATCGATGCTCTGAAGGGAGAAGGTTGCTGGAACAACGACTGGGACGCCAGCCTTGAACTTCTGCGCCGGCGCCAGGCCAGCCATCCCTCCGCACTGGGCACCCTGCCGGAGCGTGATGCTCTGATCGACGTCTTCAGTCGCTTCTATTTCGGATCTGATCCGGAGGGGGATCCTTCGGCCTGGGATGGCTACATCTGCGACGAGCCACTGCTGGTCAGCGACACCTTCTTCACGGCGTTGAGCGGCAAAGACGTCGCCTGGGGATTCGTGAGCGGCGCTGAACCCCCCTCCGCCCGCTTCCTGCTCTCCACTCGTCTCACGCTCAGCGATCCACCGCTCATCGCCATGGGCGATGCCCCCGACAAGCCCGACCCCACCGGATTGCTCACCCTCGCCAACGCATTACTGAACCAACCGTTTTCTGCGACAGCCCCACCAGTGGCCTACCTGGGCGACACCGTGGCTGACGTGGAAACTGTTGTGCGCGCCCGAGCCCAACACCCAGAGCAACGCTTTGTGAGCCTGGCGGTTGTACCACCCCACCTGCAAACCCCTCAACAGGTTGCAGCAAGGGACCAGTACGAACATCAACTGATGAAGGCCGGCGCTGATGTGATCCTCAGCTGCACCCAGGAGGTCCTGGGATGGGTGGACCAGCTGGATTGAGGAGCGCGAAAAGGCCTTAACGCTCCATATCGGCTGTGGCCTTCAGCGCCGCGGCCGTCAGCACCTCATGTCCACAAGCCACCTCCTGGCAATCCCGCACGGCAACGTCATCTTCGATACGAATGCCGATGCCCTTCCAACGGTCATCAATGGCAGGTTGGCCATCGGGAACCGGCAAGCGGTCGCTCACGTAAAGACCTGGCTCGACGGTCAGCACCATGCCTGGTGCCAGGTTCACGGGATGGTCCCCAAGGCGATACGCGCCAACATCATGCACATCGAGGCCGAGCCAATGGCCGGTGCGGTGCATAAAGAGGTGGCGGTAGGCACCCTGCTCGATCACACCATCGGCGTCGCCGCTCAGCAGGCCGAGATCCAGCAACCCCTCCACCATCACCCGCAGGGCGGTGTCGTGAACCTGTTCTGCCGTTCCGCCAGGGGCCACAGCCGCCACGGCTGCGATCTGGGCCTCAAGCACCAGGTCATAAAGGTCTCGCTGTTCACCACTGAAGCGACCATTCACGGGGAAGGTGCGTGTGATGTCGCCGTTGTAGTAATCGCTGAGGGAGCATCCAGCATCAATCAGCAGCAGATCGCCGTCACGGAGCTGGGCGCTATTGGCGATGTAGTGCAGAACGCAGGCGTTATCCCCACCGGCAACGATCGATCCATAGGCCGGGCCACGCGCACCCGCAGCCAGAAAATGCTGTTCAATCAGCGCCTGGATCTGGCGTTCCCCCATTCCTGGCTGGGCGGCCTGCCGGGCCAGTTCATGGGCCTCAGCGGAAATCCGGCAGGCCTCCCGAAGACGCTCCAACTCCTGCGGAGTTTTCTCGAGGCGCAGACGATGCAGCAACGGGCAGGGGGCCACCAAAGCCAGTGCTGCAGCACCGGTGCGGGGCTGCCGGTCGAGCTGCGTCCCCCAGGCCTGAAGCACCAGAGGTTCCACCTTGGAATGATGACCAACCCGGAAGGCGATGCCTTCGGCACCCTCGAGATAGTGCGGCAACAGCTCCGCCAGATCCTCCAGGGGATGGGCAAGATCGGCCCCGAAATGCTCCATCGCCCCCTCGACACCCCAGCGGCGCCCGGTCCAGACTTCAGCCCCCGGTTCGCGGGGCTGCACAAACAGCACGTAACGCTCCCCGTCCGGACGATGGGGCAGGAGCAAGGCAACCGCATCCGGCTCATCGAATCCGGTGAGGTACCAGAAGTCGCTGTTCTGGCGGAACGGCCATTCGCAATCGGCATGGTGGGTGACCAGAGGCGCAGCCGGAATCACCGCAGCGGCATCACCCAAAAGATCAAGGAAACGCTGACGCCGCTCGGCATGGCAGTGCTGATCGATCACGGCGAAGACAGAGCGACGGGGTTCCGTCAGGATGGCAGGCAAAGCGTCCCGCCATGAGCTCCGATCTCCTGATCCTGCTGTTGATGGTGGTGGTGGTGCTCGTCGGCTCCGCCCTCTGCTCCGGTGTGGAGGCAGCCCTGCTGTCGGTGAACCCTGTTCGTCTGCACGAACTGGCCAGTCGCAGCAAACCCGTGGCCGGCGCACGCACCCTGCAGCGCCTGCGTCAACGGCTCGGCCGCACTCTTTCGGTGCTGGTGATTGCCAACAATGCCTTCAATATTTTCGGCAGCATGATGTTGGGCGGCTGGGCTGCCCGGGTCTTCAAGGAACAACAGTTCAGCGACATCGCCTTACCACTGTTTTCAGTTGCGCTCACCGTGCTGGTGATCCTGCTGGGGGAGATCCTTCCCAAAGCGCTCGGCACCCGCCTCGCGATCCCCGTTGCCCTCAGCAGTGCGCCAGTCCTTCAGGCCCTAGGAGTGATCATGCGCCCACTGGTGCTGCTGCTCGAGCGTCTGCTGCCTGCCATCAGCGAAGAGAACGAACTCAGCACGGATGAAAACGAAATCCGCCTGCTGGCCCGGTTGGGCTCGCAACAGGGGCAGATCGAAGCGGATGAAGCGGCGATGATCGCCAAGGTGTTTCAACTCAACGACCTCACGGCCAGGGAGCTGATGACCCCTCGGGTTGCCGCCCCCACCTTGGCCTGCAACGCAAGCCTGCATCAGCTGCGTCAACAACTGGTCGACAACGCCTCCCCCTGGTGGGTGGTGCTCGGCAAGGAAGTGGACAACGTGCTGGGCGTCGCCAGCCGAGAGAATCTGCTGACCGCTCTACTGGAACACAAGGGACATCTCACCGCCCTCGATCTGGCCGAGCCCGTCGAGTTCGTGCCCGAAATGATCCGGGTGGACCGACTGCTCACCAGCTTCCGGCGCGACAACAGCGGGGTGCGTGTGGTGGTGGATGAATTTGGCGGCTTTGTTGGCGTGATCGGTGCGGAGGCTGTGTTGGCGGTGCTGGCCGGCTGGTGGCGCAAATCCGCTACTCCGGGGGCAGCCCCGTGAGCAGCACAGCGACTGAAGCCCCGCAAACCACCCTGGAGCGAGGCCTTCTCTGGCTCCAGCACTGGCGGAGTGACCTCGTGCTGAGCGGGCGTGAACGCAGCCTGCTGGCCGGCAGCCTTGCCAGCCTCGACCGGCAGCTGGAGCGCCTGCACCATCGCGTCCTCCGAGTGGCGGTGTTTGGCCGCGTGGGAGTGGGCAAGTCGAGCTTGGTTAATGCCCTTTTGGGGGAAGAGCGCATGGCCACTGATGTGGCCCATGGCTGCACCCGACATCAACAAGCCGTGACCTGGCCGCAACGCATCGAAGGCCTGCAACGGGTTGAGCTGGTGGACACCCCCGGGATCGATGAGGTGTCGGCGGCGGCCCGGGGACGGCTGGCGGCACGGGTGGCTCTTCAATCCGACCTGGTGCTGCTGGTGCTCGATGCCGACATCAGCCGTGTGGAACTCGAGGCCCTTGAGACCTTGGTGGACAGCGGCAAACCGGTGCTAACGGTGCTGAACCGCAGCGATTGCTGGTCGGACGACGAGCGCAACCTGCTGGTGGCAAGCATCGGCCGCCGCGTCAAGGCCCACTGCGGCGCTCTCGCCGGACAAGGCCTGCGCGAACCACTAGCGGTGGCAGCGGCACCACGTCAAGCCACCCAGCTCCAGGACGGCCGCGTGCGCAGTGCGCGGCAATCCCCCCGCATCGCCTTACTGCGCGACAAGCTCCAGGAACTCCTGCACGCTCAGGGTCCCGCCCTGCTCACCCTCAATGCGCTGCGACAGGCCGAACGGTTGCAGCACCAGATCGAACAGGCACGCCTGAAGCACCGCCGCCGCGATGCCCAGGGGATGATCGGCCGCTTTGCTGCCATCAAGGCCACCGGCGTCGCTGTGAATCCGATGGTGCTGCTCGACCTGGCCGGTGGGATGGCCTGCGACACCGCACTGGTGATGCAGCTCTGCCAGCTCTATGAACTCCCCATGGGAGGGCCAGCGGCCCGGCAACTTCTGCAACGACTCACGGGGCATAACGCCCTGATCGGAGGAGCCCAGCTTGGGATTCAGGCGGCCCTGAGTGGCGTGCGTCAGCTGCTCCTCGCAGCCGCTCCCTTCACCGCCGGCCTCAGCCTGGCGCCTGCTGCACCGGTCGCCCTTGCCCAGGCCGCTTTGGCGGTTCACACCACCCGGCGCACCGGCAAGCTCACCGCCCGCTGGCTCCTGGAACAACGAGGCCGTGGTCGCCGCAGCCAACCGGTGCCCGCCTCCCTGCTGCGGCGCCTTGCCGGCCGTGATCACACCCTGCGTTTGCTCCTGCAGGACTGGCCTCGCCCAGCGCAGCAGTCAGGTCTGGCGGATGTGTTGCCATGACCACGGTCGCTTTGCTGGGGACCAGCGCCGACCCTCCCACCTGCGGTCATCAGGCCCTGCTAGAGCAATTGCTGGACCACCACGACCGGGTCGTGACCTGGGCCAGTGACAACCCTGGCAAACGGCATGCGTTGCCCTTGGCGCAACGCTGCAGCCTGCTGAAGACCCTGGTGCAGGCCATCGACAATCCCCGCTTGAGCCAGGTGCAGGAGTTGAGCAGTCCCTGGGCGATCACGACCCTGAGGCGCGCTGAAGCACTGTGGCCCGATCACCACCTGAGCTTTGTGGTGGGCAGCGACTTGGCCGATCAGATTCTGCGCTGGAAAGATGCCGACCAACTCGTGAGGCACTGCCGCATCACCATCGTGCCCAGGGAAGGGTGGCCCATAGCCGATGACGCCATCCACCAACTTCAGAGCAAGGGTGCGGAAGTGGAACTACTGCCGTTGAAGATCCCTGGCACCGCCAGCTCCAACGCCAGACGCAATCACGATGCCTCCCAGATTCCTGCTGTGCTGAGGCCCCTGCTGCAGAAGCAAGGGTTCTACGGTTTCAGCGCAACGTCCGATCCCGCCGCACGCTGAAGGTTCATGCGCATTGCTCTGGCCCAGATCAATCCCCTGGTTGGTGACCTCAGCGGCAATGCCCAGCGCATCCTTGAGGCCAGCCGGCAAGCAATCGACCAACAGGCTGATCTGGTGGTGACGCCGGAACTGGCGATCTGGGGGTACCCGCCTCGCGACCTGCTGCTGAATCGAGCGCGGGTGAACGAACAACAACAGGTGATGGACCAGCTCAGCAGGGAACTGGGCGAGCTGAATGCAGAACTCGGGGTGCTTGTCGGCCTTGTCGAAGGGACTGCCGATGGCCAACACCCCCGTCTGTTCAACGCCGCAGCCTTGATCCGCCAGGGGCAGTGGGAAGTAGTGGGGCGCAAACAGTTGCTGCCCACCTACGACGTCTTCGACGAAAGCCGCTACTTCCGGCCTGCCGATGGGCCCTCAATGTTGACGTTCCCCATCGGAGACAGAACCTGGCAGCTGGGCCTCACCCTCTGCGAAGACCTGTGGGTGGATCCAACCCTGCATGGTCAGCGACTGAAGGGTCCCGATCCGATTGCCGCATTGGCGACAAAAAAGTGTGATCTGCTGCTCAACCTCTCAGCCTCACCCTTCGGACGGGACAAAACCGCCGTTCGCCATCAACTGGCGCAACAAGCGGCCAACCGTCTGCAGTGCCCAGTGGTGTACGTCAACCAGGTGGGCGGCAATGACGAACTGGTGTTCGACGGCGCCAGCTTCGTGATGCTGCCGGGCAAGGGGGCTGCCTCAGCAGGCTTCATGCCCCTGCAACTGCCGAGCTGCCGTGAATCCGTTGCGGTGTGGGATGCGAAAGCGAGCGAATCCAGCCCCTTGGCCTCCACAGCATCACCAATCCCAGTGGAAGAGGAGCTGTTTCGTGCCCTGGTGCTCGGTGTGCGCGACTACGCCGGTAAATGTGGCTTCCAGCAAACCCTGTTGGGCCTCAGTGGCGGGATCGATTCAGCCCTGGTAGCTGTGATTGCCGCCGCCGCCCTTGGGGGCGATCGCGTGCAGGGTCTGCTGATGCCGTCCCCTTGGAGTTCGCAGGGGTCGATCGACGACGCAGCAGCTCTCGCCAGCCGCCTGGGACTGAGCACTCAGACACTGCCGATCGCCCCACTGATGCACAGCTACGACGCGGCACTCACTCCAGCGCTGGCCGGACCGCCAACGGATGTGACCGCGGAAAACTTGCAATCCCGCATCCGCGGAACCTTGCTGATGGCCGTGGCCAATCAGCAGGGACAGCTGCTGCTCACCACCGGCAACAAATCCGAGTTAGCCGTGGGGTACTGCACGTTGTACGGCGACATGAACGGAGGGTTGGCTGTGATCGGCGACCTCTATAAATCCACCGTGTTTGCCGTGTGCGATTGGCTCGATAGCAACCGCTCCAAACCCTGCCGCCAAGACTTCCATCTCCCGCTTGATGGGGAACTCATAGGCCAGGCGATCCGCGAAAAACCGCCGAGTGCTGAACTCAGGCCGGATCAGAAAGACAGCGACTCCTTGCCGGACTATGCCCTGCTCGACCCTCTCCTGAAGGATCTGATTGAAGAGCGCTGCGGCCGCGAACAACTGTTGAAACGCGGCCATCCAGCAGCAGAGGTTGATCGGGTACAACGCCTGTTCCGGCGGTCTGAATTCAAACGCCGCCAAGCAGCCCCCCTGCTCAAGGTGAGCAGTCAGGCGTTTGGTAGCGGATGGAGGCTGCCGATCGCGTCTGGCTGAGCCAGATTGAGAGCAATTCCTGAGAACCATGGCCCACTCCGTTCTCACGGCACCCATGGCCACCATCGGTGTTCCGAGCGAAATCAAGGTGGATGAGCAACGGGTCGCGCTCACCCCAGATGCGGTGCGCGAGCTGGTCACCCAGGGACTGGAAGTGCGGGTGCAGAGCGAAGCCGGAGCCGGGGCCGGCATCAGTGACCAAGCTTTCGCAGCGGCAGGCGCGCGGGTGGTGACCCGGGAAGAGGCCTGGGCCGCCCATCTCGTGGTGAAAGTCAAAGAGCCTCAAGAGGAGGAATTCGGCTTCCTACGCGACGACATGGTGCTGTTTACCTACTTGCATCTCGCGGCGTACCCGAAGGTGGGTGAGGCCCTGCTGAATGCGGGCACCACCGGCGTCGCCTACGAGACGGTGCAGCTCGAAAACGGCAGCCTGCCCCTGCTGGCTCCCATGAGCGAAATCGCCGGACGCCTGGCAGCCCAAGTGGGAGCCCACTTGCTCGAGCAACCCCATGGCGGCCGTGGAGTCTTGATGGGCGGCTGCACCGGTGTACAGCCTGCTCGAGTGGTGGTATTAGGTGCCGGCACCGTGGGATGGAATGCGGCCCGCGTGGCAGCAGCGATGGATGCAGAAGTGATGTTGCTGGATCGATCCCCAGAAAAGCTACGCAGCCTGGAAGCAGCAAGGCGAGGCCGATTGATGAGTGTGGTGAGTAGCCGTGGACTGCTGGAACGTCTCGTACCCAGCGCCGACCTGCTCATTGGCGCCGTGCTCACTCCGGGAGGACGGGCCCCAACCCTTGTGGATGAAGACCTGGTCAAACAGATGAAGCCCGGTTCAGTGATCGTGGATGTGGCGATTGACCAGGGGGGGTGCGTGGCCAGCAGCAAAGAAACCACCCACACCGACCCCACCGTCAACATCCATGGCGTGCAGCACTACGCCGTCGGCAACATGCCAGGGGCTGTGCCCTTCACATCCACCGAAGCATTGGTGAGCGTCACCTTGCCCTACATCCTTGGCATCGCCGGCAGGGGACTGGAAGAAGCTGTCACCGAGCGGCCGGAACTTCTCTCCGGTCTCAACACAGTGCAGGGGGCGGTCTGCCATCCCGGAGTGGCCAAGGCACTCGGACTGCCGCCGCGACACCCAATGGCCTGCCTGCGCTGAGCAAGGCTTCAAAATTCTGCCGCCACCTGACATCACATCTAGGCTTAGAGATGACATCAAGGTGGGGTGATGAGAGAGAACTGGAAGCAGCAATGGCTCGATATCGTTGCACCAGACGAACCACATAAACTCTCAAGACGCCTTGACTGGGATGAGCTAACGGAAGAAGAATTCCGTGAACATCTTTCAACATCTCCGACCAAGGCCAATCGCTTCGAGGGGCATTGGCAGAACTGCCTGAACGAATGCCGGCTAGCCATTCAGAAGGCATGGGAGCAACCCCTTCTACCCATTTCTCCTGACAACCAGCAACGGCCCTTTGAAGACCTGTGGCGACCAATCTGCAACGAGGCCAGGGAAATACTAAAGAAAAGATTAAGCAGGCTTGATGGAGTCGGGGAAGGCATTTTTGAGCAATTGACAAACAGCCTGCTCAACCGACTCTGCTCGATTGGCGAACAGGTTCTGTGGGAGAAATTCAACAGCGAACGCTCGCCAGGCGTCATGCTTCTTGCCCATCTAGGGAGCAATGGCGATGGCTCGGGCCCACCGGTACGCGAAGGCTACGAGCAGTTCATTCGCAATCATCGCCAGGATGGCCTGACACAACTGCTTGGGGAATTTCCGGAACTCGGCCGACTGATTGGCACGATCGTGCTGCTATGGCTGGAAGGAAGCCAGGAAATGCTGGAACGGATCGACCAAGACCGGCAGACCCTGGAAACCCTTTTCGGCATCCCCAAAAACGCTCCTCTACAAACAATCCACCAGGGCCTCAGCGATCCCCACCGAGGGGGTCGAGCAGTGGCCATCCTCGGTTTTGCAGGACCTGGGGAAGAACAATACAAACTTGTCTACAAACCCAAAGACATGGCAGTCGATGCTGCCTATCAGGACTTACTAAAAGACATCAATCGAAGCAGCTCAGACAAGCCCCTTAAGATACTCAAGATCCACAACGGAGAAGGCTATGGATACATGGAATATGTCAGCCACAAACCAGCACGCGACGACAAAGAATTAGGTTTCTTTTACAAAAATGCTGGACGCCTAACGGCCGTACTACACCTCTTAGGCTGCACAGATTGCCACCACGAGAACCTGATCGCATGCGGAGATCAACTCCTACTCATCGACACAGAAACTCTCCTCGAAGCAGAGTTACCCAACCATATCAACAATGACACCTCAGAGGCGCCGGAGCTATCAGCGCTCCAGAAGAGATGTCAACGCTCAATCCTGAGGTCGGGACTCATGCCTCAATGGATGTTTCTAGGGTCCGAAAAAATTGCAATTGACATCAGCGCTCTTGGCATCAGCCCACCCAAACAGGAGACGCAGAAAACCTCGGGATGGCTTGGACTGAATAGCGATGGGATGATGCCGGGAGTCATCGAAAGGAATGCAGACCTACCAACGAGCCTTCCAATTGGCATTGGCTCACCCAACCCGTTCAGCCTCCATTTAGACACATTCTGCGAAGGCTTCAGGGAACAAAATCAAACACTGATCGAACAGAAGGATCAGTGGCTCAAGGAGGGTACATTTCTAAATCGATTCAAAGGGCTGAGGCGAAGAATTGTCTTGAGGGCCACCCGAGTTTATTTTGCAATTCAACGACAGCAACTGGAACCGGCGGCGTTACGATCACCGCTCATTCAAGCGATCAAGCTCGAACAGTTAAGCAGAAGCTTTCTACTCGCCGAACAGAAACCTCTGCACTGGCCAGTTTTCGCAGCAGAACTGGAGCAAATGCAGCAGCTTGACATCCCCTTCTTCACTCACCAAATCGATAGCGACGCACTCGACCTCAATCAGGCACAGACCCAGCTTCCGGGATACATCGAAACAAGCGGACTAAGCGCCGCCAAAGAGCGCTTAGAACAGCTGGACACAAGCGAAGTCGAATTCCAGATCAAACTGATTCGCGGTACTTGCAATGCCCAAAAAATTCGTCGTGGAGCAAGCGTGGAGACCAGCGTCCACAGCGCGCAAGAGAACCAATACACAACCCAAACCAAAAGCGCTGCTGACCACCAAGTAGCAGCAACAAACGTGATGAACTGCCTCGCTGATTTAGCCATCGAGGACAACAGTGGACAGATGGAGTGGCTCGGGATGGATCTAGGTGCTGATGGTGAGTCATTCTCATTCGGCCCAGTCGGATTTTCCCTTTATGGGGGATCGAGTGGTGTCGCCATTCTTGATCACACACTCCAGCGCCTCAACGGCACAAATTCACAACTCTCGGCCATACAAAGCGGTGTACTCCAATCGATACAGCAACTCGCTGAAAAGGCTTCAGAAGACCAACGACTGCGATGGTGGCGTGATCAATCGCTCGGACTAAGTGGATGCGGGGGGATGCTACTGACTTTGCAATGTCTGGGGCAAACTTCATGGGCACAAAGCCTTCTGAAATCAGGACGTCAGCGATTTCTGGAGGCAGACCGGCAACTTGACTTGATCGGTGGTTGTACAGGACTGATTGGTCCCTTGCTGCACCTCAAGAGCCCTGAGGCCCTAGACCTTGCAATCCACGCAGGCAAACACTTACTTGAGCAACAACAAGAGGATGGATCATGGCCAGGCAGAGCAAAAAACACTCCAGGCTTACTGGGGTTCTCCCACGGGACAGCAGGGCATGCAGCGGCTCTCGCCAAGCTTCATCAAGCAACGCATGACAACCGCTTCCTCGAAGGAGCAAAAGCCGCGTTGCACCATGAGCGGGCACACTTTGATTCGAAGGAAGAAAACTGGCCAGACTTCAGAGACATCACGCAATCTGGGAGCTTCATGACCAGTTGGTGCCATGGAGCACCAGGCATCGGAATCGCTCGCGCCTGCCTTTGGCAAACAGAACTCTGGGATGAGCAATGCCGGGATGAAATCCACGCAGCAATACGAACAACGTCAAAATCAATCGGTCAACTGCGATCTGACCACCTCTGCTGCGGCAAAGCCGGGCTGGCAATCATCCTGGAAATGTTGTGCGATGGCCCGTGGGGAGTAGAAGCTCATGTTGCCGATCTCGCCCGTGAGCGAACGATTCAAATTCACACTTCACTCATGAATCGCACTTCAAGCAAGATGCCCGACCTGATTTGCTTTGCAGCGAAAGAAACCAGTTTGGTCCTTCCAGGTTTTTTCACAGGCCTAAGCGGCATTGGGATGGCGTTACTAAGAGACGATCAATCGAAACAGACAACACGGCGTTTGTTAACTGCAGGTCTCTGGACGGAATAAAATTCTCAATCAATGACTGTCGAGCATTTTCTTCAAATAGCCATGACCCTTAAGATCCTCCCATGCACCAAACTCAGCGGGAAGGCCCTTTTCCAAAACAATAATTTGATCGGCACGTTGAATCGTCGAAAGGCGGTGGGCGATACTGATACGAGTAATACCGAGAGAGTCAACGACTTCAGTGATGTGCTGTTGAGAGCGAGGGTCTAAAGCACTGGTCGCCTCATCCAGGATCAACACCTTTGGATTCGAAATCAAAGCACGGGCGATGGCAATTCTCTGAACCTGACCACCAGAAACATTTCCACCCGAATCACTAAGCAGAGTTTCAAGCTGCATTGGCATAGAGCGAATTTCATCGGCAATCGCAGCACGCTCAAGCGCATCCCATATCTGATCCTCGGTGTACTGAATGCCACCGGAGATGACATCAAAAATTGAACCGGCATTCAACCTTGCGGTTTGCATTACAACACCCAACTGGCGTCGATACGCACGGATTGCAAGCTGAGTCAGTGGAATGCCATCAACAAGCACCTCACCACCTTGTGGCTGAGTAAAACCGAGCAGCATCCGTACCAGAGTTGTTTTCCCACAGCCACTCGCTCCAGTGATTGCCGTATGCTTCCCAGAGGGAATATCAAAGGAGAGGTTGCTAAAAAGGGGATCCGAACTTCCTGGGAACTCATAAGAAATATTCTGGATGCGAAATTCTCCACGAAGGGAATGGCGCAAAGCGTCAGCCTGATAGCCCTTTTCAACATCGGCATACATCACAGGTGCAGCACGTCTCCAAAGCACAGCAGCTCGCCCCGCAGTGTTGGCGAACATGTTGACAGCATTTGTCACAGCACCATTGAAGCTTGAGAATGCAGCATTAAAAGAAATAAACGCGACAACAGTTTGATCAAGGTTGACACTTTCAGAAGAAGAAAGAATCTTGTAAGCAACAACTGCAAAAAGGAAGAGAGAAGCTATAGGAGAGACAACTTCGCCATACTGAGAAATCGCGTCGCCGTAGACATTGGCACGCAACTGTAATAGCGCATATCGGTTCACCTCACGCAACCAACGCAACAACAGAAAAGGCTCAGCACCAGCTGTACGTATCTGTGGCATGCCCATCACAGACTGCAAAGAAAAATTCGTAATCTCCGCTCCACTCTCAAGCAATGGCATCTGAAGACGAATAGAACGCCATGTAATCACTAACAAGCAGACAACCGCAATCGACGTGAATGCCAACGCCCAAAACGCAAGCTGACGATCATAAACAAACATCAGAACAAAATAGCTTAATGAGAATAACGTCGAAAGCAGTGTTGTCAAAACTCCACTACCCAGAAGCTGGCGGAGTTGACTAATTGAATTCACGCGCGATGCAAGGTCTCCTGTCGTATAGCGACTGATAAAACTCATTGGCAGACGCATCAAGCGATCCCAGACTGCTGACTGCAACCTGAGGTCTGCCACACTCTCAAGCCGGAGCATCATTAGATTCTGCAAAAAGGATGCAGCAATGGAACCCAAAACGATCAAAAAGACGACAACAACACCTTCCACAAGAAGACGCTGATCATTTTGAGGGAGGATCTTACTAACAAGAGTATTCGTCAGGATTGGAATCGAAAGATTGAACAACATCACCACAGCAGAGGTGATGATCAGTGCAAGAATAGGGAAAAGGTCTGCAGCGAAAGCAAATTTCAAGACCGACAAAGGCCCTGGAACCAATGGCGGCAAGGATGGGTAAATCTCGTAAGCATCGTCCACCAGAGACGGACCACGATCCGCTCGAACATGAACTTGCTTATGAGCACTGTACAACCAGTTTTCACCAGAATGACGGTATAGAGCCCAGGGCTGTTGATGATCAGCATCAAAGACAATCATCAAAGGGAACTCATTATCATTAGTAGGGTCTAAATCCCAATAATGGGTCTCAAAATCACGAGGTGTTGTTATCTGCCTATGATGAATATCATTATAATCAAGCAATTGAACAATATCGGCACCAGGAAGTGAATCAAGGGTCATTGTCCTGCATCCCAATTGCGCCATACAAAAGCCAAGCAAGCGTAATTCTGGGTATTGATCATCCTCAACAGGAGGAGTGAACAAAAGCTCCTCTTCTAGATCACGTGCAGAGCGAAGAGCTTGCTGAGAAAAATTCAAACTCATAACTACACCTCTAAACTCTGACTTTGACCGTTCTCGTTTTGAACAAGCTGATGAAATAATCCACCTTGCGAAAGCAGTTCTGATGGGGAGCCCCTTTCAACAACAAGGCCGTTTTGCAGAACAAGGACTTGATCACTGCGCAAGGCTGCATCGAGTCGATGTGCAACATTGATCACTGTTATTTTTCTCCTCTTAAGAGCATTCAATACCTTAGATTGAGTTTCATTGTCAAGAGCACTCGTCGCCTCATCAAATAAAAGAATGCTCGGATCACGCAACAGAGCCCTGCATATTTCAAGTCGTTGACGCTCGCCTCCACTCAGATCACTTCCATTATCTCGAAGATGGCGATGAAAGGATTCAGGGTGATTATTTATGGTTTGGAGAATCTGAGCATCCTCTGCAGCATGTTCCAACTGTTCCAAGCTGTAACCAGGGCGCCACAACGAAAGGTTGTCATGAACACTGGCATTAAAAACAAAGACCTGCTGTGGGACATAAGCCAGACTGTTCCTCATCACTGCATCACCATGGGCTGACCACGGCTGATCATCAAACAGCAAGTCGCCGGACGAGGGTTGATATAAACCCGCCAAAATACGTATCAACGTTGTTTTACCTGAGCCACTACCACCAACAATTGCCAACTGGGAACCAGCAGGCACAGAGAGATTCAGGTTGCTGATAAAGGGCGGAGAAACAGGGTCAAAGGCAAAACTGAGATCCCTCAACTCAATGGATCCTTTCAGACGAAGAGAAGCTGAATCCTGACTAACCGAACCAGGGCTTGAGGAGGACAGATTAAAACTACGCACCAAGGGATCATCGTCATTCTTTTTAAGATCATCAAGGCGTCCCATATCTCCGATCAGCCTCTGGATGACAGAGTTCAATTGCGGCAATAATGAGATTGGGGCGGTCAACTGGCCCTGGATGAACTGAAAGGCGACTAGAGTTCCTAAAGAGATTTTTCCTTGAATAATAAGAAAACCACCAACTGCAATAATCAAAGCATTAAGCATAAAGGTACTACCACTCGCCGTAATCGTTGAAAAGGCCATCTGGGCACCCAGAAGCTGATTCTGTATAACAACATTTCCAAAACTTCCTTGCCATTGACTCAGGAAGTCGAATTCAAGACCTGAAGCCTTTAATGTTTCAATGTTATTAATGCCTTGCAGGCCTTTTCCTTGTGCCTTGCCTTGCTCAATTGCCAATTTGCGGTTGGCATCGTAACGCCTCTCAGTCAACCACCAATTCAGGAAGAGATTCCCACCCATCACGAAGATAACGAGAATCGCAAGCCAAGAAGATATGATCAGCGCAAAAACAAGAACAATCAACCCCGTCCAAAGGCTAATCGCAAAAGTAATAATTTGAGCAACAAGAACCTGGGTTGCTTGCATCCCAAGCAGCATTCTACTAGCAATTTCACCGTGAAAGCGAGTTTGATAAAATCCATAGGTAACACTAAAAAGCTTCCTAAATAAGTTTGCGGTCATCTTTTTGGACAACAACAATGTCATCCGCCGCAAAATGACGTACTGAACGGCCAACAACGACAGCCAGCCCAAAACGGAAGCAGTTAGAAGCCAAATGATTGGAATGCCAAAATACAATCGTTGGTTCTGGAGAAAACTATCAATAAATGTGGACGTCAGGCCAGCAACCAACAAGGTCAGAATTGCTTGACCAGTTGCAATGAAGGTCAACTGAAGCAATGCATTGCGATAGGGCCAAAGTGTCGAAAACAACCCCCATAGTGGGGATCGCTGAGAACCACCTGTTTGAAAGTCAGGTCCCGGCTCAAACTCAAGAACGACTCCGGTAAAACTATCTAAGAATTCGTCCATCAGGACGCGCACACGGCCCTGAGCTGGATCGCTTAGAAAGGCATGGTCTCCCTCAAAACCTTCGACAACAAGAAAATGGTTGAAACCCCAAAATATGACGCACGGGAATCGCCCCTCATTGCGCAACTGTTCGCCAGAGCAACGGTACGCCCTGGTGTTCAATCCATATCCACGCGCCGCAACGAGCAGTTGCTTGGCATTGGAGCCATCACGATTCACACCACAAGCTTGGCGAAGATCACTGAGCTCAACAATTCGGCCAAAAAAATCCAAAATCGTCGCCAGTGAAGCAGCGCCACATTCAGCCGCTTCATACTGCAATCGAGTACGTACCTTAATCCGAGTTTTTGAGAGTTGCTTCGTCATCAAGCCACTGCTCTCATCGCTTCTGAGATTCAGAAAGTGAGCCAGCCGTCCCTTTATCCGGTGGGGTTAAGCCAAAGAAATTCTTGATCGCCGGAAGAACGAGAGCAATTGGAGCAACGCGACGGGTAGTAATTTCAACCATGACTTGATCACCGGGAGTAGGGGGGAAAGGCAAATCGGAATTCGAACTCCAGACATAACCACCGCTATTCATTGGAGTAGTTTGATTAGAACGCTCTAAAGCAACAACTGCAAGGGTGGGAGAAGGTTCGCGATTGACAATTGTTTGTGCCATCGCCTTCACACCAATTCGAGCAGTGACTTGGTCAACACCACTCGGCAATTTACCCATGGAGATCACAGTGCCCTTAATCCCTCCCACTTCAGAACGCTTGTACCCAGAAGGGGTGGCTAGAGCAGACATACCAGGGAAAACCTGAGCCATTTCCCTGCTTGATAAAAAAACTGGAATCATGGTTGGTTCATCAAGACGATTCTCACTCAATTCCATTAGTACTTCACCTCTGGTTACGCTTTCCCCATCATTCGGAACAATCGTCGACAGATACACGTCACGAGGTGCAAAAATCAGCTGATTATTAACGAGTTGCGCCAATTGTGTCCTGACTTTCTGATAAGCCTGATCCTTCCGAGACGAAATCCGTATTAATTCATTATCATTGCCATGCATCTGCGAACTAAGTTGATCGATGGTTGCTTGCTCTTGCAATATTTGCGATCGGCTCACAAAGCCTTTAAGCTCAAGAGGTTTCATGCTCTCTAAATAGGCAGATCGACTGACATACTCATTCTTCAACATTTCTTGTTTAGCCACAATATTATTCATCTCCTCAACTGATTTGCGAAGTGTGCGGTTCAATTGATCAATCGCGCTGCTTAACTTCTCCAGCTCTGCTGATGATTGCACCCAAAGCAACAGCCGACCCTTTGAGACTTTTAAACCATTAAAAGCTTCTTTTAGACTGTCCGAAAAACGAGAGGAAGCGGTTTTCTCTTCATTCGCTGTGGCCGAGTGCAAGCCTGGCTGACTGGCTTCGTAAATATCAACTGCCAGTTCAGCCATCTCGCGATCATTAAATTGCATCGGCGTCGCAAGAAAAAGCCGTGCTTTTTCTTGCCATTCTTGTTGAGACCGATTGAACATATAAACAGCCGAACCATCAGTACCACTCAAACTGGAATTAATGGTACTCACAGGCAACAACACACCTGTTCCTTGCACACTCACGGGGATTCGAGCCAAAGTGGCCCAAAACCCACCAGCTAAAGCAATCAAGCCACCCAGCACCAATGTGGCACGAAGGGGAGGCGTGAGCAACGTAACTGGTCCATTACGGTCGCCAACCCGACGCCGTTTTTGAAGAGCGCGTTGCGTGAAAAGTTGAGTCATGGCGAGGTGGGATTGCGCAGACGTTGAACACGCTCTTCAACGTCTTGCTTAGCTGTTACTGGCCATGTTGCTGAGTAACGATACAATTCTGCAATAGAAGTATTATATTTCAAGATCGAGTCTGCCATCTGCTGTGAGGACTGGGACAGCTGATTAATCGCCTGCACCACTGACGTAATATCTCCGACACCGACCTGAAAACGTGCTCGCGCTGCAGCTTGCGCCAATTCAGCACTTTGATAACTCCGACGGGCTGCTTTGATTGCAATCGCTGCGGTTTGCATTTGCCCATAAGCTGTCCTCACTTCGCTCACGACCTGATCTTCCGTCTTTGCTTTCAAGGCAAGTAAATTTCGGCTTTGTGCAAAATTCTGCTGCGCCTGGGCAGCATTGATACCTCCATCAAATTGCCAATTAAAGCCAATACCAACATTCGCTGTCCATTGGCGATTCGTGTTGTAAGTACGTCCTGGGTCGATCCCCAAGTAGGTTTGAGGATAGCCATTGTTTCCCTGGACCCCCCCCCGTCCAACAAGAGAAAACACTGGCAAATAAGCTTTCATGTTAGCGATTCCTGTCCATCGATATGATTCTGCCTGCGCGGAATACGCCAAAATCTCCTCTCGATATTGGAGTGAACGCTGCAAAGTATCACCAAGAGTCCTATCCCATAACCCCTGAGGCGAAGCCGGCTCCGAAGGCACCGCCAGCGCATCTTCCGGAAGCGCCATGAACTGGGCAAGCTGAGCAGTTGACGCAATATAATTTTGCATATATTGCACTAATTGCGTCAACTGAATATACAAACTAGAACGCTGCTGTTCAACCTCAGCAACGGTTACCATGCCAATCGCTTTTCGAGCCTCAAGCATGTCAAGCTGCTGCTTGTTAATATCAAAAATCTGCTTGAAACTATCGATCAACTGTTTGGTGTTTTGAATCTGAAAATAGGACTGCTGAAGACTCAAAATCAGCTGCCTCGCTGCATTATCAAACAATAACCTTTGCTGCTCTAGGGAACTTTGAGCTGAATTAATGCCTGGCTGCCTAGTGGGATCAATAAATGTCCATTTAAGCTGGGCCGTCACTCCCACTTGAAATTGCTGCTGTTGCTGAGCTTGCTTGGATTGATACTTCTGAGGCACATTGCTTTTAATTTTCTTCCATTTAGATCCCTGATAAGGCCTAACTTGTGCGTAATTATCTTGAACATACGTCGTCCAGTTGTAACCTACAAATGGATTGGAGCCTTGAATCTGGAAAGTAGGATTCCACTTCCGCTGAGCCTGAATCAAAGCCCACTCTTGGCCTTGTAATTGGGCGAACTGCTCAGCAAGAGAGGGATTATTCGCCACACCTTGAGCGACCGCTTCCTGCAGGCTCACCTTCACGGCACGGGCCTCAATTGTGGCCTGCAAGTTTTCAAGCTCACCAAGAAGTTCTTGTGGACGAACTTGGCCTGAAACAGCAGCTGGCTGATGGGACTGGTGTGCAGAGGGAAAGGGTTCAGCCCTTAAAGCAACCAACCAACCAGACGCCCCGGTAAGACAAACTGTCGCGATCGAAACCAGCTTCAGCGGATCCAGCACCTAGCTCGCGTTTCTACACAGCAAGAAGTTACCGCAATCTCGCTTGATGACGAGCCAACGAGCCTTCAGATGCACACTTTGGCATAAGCACAAATCCCGTGAGCGCCAAAGGGGTATTCATTGGGTAAGTGCGAGTGCACGCAGATAGACCCACTCACCATTGAGATCTCTCGAACGCCTCTCAAACAACGAGACCTCCTGCAGAGAATGACGATGCCCACCCTCAGAGAATGAGGCTTTAAACGTCACAGTTCCCTCGACATCTTGGATTCCTCCAGCCTCCACGGCCTCAATCTCAAGACCTAGCCAACGGGTCTTCCGGCAGCTGTTGCGGAGTTCTCTGCGACGCCGCTCCAATGGAGCCTCTGGATCCAAGTGGGTGGCAATGAGATAGTCGACATCCCCCAAAACGAAAGCGGTGTAGCGAGAGCGCATCAACTGTTCAGCCGTTTCAGCTCTTGTTGTGGCCCAATGCAATGGGCCACAACAAGAGCCGTAGACAAGACTGCTACCGCAGGGACACGGAGACTTGGGGGAGCACAGCGACGTTCCAAAACCAAGCGCCATCACGGAAGCACCTGAAGTGCAGGGAATGGTCGCTGTACCGCCGAAGCAGACAATCCCTCACGCAAAGCAACGATGAGACCCGCAGCCTCGGCGTAGGAGGACGCCGCCAACAGAGGGCACGTCCGATCCAGATCAAGCGCCTGAGCCGTGACTTGAAGCAATGAGGGGTTGGCCACGGTGATCACAGGCACCGATCGCTCCATGCAAGCCAGCAGCGCCTCACTGCCAAGTGCTCCATCGGGCACAACCACAGCACCGAGCTGATCGGGATGTAGGAGGTGGCTTGACTGCAACGCATCAGCACGCAAAAGATCGGGTGCCCTGCTGAGACCCACCAACACGCAGGACAAAAAGGTGTACCCCAGCTCTTCACCGGCAGCACGAGGGTCCAGTTGGGGATCCAAGGGGAGCGGTGCCAACGCGGGAGCATGGGCACAAGGCAGCTGCAGGTGCCTCACCAGAAGGTGACTGATCACTGCTTCCGCGCCAGCGAGAGCGTCCACCCCACTGCCATGGCGATAAGCCTCGAGGGCTTCACTGTCAGGGTCTTCGGGGAAGCGTGCCACCACAGCAATGGCCGTCGCCCCGGCCGCCTTGAGACGCTCCCCAGCTCGGAGCAGCGCATCCGGCCGCTCCAATGTCCCCCAGCTAATTCCACTATCCCCCAGCTCCAGATGCACCCCCAATGGAGCATCGGTCGTTACTACCGGGCCAATCTCGAGGCCAAGGCTGGCGCGGCAACCATCCGCCACCTGGAGATGACGTTGACGCAACTCAGGCTCGATGCCCGCATCCAGCAACAAGCCAATGCGTTGGCGACGCACCGGCCGCAGCATCCAATCACCGACCGCAAAACGATCGAGGGCATAACCCTCTACATAATGAATCCGGGGATCACTCCAGTAGAGCGAAGCCCCGTTCATCACGTTGGGATGGGTGATCAGGCATCCGCTGGCTGCCGCCAACAATCGAGCGCTGGGTAAGGCATCTCCAGCAAAACCACCCACATCACAACCAATACCCGTGGGAACCAGGAACAAAGTGAGACAAGGCTCGGCACCCGAGGGAAAAGCACTCATCGAATCAGCACAGCCTCCACCTGAAGCAGCGTGGACGCGCCTGCAGGATCCCGATCCACCGCGGTGATCGCCCAACGCAACGGCTCACCCTCGCGACGAAGTTGCTCCAACAACCACGCCCGCAACTGGTGCCGAGGTAGATCCACGGGACAGGACAGACTCAATCGCCGCGAAGCGAGCTTCACTTCTGGTATTGACCGAACTGGGCCTCGTAGAGCGCATCCTCCTGACCAGCCAGAACCTTGAGATCCGATCGGGGATACGACACGCACAACAATGCAAAGCCGTCTTTGCGCAGATCCTCTTTGACGCCCATCGCATCAGGCTGGTGCACTTCACCCTCACCAATGCGGGCCGCACAGGTGGTGCACACTCCAGCGCAGCAGGAGCTGGGGATCATCACACCTGCCGCTTCAGCAGCAGCAAGAACGGTCTGATCAGAGCGGCAAGAAAAAGAATGCTGCTCGCCATCAAGATCAACGGTGATGGAGTAGGTGGCCGCAGAGGTGTCGCTCATCCGTCAAGAGACGTACCGGGAGCGCGCATTCTCTCAGGGCGCGGGCCTCGAACAGCTCTGCCACTGATTGGGATGGGGAGATAAGTATTCAGGTGGCCGTTTTGCAGCACGCGCCGTGAGCACAAAATCAAAGCTCACCGACACGCGCAAGCCATCAGGATCGGCATTTTCAAGCACGCTGTGATCCAGCCGTGAAGGGAACACCACCAGAAGTCCCGGCTCAGGAGCAAGGAACCATTGGGGTTGGATTCCAGGATGGTCATCACGAAGCGGTCCACCATGGCCCACTGCGAGACCGGGAACCAATTCGTTGAGATGGCTCGGTGCATGCAAACACAGCGCACCGTCGGCTCCGGTACCACCACCGCTGAGGTACACAACCGCACTGAGATGGGCATTGGGATGGTGGTGACGACCGATCACCTGCCCCCACTCACTGAGCACCGGCCAACAACGCTGGAGATGTAAATCCACCTGAGCACAATCGAACCCAGTGCACGCGAGATAGTCCCAAACCCGAGCCACCACCTGGTCGGCTAGAGCACGAAAATCACGGTGCTCGTGCAGCTGCCAGACACCATTAAGGTCTCCAGTCCAGGCACACCCAGGATCAGGATTGCTGCTTTGATCACCTCGCAGGGCCATCAGCGTTTGAAGCTGCGCCGCGACCTCCAGAGGGTCGAATCGCAGCTGCTCGGTGGCGACCACGGTGGGGAAAAGAGCGTGCAAGTCCAAAGATGCACCACCGCACTGACTGCATCATCCCTCCAGCAGGATCCACACCAACAACACGCCAAAAAAAAGCCGGCCCTTGGGCCGGCAAGCGATGAATGAATACGTCGGTCAACCAACGGCAGCTGCACCACCGGCAACTTCCAGAATCTCCTGGGTAATCGCAGCCTGACGGGCCTTGTTGTAATCCAGGGTCAACTCCTTGGCGAGAGCCTTGGCGTTGTCGCTGGCATTATTCATGGCCGTCATCCGACTGGCCAGCTCGGAAGCAGCCGATTCCTGGAGGGAACGGAGAAGCTGATTCTGCAAATAAAGGGGCAGAAGAGCATTCAACAACTGATCAGGGCTCTGCTCGAAAACGATGTCCGAAGGCACAGAAGGCTGGGCATTCGCCGGAGCGGATCCAGCCTCGACACGAAGCTGCCCCTCTTTGGTGGTGAGACGGAAGATCTCATCATCAGCAGCTGCAATCCCCTGGGCATCCAGAGGAAGCAGAGTCTGAACCACGGGCTTGCAGCTCACCAAGTTGATGAACTTCGTGAAGATGATCTCAACACGGTCTGTGCTGCCGGACAGGAATTCGGCAAACACCTCGTTGGCGATCGATCCAGCCTCGTCAGCGGTCGGAACCTGATCAAGACCCGTGAAGGTGGCCTGGATCGGATAGCTGCGGTTAGTGAAGTAGGTGATGGCCTTGCGACCGATGAGCACCAGGTCAACCTTGTAACCCTGTGCCTTGAGCTCATCAAAACGCTGTTCGGTGCGCTTGATGATGTTCGTGTTGTAACCGCCGCAGAGACCCCGGTCACCGGTGACGGCGACAAGGGTGATGGACTCAACGGTGCGTTGATCAAGCAGAGGAGCATCGGCATCCTCGAAACGCATGCGTGACTGCAGGTTTTCCAGCAGGCGTGCGAGCCGATCTGCGAAAGGACGGCTACGGAGTACCTGCTCCTGAGCGCGACGGACCTTGGCGGCCGCCACGAGACGCATGGCCTCAGTGATCTTGCGGGTGTTTTTGACCGATTTGATTCGGTCTCTGATCTCCTTGAGATTTGCCATGAGTGAAAACCTCTCAGTTGGCGGTGGCCAGCATGGTGGAGGTGACTTCGCTGATGGCCTCCTTGAGCATGGTCTCGGCTTCGGGGCTGAGAACCTTTTCGGTCTGAATCTTCTGGATGAAGTCAGGCTTGTTGCTCTTCAGGTATTCGCGAAGTTCACGGGAGAACTGAACCACCTGCTCAACAGGCACATCATCAATGAGGCCCTTAACGCCTGCATAGACGATGGCGACCTGCTCAGCAAGGATCAGCGGGCTGAACTGAGGCTGCTTGAGCAGCTCACGCAGACGCTTACCGCGTCCCAGCTGCTGCTGGGTTGCAGCATCAAGGTCGGAAGCGAACTGAGAGAAGGCTGCCAGCTCGTCGAACTGAGCCAGCTCCAGCTTCAGGGTGCCGGCAATTTTCTTGATGGCCTTGGTCTGGGCTGCGCCACCCACGCGGCTCACGGAGATGCCGACGTTGATCGCAGGACGGAGACCGGAGTTGAACAGGTCGGAGCTCAGGAACACCTGACCGTCGGTGATCGAAATCACGTTGGTGGGGATGTACGCAGAGACGTCGCCAGCCTGGGTTTCGATGATGGGGAGAGCAGTCATGGAACCCTTGCCCATGGCATCGGAGAGCTTGGCTGCACGCTCCAGCAGGCGGCTGTGGCAATAGAACACGTCGCCGGGATAGGCCTCACGACCGGGGGGACGACGGAGCAACAGCGACATCTGGCGATAAGCCTGCGCTTGCTTGGTGAGATCGTCGTAAATCACCAGGGTGGCCTTGCCCTTGTACATGAAGTACTCGGCGATGGAGGCACCGGTGTAAGGAGCCAGGTACTGCAGAGCAGCAGACTCGGAAGCGTTAGCGGCAACGACGACGCTGTAGGCGAGAGCTCCACGCTCACGCAGCACTTCGGTGACCTGCGCTACGGATGCGGCCTTTTGACCCACAGCCACGTAGACACAGACCACATCCTGATCGGCCTGGTTGAGGATGGTGTCGATCGCGATGGCGGTCTTACCGGTCTGACGGTCACCAATGATCAGCTCGCGCTGGCCACGACCGATGGGGATCATCGCGTCGATGGCGGTGATGCCGGTCTGCATCGGCTCATGGACCGACTTCCGCTGAATGATGCCGGGGGCGGGTGACTCGATCAGGCGGGTTTCAGTGGTAGCGATTTCGCCCTTGCCGTCAATCGGCTGGCCCAGAGGGTTCACAACCCTGCCAAGCATGGCGTCACCAACAGGCACAGCGGCGATCTTTCCAGTGGCGCGCACCGTGCTGCCTTCTTGAATACCGTTGCCTTCGCCCATCAGCACTGCGCCGACGTTGTCGTCCTCGAGGTTGAGGGCGATGCCTTCGGTGCCGTCTTCGAACTCGAGGAGTTCACCGGCCATGGCCTGCTGAAGGCCGTAGACACGGGCAATACCGTCGCCCACTTGGAGAACGGTGCCAACGTTGCTGACCGAAACGGATTTGTCGTAATCCTCGATCTGCTGTTTGAGGATTGCGCTGATCTCGTCAGGACGGATGGAAACCATGGCGGGTAATCCCTGGAGAGGGTTGGTAAGAGAGGAGCAGGAGAGAGAGTTTGGAGGTCAGCTCGCTTTCGCAAGCGCCAGACCGAGGCGACGGACCTGGCCGGCAAGGCTGGCATCAATGACCTGGGATCCCAGATTCACGACAAAGCCACCGATCAGGGAAGGGTCAACGGAGAGATCCATCTCAATGGAGCCCTTGCCGACCATCGCTTGAACCTTTTTGGTGAGGGCAGCCTGCTGCTCCTCAGAAAGAGGTTGGGCCGTTGAAACCTTCGCCAGGGACACCTGGCGTGACTGCCTGTAGAGCTCAAGGAAACGGTTGAGAACTGCGTCGAACGCGACAAGGCGTTGACGATCAGCCAGAACCTTGAGCAGGTTCATCAGTGAGGGCTTCAGCGATTCACCGAGAAGACTGCTGAGGGCTTTCTTCTTGGCATCGGGTTCCAGAACAGGCGATGTCATCGCATCCCTGAAAACCTCCGAATCGGACCAGAGTGCAAGCAACTCCTTGCACTGTGATGCAACATCATCTGACTCAGATCTGGCATCTGTGATCTGGAGAAGGGCTTCGGCGTATGGGGTCGCCAAGGAATTCAGCAGAGGCATCAGGCACCCTCCAGGTTTGCGATGGAGGCATCGATGATCTTGGCTTGCGCCTTGTCATCGAGCCGAGCAGGCAGGTCGGCCATCACTTTGTCGATGGCGGCAAGTGCAGCCTTGCGACGAAGCTCCTCAGTGAGGCGAGCGCCCTCGGCATTCAGATCGGCTAGGGCATCTTCCTTGAGAGCCGCCATAGCCTCAATGGTGCGCTTCTCACCATCGGCGCGGATGGCAGCGGCGCGGGCCTTACCTTCCTCGCGAATTTTTTCAGCTTTCTGTTGCGCGGTTGCCAGATCCGACTGGGCCTTCGTGAGGTCAGCCGATGCGGTTTTCAAACGAGCCTCAGCATCGTCGAGTTCCTTGAGAATTGACTCACGACGGCGATCGAGCATGTCGCCGAGAAATCCCTTGAGGAAATAGACCAGAACGCCGATCACGATGACCAGGTTGATCAGATTGGTCTCAAGGGGATTGAGATTGATCGCGAAACCGCCTTCGGCGGCGAAAAAATCGAAAACGGTCATCATGAAACGGCCAGCAGACGTTGGATGATCTGGGCGCTGAGCTGATCAACCTTGGACATCAGTTGAGTCTGAGCTGCCTCGCGCTGGGATTCGATCTCACGGCGCGCCTGTTCACGGGTGCGATTGGCCTCTGCCTCAGCAGCAGCGAGTGCCTCGCGATACAACTTGTCGACTTCCTGCTCGGCCTCGACGATGGCTGATTGCGCCGCCTGGCGAGCCTCGCGAAGTTGTTCCGTCAGGTCAGCTTCCAGTCGTTCAACCTGAGCAAGCTTCTGCTTGGCATCGGCACGGCTGGTTGAGATATACCCCTCGCGTTCTTCGACGACCTTGCCGACCGGACGGAAGAAGAGGGAATTAAGCAGAAAGGTCAGGAGAACCACCTGAAGTGCCATCAGAGGCAGGGTGGCGTCGAGGTCAAAAAGACCTCCCTCCGGAACCGCCGCTTCAGCGAACAGAAGCCAGGTCATGGAAGAGGTGAGCTGGAGAGGAGCGAAAGAGTGCGACGAGAGTCATATGGGGGAGCAAACCGTCAAGACGGTTGCTCCCCAGACCTCATCAACCTGCGAAGGGGTTGGCGAACAGAAGCACCAAGGCCACCACAAGGCCGTAGATCGTCAGGGACTCCATGAAAGCGAGGGAGAGCAGCAGGGTGCCGCGGATCTTGCCTTCAGCCTCGGGCTGACGAGCAATACCTTCAACAGCACCTTGGGAAGCGCTGCCCTGACCGATACCAGGGCCAATTGCAGCCAGACCAACGGCCAGACCAGCAGCGACAACGGAAGCTGCGGAAGTGATGGAATCCATGTTGAGTGCGTTTGAGGGCGCGCCGCGTGGCGCTGAGCGAATGGAGCGGGAGTTAGATCACCCTGCGCAGGGACACTGTCTCTAGAGAAAGTGGGCCCGAATCCTGATGACCGGACCTGCGCGCAGAAGGTTTTAGCAGACGGGCGATCTGAGGAGGTGTCTGCTGATTAATGCGATTCGTGGAGACCTTCACCGATGTAGAAGGCCGCAAGAGTCGCGAAGATCAGAGCCTGAATGGCACTGGTGAACAGGCCCAGCAGCATCACGGGCAGGGGGACAATCAGTGGCACGAGATAGACGAGCACACCAACCGCGAGTTCATCGGCGAGGATATTTCCGAAAAGACGGAAGGAAAGCGATAGAGGTTTTGTGAATTCCTCGATGATTTTGAACGGGAGCATGATGGGGGTCGGCTCCACGTACAGCTCGAAGAATCGAAGCCCCTTCTTGCTGAGTCCGGCATAGAAATAAGCCAGAGAGACCAGCAAAGCCATCGCCACCGTGGTGTTGATGTCGGCTGTCGGAGCGCCGAGTTCGCCTTCAGGAAGCTCAATCACCTTCCAGGGGATCAGAGCACCACCCCAGTTGCTGACAAAGATGAACAGAAAAAGAGTGCCGATGAAGGGAAGCCACTCGCGGTAATACTTCTCACCGATCTGATCACGGGCAAGATCGCGCAGGTAATCCCACATGAACTCCAGAAGGTTCTGCACCCCTTGGGGATCCCGATTGAGCTTTCGGGTCCCCACAAGCACGAGGGCGAGCAGGACACCAATCAGGATCCAGGAGCTGAGAAAGACCTGACCGTGCAGATTGAGGTTGCCGATCTGCCAATACAGATGGTGGCCAACCTCCAGTTCGGCGAACGGCAGTGAGAAAGGCAGCAAAGCCATGAATGCAGGAGGGAAGTGCGCGGACTCAGCCGTCGAGGACGGTCTGAAGAATCAAGGCGGGCTTGTAAAGGAGAAAACCCACGAATGCGGGGAGGAGATCAAGTTGGGAGAAACGAGCCGCAGAAACGATCAGAATGATCGGAACAACGAGCTGAAAACGGCCAACCTGACGTGAAGCTCCACCGAGCCGGGCCACGCTGCGGGAGAGGAGACGCAGGTAGAGAACACCAGCAAGAGCTCCGACCAACAGGCTGCAAGCCACATGCCCGTCGAAACCGATGGCTGCTACGGGAACAGCAACAGCGGAAACAACCAAGGTGGCCTGCATCAGGCGCTGTTGCAAACGTCTGAAATCCTCCATACCGTTGTCTGAGGAAGAAGTTTCCCCATCCAGACCAGTGGGAGGCGACGCCTGCAAACTGCACCTGAGAAAGCGCGCGGAATCTATCACGCGCTATAGACATTTCAGTCGAGCGCTGGGATCAACAACAGCAGGCGGAGGTTCAAAAGTTGGCGAGCCAAAGCAGCCGTTCCTTCACCAAAGCCCAGCGTCCCGAGGGGAGTCTGAGGCTGCTGGTCCACAGCTTTCAACAACTCCAAGGCCTCTGGCTCAATCGAGAGGGGCTCCAGATCCGGACCAAGCATGCTGGTGGAAGGCCAACCCCAGACGCAGGGCTGACGCTCTCCGAAGGCAGCAAGCAACTCCTCGTCGTCATCCCATCGCTTGTGGATGACTGGAGCAGCACTCACGAAAAATTCGAAATGGCTGATATCGGGGTCAAGCTCTTCGACAAGCAGCCACTGGTCCAGCTGAGGAAGGCTGCGGGCGCGTTCCAGCAACTCCCCCTGAAGCAGACGTGCAGGATCCCAGACGCTCGGATTCGAGAAGCCAGCGAAGTGCAGACCCGAGGAGTCCAAATAGTTCAGTAGCCCCCGCAGGTTGTAACTGGTTTCCTGCGGATGCAGGTACATGTCCGCGAAGTTGGCGTCTGCAGCGCAATCGACTGACCATCGCTGCTCGTGGTGGCGGCGCAAGCGGTTGTCTGCGGGCAAGACCTCAAACAATTGGCGGCCCAAAGCCAAACCTTCAGGACCTGTGCCCACGGAGAGCTGAGTCAAAGCGCGCTGCACTCGATGGATTTCCCACCGCCCAGCATCGGCATAAAGGAAAAGGTGCAGCAGACCATGAGGGGCAAGGCGGTCACCCAAAGCCTTCAGTCCGGCGGAAGGGTCATCCAGATGGTGCAGAACCCCAACGGAATTGATGTAATCGAATGCCCCCTCCCCAGCCAGATCCAGCAGGCTTCGCTGCTCTTGCCTAAGAGACGACACCACCTCAGCAGCACCGGAACGACGCAGACGTTCCCGAGCCACATCGAGGGCGCCTGCGCTGATGTCCACAGCCAGTACGTCGGCACCAGGATTGGAGTGGCAGAGATAGTCCGTGGTCACCCCCGTGCCGCAACCGGCATCAAGAATCCTGAGTGGTGGTGCGGAACTGAGCGGAGGCTTGGACACACCAAACACCGCTTGATGAACACTGCGGAGATTCCAGCGCCAGTTGTACCCGGGCGGTGGGCCGTCCTGGAGAGGATCTCCAGGGAAAGGGAAACGGTCGTAAAAGGCACTAACAACTGGCGTTGCAGCATCCGTTGAGGACTGGGACATCGGCAGCAGGAGACGGCAAAAGCCACGCACGTTCAGCCGAGCATTTCATGGGCGACACCCCTGTCAGGGCCAGGCTCCCCATCCCTGCAAATATTTGTTCATGGCAGCTCAGAATCCTCTGACGCGAGCCGTATGGTGTCTCGATCTGGCTTGCTTCGTTCATGACCGTGACCGCCAGCAGCGGCAGCACAAGAGTTACCCCCCAGCTCTTCGACACCCTGCCTCTTTCGAGCGTTCGCCAGGCTGAGCAGCAAGATCGCTTCCCTGATGGGGGAGAGCTGGACAACCTGATCACTTTCTTCCGCAGCGGACAGGACCGTATACAGGCTGCAGAACTATTGGCAGTGAATGCTGAGGCGATCGTCGCTCGCGCTGCCAACCGGATTTTTGCCGGCGGAACACCTCTTTCATTCCTCGATGCTCCACTCAGCCGCGGGGAAATCACCAAAGCGGATGGAACCGTTCTGGCTGCTGACCAGGTGGCCTTCCAGCGCTCAGTTGAGACATTTACCGGCTCGAGCGCAACTGTCAAGAGGGGCAATGCCTTCACCCGGTTGCTACGCGGAAATAACGAAGACGCTGACGTTCGGGTCGTCCTTCCGACTGGTTTTTCACCAATCAGCGTGGCCAAGTACGGACCCGAACGAATGCGGAAATCAGTCCGCGACATGGGTTGGTTCTTGCGCTACGTGGGCTACGCACTCGTGGCTGGTGATCCGAGCATTCTTTCGGTCAACACCCGTGGGCTGAGGGATCTTCTCGAAAAAGGCTGCTCATTGGTCGCCACAAACGTGGCCTTGCAGGAGATGCGAGCCGCTGCAGCGTCCCTGCTGAGCGACCGCCCCGAAGCACGTCGGCTGACCATCGACTGCTTCAACGTCTTGTTGACTGAATTGGCCGTTGCCACGCCTTCTACTCGACAAAAGCTCGGAAGCAAGCAACGCCAAGGCCTGCAGCTTCCTGCGATTTATGCCCTTGCCTCCCAGGGAGGTTCGCAGCGCTACAGCATCAAACCATCGATGAGCGGCAGCGAACGCCAAGAGATTGTTCGCGCTGCGTACCGGCAAGTTTTTGAGCGCGACATTGCTAAGGGCTACTCCCAAGCCCCCTGTGCTGCTGAGGCCTCTCAGTTGGTGCAAGGCAAAATTTCAATGCGGGAATTCATTCGTGCTCTCGGATGCTGCAAGGAATACCGCCAGCAATTCCACGACCGCTTCGTGAACAGCCGCGTGGTTGAGCTCGCCTACCGCCATTTCCTCGGCCGAGGCATTAGCTCCCTGGAGGAGTTCAAAACCACCTTCGCGATCTTGAGTGATCAAGGCTTGAACGGCTTGATCGATGTGCTGGTGAATTCTTCGGAATACGCCCAGACTTTCGGCGAGGAAACCGTTCCGTTCCTGCGGGACCTTGGAGAGGAAGCCCAGGAAAGTGCTGGGTGGGGCTCGAACAGAAAACTGTTCCGTTTCAGTGCTCCTTTCGATGGCGCTCCCCAATACGTCACCCTTTACGCCTCCTATCGCCAGCCACTGGCTGACCAGCACGTCTACGGCGGGGGTAATGATCCCATCGGCAACCAGTACGGAGCGATCTTCCCCAGCGGCACTGCCTCGGTCAGCACCCGTCCAGCTCCCTATGGATACGACACCCGTCGTTTGCTGGTGAGCAACGGTCTGGCCGCTCCCGGGCAGATGGATAGTGATCAGTTCCGCAGCAGCCGTCCCCGCAAAGTGGGCCCTCGGGTCATGCGTCTTCAACAGATCGCCACAGGCGGAGCAACTGTTCCCCGTCGTGGAGGCCAGCCGAGTATCAGAGCCACAGAATCGAGCACACAGGCCGTTATTAACGCCGTTTATGTGCAGGTACTAGGCAATGCTGGCTACGCAGGCGAGCGGATGGGATCAGACGAGGCAAGACTTGAAAACGGTGATATTTCTCTGCGCGACTTTGTGCGCATCGTGGCCAGTTCTGATGCTTTTCGGCGTCGCTACTGGAGCGGCCTCTATATCGCCAAAGCGATCGAAGTCATGCATCGCCGGTTGCTCGGTCGCCCCACATTTGGCCGCTGGGAAATCGACGCTCTCTTCGATACAGCAGCGCGCAAAGGCTTTTACGGCCTCGTCGATGCTCTGATCGACAGCAAGGAGTACAAAGACTGCTTCGGGGAAGACACTGTTCCCTATGAAAGATTCATCACCCCTGCCGATCTCAACATGAGGCGGGTTCCAACATGGAAGCAAGCTATTAACCTTGAAGCCATTGCTCCTAGTAAACAAGTATCGAGACCTGAGACAAAAACTGTCGAGAGACTGAAGACCAGCGGAGATCTCACAAAGCGCAACCTCCCCCCTTCAGGAGGCCAGATCAAATGGCAAGAATCCTCATCCACTAGAAAGAGTCAGAATCAAGCGCCCTCTTTTGCCCTCACAAAGACATTTGATAGAGCCAATAAAACTAAAACTCCATCGTGGCAAGCCAAGGTTGAGTTCAGAGGGATCGTCAGCCCGGAGATTCCTGGCGAAAAGATTCTTCAGGCCCTAAGGCGCAATGACATCAATGGCTTTGCATCACGCGTTGGCCTCAAATCCTCAATTGAATTAAATCCACCTTTTACCGAAGAAGCACTGTCTTCCGTTATTGACGAGACCTATCGGCAACTCCTCAATCGAATCCCATTTGATGACGAACGCCTTGTTGAAGCAGAATCTCAACTAAGAGATCAAAAATTCCCCCTTGTAGGCTTTATTGAAGCTGTTGCGCTGAGCGACATATTCCAGAAACGTCTCAGCGCCATGGCTCCTTTGAGAGCTGCAGCCGCAAGTCATCTTGCCATCCTTGGACGCGCTGCAACCCCCAAAGAAGCAGCTGAATTCGTCCAGGTCAGAGCGAGCGATGGCCAATCCGCAGCCATTCGCAAAATCTTTGAACGGCGCGAAGCAGAGGATGCCAACCGTCTACTGCAAATCAAACTTCCTTCCACGGATGGGCGCCAAAGTTTCAGGGAGCTTCAGACCTCCAGGAAAGAGAGCCTTCCAAGGCCTATTTCTGCTTCTACTTCGCCTACCTACCTAGTAGACACGGATCAAAATGCTGGAGCCAAAACAAGCGGCCGCTTCAAGTCCCCCAAGGCATCCCGTCCAGCGACTGCACTACCACTGCCTCCATTAGCGCGAGCACTTGAAAGCAAAGACACCACAGGCTTCCAAAGAAGGTCAGGCATCGCTTCACCCATAGCTCTAACCCCTCCCTTTAGCGAAGACGAGTTGACCATTGCCATTGAGGCCACCTATCGCCAACTCATTAACCGCATCCCGCTAGATAACGAACGACTGACAAGCGCCGAATCCTTACTTCGCAATGAAGACCTCGACCTTTCGGGATTTGTGGAGGCAGTTGCCATGAGCGATCTCTTCCAACAAAGGCTGTCAACCATGGCGCCACTTCGGGCGGCATCTGCAGCCGCCCTAGCCCTATTAGGACGCGCATCCACACCTTCGGAAGCTGCCGAATTCCTAAAGATTCGCGCAGCTGCTGGACAGCCAGAGGCCACGCGCTGGCTTCTGACTTCTGCAGAGACCTTCAACACCAACGAAGTCCCTCGCATCCAAGGCATGGAGACGAGCCCAGGACAATCTCAGTCAACAGTGATTCGCACTGCCTCACTGTATCGAGGAAATTCAGCACTGAACCCCCCAAAAGATTCCGCAATCTGAATCAACGAACAACTCAATAGCTAAAAGCCAAAAACATTGGCTCGCAATAGGCGAGCCAATGTTCTTTTTATGGAAAATAAATTTGACAGAAAGCAGCAAATTTTCAATAGCAGAAAATAGCAAATGCGAATCACCAGAATCACTGCGGCGCAGCAGGTCTGCCCCTATACAGCCCATGAAGAACTGTTAACGAGTCCTAATAAGTGCCAGCCGCTGCCCGCACAATGATTGAGCGATCAGCCAAACTGTTCGCGTCAACCTATTCACCGGATCTCGGCCTCCTTCGGGCGGCCGCGCTTTTCGAGGCAGAACTGCATGAGCATCGTCTCCAACTCGATCATCAACGCGGACGCCGAAGCCCGCTATCTCAGCCCTGGCGAACTCGACCAGATCAAGGCGTTCGTGAGCGGCGGCCAGCGCCGTCTTCGCGTTGCCCAGGTTCTGTGCGAAAGCCGTGAGCAAATCGTCAAGCAAGCTGCTGGCCAGCTCTTCCAGAAGCGGCCTGACGTCATTTCACCCGGCGGCAATGCCTACGGCGAAGAAATGACTGCGACTTGCCTTCGCGACATGGACTACTACCTGCGCCTGGTGACCTACGGCGTGGTTGCTGGCGACGTCACCCCCATTGAAGAAATCGGCGTGATCGGCGCCAAAGAGCTCTATCGCTCCCTGGGCACCCCCCTGGAAGCACTGGCCTCTTCTGTGCGTGAAATGAAGATTGTTGCCATGGGCCTCCTCACCGGCGCTGACGCTGAGGAAGCAGGAACCTACTTCGATTACGTGGTCGGCGCTCTCGCCTGATCCCTCATTACTGCCACACCACGCAACTACTGAGACTCCATGCAAGACGCCATCACCAACGTCATCAACAAGTCCGACGTCCAGGGTTTGTATCTCGACACTGCCTCGATGAGCAATCTCGAGCAGTACTTCGCGAGCGGTGAGCTCCGTGTTCGTGCTGCTGCCACCATCAGCGCTAATGCCTCCGGCATCATTCGCGATGCTGTTGCCAAAGCACTGCTCTATTCGGACATCACCCGTCCGGGCGGCAACATGTACACGACCCGTCGCTATGCAGCCTGCATTCGCGACCTCGACTACTACCTCCGTTATTCCACCTACGCCATGCTGGCTGGTGACACCTCGATTCTCGACGAGCGTGTTCTGAACGGCCTCAAGGAGACCTACAACTCCCTGGGCGTGCCGATCGGCGCCACCGTTCAGGCGATTCAAGCCATGAAGGAAGTGGTGGCTGGTCTTGTTGGCCCTGATGCTGGCAAGGAAATGGGTGTCTACCTCGACTACATCTGCTCAGGCCTCGGCAACTGAGCCCATGCGGTTGTTCAAAGTCACCGCCTGCATACCTTCCCCTGAAAAGGTTCGTACGCAGCGCGAATTGCAAAACACCTTCTTTACGAAGTGGGTTCCTTACGACAGCTGGTTCGCTGAACAACAGCGCATCCAAAAGCAGGGTGGTCGAATCATCAAGGTCGAACTCTGCACAGGCGGTCGTCAGGTGAACGTCGGCAATTGATCTGAGTTCCAACGCTCAAGCTCCTCAAAGTCCGGTCAACGACCGGACTTTTTTTGTTTCCACGCCTTGGCAAAGTGCCGATCAGACGGCTGAATGGAGCCTCTGAGTGCTGTTGTCCTTGTCCCGCAAGCGCGTGAACCCAACACGGAGGTCCCGCAGGAGTGAGGGACGCCCGACAGTCGAAGCGGAGCAAGGACGTGAACCACGCAACGTTTTGCAGCGCACGCTCCCTCTCGACTGGTCACTGTGGCCAGCCGAAGCCCGCTTGCTGCTCAGTCTCACAGCGATCTGGAGCTTGGCTGGCCTCTTGGTGCTGGGATCAGCAAGCTGGTGGGTTGCCGCCCGCGAAATGGGCGAAGGGGCTTACTACCTGAAACGCCAACTGATCTGGATGCTGGCCAGCTGGGGATTGCTGGCAGCAGCCATCAGCACTGATCTACGCCGGTGGATGAAGTGGGCGGGACCAGCCGTATGGATCGGCTGCTTGCTGGTTGCCGCCACCTTGGTGTTCGGCAGCACCGTGAATGGCGCCAGCCGATGGTTGGTGATCGGCCCCGTTCAGATCCAACCGTCCGAATTGGTCAAGCCATTTGTGGTGCTGCAGGCCGCCAATCTGTTCGCCCACTGGAAGCGCAGTGCGATCGATCAGAAGTTGCTGTGGCTCGGAAGCTTCGCAACGCTGATCCTGCTCATCCTCAAACAGCCGAACCTAAGCACCGCAGCCCTCACAGGCCTGCTGCTATGGCTGATGGCCTTCTCCGCGGGCCTACGGCTGCGCACCCTGTTCGGGACGGCCTTAGCCGGTGCCTCATTGGGCATCACAAGCATCTTTTTCAACGAATACCAACGCCTGCGCGTGATTTCCTTCGTGGACCCGTGGAAGGACCCCCAGGGCGATGGCTACCAACTGGTGCAGTCCTTGCTGGCCATCGGATCCGGCGGCATTTTTGGCCAGGGCTTCGGCCTCTCGACGCAGAAGTTGCAATACCTGCCCATCCAAAGCACCGATTTCATCTTTGCCGTCTATGCCGAGGAATTCGGGTTCATCGGCTCGGTGATGCTTCTGGTGTTTTTGATGCTTGTCGCCTTTCTCGGTCTACGCGTCGCCTTGCGCTGCCGCAGCAATACCGCCCGCCTGATCGCCATTGGCTGCACCACCTTGCTGATTGGCCAGTCGTTAATGAACCTCGCTGTGGCCTCCGGCTCCATGCCCACCACGGGCCTCCCTCTCCCGATGGTCAGCTACGGCGGCAATTCCCTCCTCTCCAGCTTGCTGGTGGCCGGCCTGCTGATCCGCTGCTCGCTGGAATCCACCAGCCTGGTGGGGGGTCGCCGGCCTCGGCGGCGGCGCGCACCTGAAGACCGACACCTGGCATCCACTCGATAGGGTGAGCCTTCCCGAACGACCCGGATCCACCGGCTGGGACCATTCACGCTTCCTTCCTGACGTTCGCCACCCTCGATCTATCGGACCTGGCCCGCAGCAGCGAACATCTCCTGCAACAGGCGCTGAACCAACCGGGGCCACTCACCCTGGGACTGGTGTTTGCAGGTGGAGCCCTGACCAGCCTGGGCCCCTGTTCGCTGTCTCTGCTGCCGGTGACCCTGGCCTACCTGGCCGGTTTTGAAGCCAAGCAGCCCGCATGGCAGCGGAGCGTTCTCTTCTGCTCAGGCATCGTCGGCGCTCTGGTGGTGCTGGGCAGCCTCAGTGGTCTAGTGGGGCGGATCTACGGTCAGGTACCGGATGTGGTGCCCACCCTGGTGGCCCTTCTGGCCGTCGTGATGGGGCTGAACTTGTTAGGGCTGATCCGAATCCCCCTCCCTGCCGGACCCGACCCCATGCGCTGGACAAAGCGCGTGCCCGCACCCTTAGCTCCGATCGCCGCTGGACTGGCCTTCGGACTCGCCGCCTCCCCCTGCACAACCCCTGTACTGGCGGTACTGCTGGGCTGGATCGCCACGAGCGGCCAACCCCTGGTGGGCGTGATGCTGCTCACCAGCTTCGGCATCGGCCAGGTGCTTCCTCTGCTGATCGCCGGCAGTGCAGCGGCCAGCGTGCCCAAACTGCTGGCGCTGCGTCCCATCGGGCGCTGGGTTCCCCCCATCAGCGGCGTGGTGCTGCTCAGCACAGGCATGCTCACCTTGCTGGCCCGCTGGACCTGATCGATGTCTGTGCTTCGCCGTCTCGCCGCTCTGCTCTCCGATCTGCGGCTGGCCATCGTGCTGCTGCTGTTGATTGCCATCGCCAGTGCCATCGGCACGATCCTTCCGCAGGGAGAAGCCCCTGATCTGTATCTGGAGCGGTTCAATGCCGATCCCTGGCTGGGTTTCGTCAATGGGGATCGCATGCTGCAACTGCAGCTGGATCGGATCTATTCCAGCGGCTGGTTTCTGCTGCTACTGGGATGGCTTGGCCTGGCCCTGATTCTCTGCAGCTGGAGACGACAATGGCCCGCTCTACAAGCAGCACTGCGCTGGATCGATTACCGGGAACCTCGCCAGCTAAGCAAGCTGGCTCTTGCCGAAACGCTCCCCAGCGACGATCCGAACACCTCCCTCAACGCGCTCGGCCAAAGCCTGCAGGCCCAGGGATGGACCGTGCAGGAGAAAGACGGACGCCTGGCCGCGCGGCGCGGCGTGATGGGCCGGGTTGGGCCCTTGCTGGTTCACACCGGATTGGTGCTGTTGATGCTTGGGGCCGCATGGGGAGCCCTGGCCGGCAATCGTCTGGAACGTTTTCTCGCGCCTGGCCGGAGTCTGGATCTTCTCGATCGATCGGGCACCAGTCAGATGACGCTCACCCTGGACAGCTTCGCGATCGAGCGCGATCCCGCTGGTCGCACCGAACAATTCCGATCCCAGCTGCTACTGCAGTCGGCAGGAGACGCACGGCCGCTGCGGGAAGAGATCAGCGTCAACCACCCACTTCGCTATCGCGGCATGACCGTCTATCAAGCGGATTGGTCTCTGGCCACGATCACCGTGCAACTGGGCAAAAGTCCCCTGCTACAACTCCCACTGCAAACCTTCCCTGAACTCGGGGATCAACTCTGGGGCCTGGTGCTTCCGACCCGGCCCGACGGCAGTGAACCGGTGTTACTCACCACCAGCAGCGAGGCCGGCCCAGTGCAGGTGTTTGGTGAGGGCGGCGACTTAATCACCAATCTGCGCCCCGGCGGCACACCAGCCGACGTGAACGGCTTGCCCCTGCGTGTGGTGGAGGTGATGCCCGCCAGCGGGTTACTGCTGAAACGGGATCCCGGGGTCCCCTTGGTGTACTTGGGATTTGCGATCACCTTGCTGGGGGGTGGCTTGAGCCTGGTGGCCACCCGACAGCTTTGGGCCGTCAGCGACTTACAACATGGAAAGTTGCATGTTGCAGGGCTCTGCAACCGCAACCTCAGTGGCTTTGCTCAGGAGTTCCCGACACTGCTCAACAAGGTTGCCGGGTCCCATGGCTGACGCGCACCACGGTGTGCACATTGCCGCGGGGGTTGAAGTCGGCCTCGAGTTGCATCCACACGGGCTCGCAGGCTGAAACCAGGTCGTCCAGGATGCGGTTGGCCACCTCTTCATGGGAGATGGTGCGGTCGCGATAGCTGTTCACGTACAGCTTGATCGCCTTGAGTTCCACCACCCGGGGTCCCGGCTGGTAGATGAGCCGCAGCACCGCAAAGTCGGGATAGCCCGAGAAGGGGCAGAGGCAGGTGAATTCCGGAAGCTCGATCGAGACCTCATAGGGGCGCCCCGGCCGGGGGTTGTCAAAGCAGATCAGCTCGGCATCAGCGATGGCCCGCTCGCCATAGAGAGGCGTACGCGTGGCATCGGAGGCGGCTTTGCTCAAGGCTTTTCAACAGTCGCTTTGAACCCTACGACCGAGCCCCAGTACTCCGCGAGAAAAATTTTTCAGACAATCTTCCAGCGCAACCCCTAAAACTGTTCACCATGAACAGCAAAGCGGGAATAGAGCATCTCTGAAGGACAAAACGTTGAGCTCGGTCGACCTTTCGCGTCGACCCGCAAGCCGGAAGTAGCCCATCCGCAAGGCGAAGCAACGCTCCTTCCATCGAAGCGGCCCCGACTCTCGGGATTGATCCACTCCCTTCGACACGGCCACCATGTCCACTCAACACTGCACCTACCGCGGGGTCAGCTATGCCCACGCCCAAGACGCACAAGTGAGCGACGCTCCGGTTAAACACACCTACCGAGGCCTTCAATACTCCTCCTCTCTGCGCCATCAAGCAGCAGCCCCCGACGCCACTGTCGAGCTCCATTACCGCGGCAGCGCCTAATCACCACCGCCAGCAGGCGTGCCAGGAGCAGGTGAACTGCTGAGGCGACCGATCGAGAAATCGGTAACGAACCGCACAATTGCCTCGATCCGGCTGCGCCGTAATAGCGGTGGGCAAGGGGGCTTTTAAAGCCCAATCGAGCCTGCGACAGGTTGTGGCAGGCCTACCGAATCCTTGCCGTTTCTGACACACTTTCAACACCTGTCCTGACAGCGCCTTCCATGAAAAAAGTCGAGGCCATCATTCGCCCCTTCAAGCTCGAGGACGTGAAACTCGCTCTCGTCAATGCAGGCATCGTCGGCATGACCGTGAGCGAAGTGCGCGGATTCGGCCGTCAGAAAGGCCAGGTGGAGCGCTATCGCGGCTCAGAATTCACTGTTGAGTTTTTGCAGAAACTGAAGATCGAAGTGGTGATCGACGACAGCAACGTTGACACCGTGGTGAACGCCATCGCTGAAGCTGCGAAAACGGGCGAAATCGGTGACGGCAAGATCTTCATCTCCCCCGTTGAGAGCGTCGTGCGCATCCGTACCGGAGATCGCGACACCACAGCCCTTTGAGCAGAGTCTGCGACTCAACGCGCTGACGCCAGGGTGGTGTCCACCACCTTGGCTATCTGTTCCTTCTCCAGTGCAACAACCGCTTGCCCAGCATGAGGACCTGCAGTCCAGGGCAGTAAGGGCGCGCATGCACGCAACCACAGCAGGTATTCATGGTTGCCGGCGGGCCCCGTGATGGGTGATCCCACCAAGCCGTAGGCGGTCCACCCGAGCGATCCGGCTGACTCCAGCACGTCTCGGATGGCATCGCAGTGGGCAGCAGGGTCCCGCACCACACCCCCTTTCCCCACCCGCTCTTTCCCCACTTCGAACTGGGGCTTCACCAACAGCAGAGCTTCACTCGATTCAGTCGTCAGCAGCGCCTGCATCGCGGGCATGACCAGCCGCAAGGAAATAAACGACACATCGGCCACCGCCAGATCAGGTCTGGGATCGTTGGGGCCATACAGCTCTTCAGGCGTCAGCCGACGCAGATTGGTGCGCTCCTTCAGCACCACCCGAGGATCCGTGCGCAAACTCCAGGCCGTCTGGCCATAGCCCACATCAATCCCGTAGACCCGGCTGGCCCCGTGCTGGAGCAGGCAATCGGTGAAACCGCCGGTGGAGATGCCCCCATCGAGACACACCCGGCCCTCCACCTGAATCGGGAAAACCTCCAATGCACCGAGCAGCTTCTCCCCTCCCCGAGACACGAAGCGGGGTGGCTGCTCCACACGCACCGCGAGATCAGGCGCCACCTGTTGGCCTGGCTTGTCCAGCAACTGACCACAGCCATCACGCACCTTCCCGGCCCGGATCAACTGTTGCGCCTGTTGACGGGTCGGCACCAGGCCGAGCGTCAGCAGGTGCTGGTCCAATCGGGTCTTGTGTGCCATTTCGTCATAAAAGCAGAGGGGAAAACCGAACAAATCCAGGTGGTCAGACCGGAGACCCCAAAACCCCGGGGAAGATCAATCCAACCGAGCCTTTGGCCGTGTCAGCCAGTCAGCCTCCCCGCAGCCATCGCCCCGGCCGGAATCAGGCTGAGCGCACGCTTCATCCCATCAGCAGCAACCCAGACAACGCCGTGTTCGAGCTGCTGCCGCCCGGCAGCTTCGCGACCCTCGACAACCACCCCTCCGATCTGCCTCCTTTCCAAGTGATCCATTGCCGAGGCGGCCGCTGCCTCGTGCGGCAACAGGCCTGGGGCAAACACGTGCAGTGGGAAGTGGAGCACCAGCGCCTCCATTCGGCCTGAAGGCTGGGCCATACATTGGACAGGTCGTTGCCACGCGCTGGCCTTGATCGAGAGATACACCCTGCCCGAAATGGGCGAACTCTGGACTGACAGAGCCAAATACCAGAGCTGGCTCGATGTAGAGGTTGCAGCCTGCGAAGCCAATTGCAGCCTCGGCCGCGTGCCCGTGGACGCCATGCAGGACATCCGAACCAAAGCGGCCTTCGAACCTGAACGCATTCTCGAAATCGAGGCGGAAGTGCGTCACGACGTGATTGCCTTCCTCACCAACGTGAATGAGCACGTTGGTGATGCCGGTCGGTTCATCCATGTGGGCATGACCAGCAGCGACGTGCTCGACACCGGGATCGCCCTGCAGCTCAAGGCGTCGGTGGCCCTGCTGCGCAAGGAACTGACTGCCCTGGATGGGGCCATCGCCAAGCTGGCGGCGGAGCACAAGGCCACCGTGATGATCGGTCGCTCCCATGCCATCCACGGTGAACCGATCACGTTCGGCTTCAAACTAGCCGGCTGGCTGGCGGAAACCCGCCGCAACGCCGAACGACTCGAGCGCCTTGAACAGGATGTGGCTGTGGGCCAGATCAGTGGCGCCATGGGGACCTACGCCAACACGGATCCCGAGGTGGAACGGCTCACCTGCGAACGACTGGGCCTCACCCCCGACACCGCCAGCACCCAGGTGATCTCCCGTGATCGCCACGCCGATTACGTGCAAACGCTGGCCCTGGTGGGGGCTTCCCTGGATCGCTTTGCCACCGAAATCCGCAACCTGCAGCGCACCGACGTGCTCGAGGTGGAGGAAAGCTTTGCCAAAGGACAGAAGGGCAGCTCAGCGATGCCCCACAAGCGCAACCCCATCCGCAGTGAACGGATCAGCGGCCTGGCCAGGGTGCTGCGCGGGTATGTGGTGGCAGCCCTAGAAAACGTGGCTCTCTGGCACGAGCGCGACATCAGCCACAGCTCCACGGAGCGCATGATGCTTCCCGACTGCTCGGTGACCCTCCACTTCATGCTGCGGGAAATGACTGCGGTGGTCGCAGGCCTCGGGGTCTATCCCGACAACATGCGCCGCAACATGAACGTGTACGGCGGGGTGGTGTTCAGCCAGCGGGTCCTGCTTGGGCTGGTGGATGCCGGCATGAGCCGGGAGGACGCCTACCGCGTGGTGCAGCGCAACGCCCACACTGCGTGGAACACCGATGGTGGTGATTTCCGCGCCAATCTGGCCGCTGACCCGGATGTGACCAGCAAGCTCAACGCCGAGCAACTGGCGGAGTGCTTCAGCACAGACCTGCACCAGGCCAATCTTGGTGTGATCTGGGATCGTCTTGGTCTCTGAGCTGGTTTCTGACTTGCTGCCAGCGGCCCTGTTCTGGACGCCCTATGCCGACTGGATTTACACGATCGTCAGCACCACAGGGCTGCTGGTGATCGTGTGGCTGGTGCTGAGACCCCGGGCAGAGGACTGAACCCTGGCTGGCAGGATGAATCCTTGAGCACAGGCAGCGCAGCGGAGCCCAACAACGATGGTGGCAGCGACCCGGGTTGAAACCGACAGCATGGGCCCTGTCGAGGTGCCTGCTGAGGCTCTTTGGGGGGCCCAAACCCAGCGTTCGCTGCATAATTTCGCCATTGCTGCGGATCGCATGCCGGCGGAGCTCATCCACGCCCTGGCTCGGATCAAGCAAGCAGCCGCGATCACCAATGCACGACTTGGCGTATTAGATGCAGAACGCCGCGATTACATCGTTGCTGCAGCAACCGCTGTGGCGGAAGGCCTGCACGACGGGCAGTTCCCGCTGCGGGTCTGGCAGACCGGCAGCGGGACGCAAACCAACATGAACCTCAATGAGGTGATCAGCAATCTGGCCGCGCAGGCAGCCGGCGAGCCCCTGGGAAGCCACAAACCGGTGCACCCCAACGACCACGTCAACCGCTCCCAGTCGACCAACGACGCCTTCCCCGCAGCGATTCATGTGGCAGCGGCGCAAGGCATCAGCCACCGTCTGCTGCCGGAACTGCAACGGCTGAAAAACGCCTTCGGGGCCAAAGCGGATGCCTGGACTGACATCGTCAAGATCGGGCGCACCCACCTGCAGGACGCCGTGCCGCTGACCCTTGGCCAGGAAGCGTCGGCCTGGCGCGATCAGATCGGTACCGCAGCACAACGGATCGACGCCAGCCTGGCGGAGGTGCTGCCACTACCGCTGGGGGGCACGGCTGTCGGCACCGGCCTGAATGCTCCTGATGGATTTGCCCGACTAGCAGCGGAAGAACTCACCCGGCTCACGGGCCTGCCCTTCAGCTCAGCACCCAACAAATTTGCGGTGATGGCTGGCCATGACGGGCTCGTCAATGCCATGGGTCAGCTGCGCCTGCTGGCGGTCAGCCTGCTGAAGATCGCCAACGACATCCGTCTGCTGGCCTGCGGTCCGCGCGCTGGCCTGGCGGAACTGCATCTGCCGGCCAATGAACCGGGCAGCTCAATCATGCCGGGGAAGGTGAATCCCACCCAGTGCGAGGCGATGGCGATGGTCTGCACCCAGGTGATCGGCCTCGATGCAGCGGTGGCGATGGCCGGCAGCGGCGGCCATCTGCAGATGAACGTCTACAAACCGTTGATCGGCTTCAACCTGCTAGAGACGATCACCCTTCTCACCGATGCCTGTCGATGCTTCCGCGTGGCGATGGTGGAGGGCATGGAGCCCAATCGCAGCCGCATTGAGCACGACGTTGAACAATCGCTGATGTTGGTGACTCCCCTCGCTCCAGTGATCGGCTACGACAAAGCCAGCGCGATCGCCAAACACGCCCACGAACAAGGCTCAAGCCTCAAAGAAGCAGCCTTGGAACTGGGCTATGTGAGTGCTGAAGAGTTTGACCAGGTTGTTGACCCTGCAGCGATGGCTGTGGCTCAGGATTGAGGCCCAGTTGAGTGGGGCAACGGCGACTCAAGCAGCCCGCTCAGTCGCCGGATTGAGCCCCGCCGCTTCCGCAGCCGCGGCCTTGAGCAGATCGTCGGCTTCCGCCACCGGGAAGCGATTGATCGCCCGCAACGCTTGACGCGCATGGCTACGCAGCTGTTCGCTGATGGCTTCGCAATAGGGAACCTGCGCCAGCAGATCCACGGTGCGGCGCATGATCCGCACCACATCGCCTTCATCCAGGGAGGTGTTGGCAATCAAGTCATTCCAAGCGCAACCGTTGGCCCAGGCTTCCACCAGACCCATCAATTCCGGCTCCCACCAGGCGGGCACCACCACGTTGCAGCGCTCCTGAGCCCTGAGCAGTTCACGGCGGATCCCCATCAGATCGTGCAAGGCCTCCTCGGCGCGCGGCGGTGGCGGAAAACCACTCCAGAGATCTGGGCGGTTGACCTCCGTGCTGATGGCCTCAAACACCGCTGCCAGCTCCGCCGGCGGCAGGTCATCGAGATGGCCACTCATCAATGCCAGACCAAGCCAGAGCTCGTTATCCCCACGCAGAGCTGCCACCGTGCGACCGATCTCAGTGGGCTGCAACTCATCGAGGCAGCCGAAGTGCTGAAGAATCTCGATCAGCGCCAGGAATATCTCCCAATGGCGATTGGCGCGGTGATGGAGCAGCTGCTGGCGCTCGCTGATTTCAATCTCCAGTTCCTCCATCCGCCGGCGATGCTTCTTGAGCTGGCGGCGATCACCCCAGCGATGGGCCGGATGGGTCTCGAGGTCGTCTTCCAACTCCTTCACCAACCGAGCCTGGGAGAGCACTTCACCGGCCAGGTCGTATTGCGGAGTGGTCATGTCGTGGCGCTGGGCCATATGGGCGACCGCCAAGGCCAGACCACCACTCTGTTGATCGCCATGGCGCAGCTCACCAGCCCGATGCAAATCCGGAGTGGTGACACCATCCACCTGCAGACAGCTGAGCTCGGCATGCAGGCTGACCACCGCCTGACAGGGCACCAGTAGCCAAACGTTCTCCTGGGTGAGGCAGAGCAGTAACGGAAACTGTCCTGGGCCATCGAGCTTGTCGACAATCACCGCCGGGGTCACACCACCACGCAACTGCGGGGCCTTGAGGCTGACGAGGGTGCCCACGCTGGCGAACTGCAGGGCCAGCGTGAGTTCGTTGGCCAATGTTTCCTCGGCCTGCTGTTGAAGGATGCGCAGCAACCGGCGTTCCTCCCGCAGCCGCCCGCGACGTTTTTCGTAGTCCTCGAAGTCTTCCCAGGGCACGTCACCAGAGGTGCCTTGAAGCTGGCCCAGCTGCAGACGCAGCTGGGTAAGGATTTCCTCCTCCTCAACCAGGTCGAGACTGGCCAGATAACGGCCAAAACTGCGCTCCACCAATTCCCTGGCCTTGGCGAGGTCGTGGCGAGCCAACAGATTGAGCACCATCCCGTAGCTGGGGGTGAACTGACTCACCAAGGGATCCGCGGGGCTCGTGGCCAGCTGACCGGCCTCACGCACCCCCTCAAAACGGCTCTGAACCGTGACCACATAGCCCTTGGAATCAAGACCTCGGCGGCCAGCACGACCGGCCATCTGCAGAAACTCACTGGCCATCAAAGGCCGATGCCCCCGTTCGGTGCGCTTGGAGAGCGACGCAATCACAGTGCTGCGGGCCGGCATGTTGATGCCTGCGGCCAGGGTCTCGGTGGCAAACACCACCTTCACCAACCCTTGCTGGAACAGCTCTTCGATGAGTTCCTTCCATGCCGGCAGGACGCCGGCGTGGTGGGCAGCGATACCCCGCAACAGGGCATCGGCATGCAACCCATCACGAACCGCCTCTGGATTGGCGGCGGTGTAGGCCTTCAGCCGAGCTGCAATCCGAGCCTGCTCTTCCGCGGTCACCAGGCACTGCACTCCCAGATCACGCACCGCCTTGTCGCAGCCGCGGCGGCTGAAAATGAAATAGATCGCGGGGAGCATCGCGCGCTCCGCCATCTGGGCCACCACAAAGCTGATCGGCGGTGCCTCCGGCTGGGGCGGCTTGGGCGAACGCCCCTTGCGTTTGTGACCTTTGGGAGCCCGCCACACCTTGCAGTTGGGATGCAGACCAGTACCTGCCTCATTCAGCAAGGGATGCAGCCCCTTGGCACTGCAGAAGCTGAACTGCAGGGGCACTGGCCGAAAATCACTGAGCACCAGCCGGGTGGGCCCATGCACCCGCTCAATCCAATCCGTGAGCTGACCGGCGTTGGCCACCGTGGCCGACAGCGCCACCAACTGCACTGAAGGAGGGCAGTGAATGATTGATTCCTCCCAGACGGTGCCGCGCTGGGAGTCATTCATGTAGTGGCACTCATCGAGCACCACCGCCTCCACATCCGCCAGTGGATCGTTGCCCTCCTCTGCCTCGGCGTAGAGCATGTTGCGGAAGATCTCGGTGGTCATCACAACCACCCGGGCTTCGCGATTCACGCTCAGGTCGCCGGTCATCAAGCCGACATTCTCCGCACCAAACTGCTCACGGAAATCCCGGAGCTTCTGGTTCGACAACGCCTTCAGCGGTGTTGTGTAGAAGACCTTCTGACCATGGGCAATGGCCCGGTGGATGGCGTATTCGCCCACCAGGGTTTTGCCCGATCCTGTCGGCGCGCTAACAACAACCGAATGCCCCTGGTTGAGGGCATCAATCGCCTCCAACTGAAAGTCATCCAGAGGAAAAGGAAACAGCTGATTGAGGTCGATCACCCCATCGGCTTGCTGTTCCGTGGAGGGTGAATCGCGATCAGCCATGGCCAGGATCCTAAGGAGGACTAGCGCAACGTCTGTACTGCGTGCACCAAAGTGATGGGATGGCCAGCCTTCCGCCTGCCCGCCGTCGCCGCTTGCGCACCTGGGCCCCGACCCCGCACAGCACCAACGACGAAGGACGTCTACGCGCTGTCAGCAGCGACGGCAATGATCCTGGGCTGCGCGACCTGGCCAGCAACGACTACCTCAATCTGGCGCGCCATCCCGCACTCCTGGAGGCTGCCGGGGCGGCCATGCACGAGCAGGGAGTGGGATCCGGTGGTTCTCGCCTTGTGAGCGGAAGTCGTCCCGTGCACCAGCAATTAGAGGCCGACCTCAGCACTTGGCTGGGATGGCAGCGGGTGTTGCTCTTCCCTAGCGGGTTTCAGGCCAATCTCGCGGCGGTGTCCGCCCTCGCCGATCGCCACACCACGGTGCTGGCCGACCGCTTGATCCACCACTCCCTGCTGGTGGGGGTGCAAGCCAGCGGTGCGCGCCTCAAGCGCTTCGCCCATAACGATCTCAACCATCTGGAGCGGCATTTGCAGCAGGTGCGGACGAACCGCCCCAACCAACCGCTCCTGGTGCTGAGCGAAAGCCTGTTCAGCATGGAAGGCACCAGCCCCGACCTCGCCGGTCTGTCTGCCCTCTGCAGCCGCTTCCACGCCCAGCTGCTGATTGATGAAGCCCACGCCCTCGGGGTGCTCGGCCCTGGCGGACGAGGCCTAACGGCAGCGCTCGCACAGCCCGAGGCCAACGCCGGCGCCGGGGTAACGATGGTGAGTGGCACCTTTGGCAAAGCCTTCGGCAGTGGTGGAGCCTTCCTAGCCTGCGACGAAGCACTGGGCGAGAGGCTGCTGCAAACCAGCGGCGCGTTCCGCTACACCACCGCCCTGGCCCCACCCCTCGCCGCTGCAGCCTTGGCAGCCTTGGCACTGATCAGGAGCCAGCCGCACTGGGGGCAAGAGCTGGTCGCCAAGGCCGAGCACTGGCGGGATGCTATTGCCGCGGCCGGTTGGCCCCGGCCCGGAGGGAAAGGGCCGATTCTTCCCCTTCTGGTGGGAGACGACCAGGCAGCGCTGGATCTGCAACAACAGCTGGAGGCAGACGGTGTGCTGAGCATTGCCATTCGCCCACCCACCGTGCCGGAGGGCTCAGCCCGCTTGCGCCTAGTGCTGCACCGACAGCAGAGCGATGACACATTGGCGCTACTGCTGCGCCGCCTGAAGGCAACACGACACCCTTGATCCAGCACCCATGAAGCAGGTGATCGCGATGCATGGTTGGAGCGGCGACAGCCGCTCCTGGGGGCCCTGGGGACGCCACTTCCAAAACCATGGTTGGATCTGGCAAAGCGGTGAACGGGGCTATGGATCACTGGAGCCACGCCAACTGCACTGGCAGAAGGACCCCGACCCTGCAGCACGTCGACGTCGCGTCGTGATCGCCCACTCCTTAGGGGCCCATCTGCTCGCATCGCCCCTGCTTGCCGAGGCCACCGACGTGGTGCTGCTGGCGAGCTTCAGTCGTTTTGTGCCTCAGGGCAGGGCCGGACGAGCGCTGCAAACCGGCCTCCAAGGCATGGAACGCTGCATCGGAACCTCCAGGGAAAGCGCCATGTTGCAGACCTTTCTCGAACGAGCTGCAGCGCCCACACCCAACAGCGCTCTGCCATCAAGCCCCGTCAACGAAGGCCTGAGCGAGACAGGCCGCCAACGCCTGCAGAACGACCTCCAGCTGCTGATGGCCACCACCGCCCTTCCCGACGGTTTTCCTGCGCGGGCCCGGGTGCTGGTGGTGAACGCGGAGGCTGACGCCATCGTGGTGGCGGAAGCACGCCAGCAGCTCCAGCGTGACCTGGACACCCACCTCGAGGTCCCCGCAGACCTCTGGGTGCTGAGCGGCTGCGGCCATGCCCTCTTGGCACCAGACCTGCTGATGCGGGTGCGCCACTGGCTGGATGGCGAGGATGCTTCTACCCAATCACTCAGCCAATGACCTCCGCCCCCCCTGGCGCGGCCCCACTGCAGCTGGTGGTCTGCGGCACCGACACCGATGTGGGCAAGACCGTCGTCAGCGCGCTGCTGGTGCAGGGCCTGCAGGCCAAGTACTGGAAACCAGTGCAAAGTGGACTGGAGCAAGGAGGCGATCGACAGTGGCTGACCCAATTGCTCCAACTTCCCAAACAACGCTGGATTCCTGAGGCCTATGCGTTTCAGGCACCGGTCTCACCCCACTGGGCTGCCGAGCAGGAAAACTGCTGCATCGACCCAGACCAGTTGAGCCTGCCCTCAACGACAGAGCCGTTGGTGGTTGAAACAGCTGGCGGCGTGATGGTGCCCCTGAGCCGCAACTGGCTACAGATCGAGCAGCTGGAACGCTGGCAGCTGCCGATCGTGCTGGTTGGCCGAAGCGGCCTTGGCACGCTCAATCACACCCTGTTGAGCCTCGAAGCCCTACACCGCCGCGGCCTGACCGTGCTGGGACTCGTCCTCAACGGACCCGCCCATGCCGACAACCCCCGCACCCTCGAACAACTGGGGGGTGTTCCCGTGCTGGCGCAACTACCTCCGCTGAATCCCCTCACCGCCGAAAGCCTTGATCAACAGTGGCGGCAGCAGCAACTCGGCCCTAAGTTCGAAGCACTGCATTCCAGCCGGTCCACCTGCCCATGAGCCGCCGTCAGACCTGGGCCACCCTCGCCGTCGTCCTTCTTTGTGGTGGCATCTTGGTGCTGTTCACCGACGTGGAAGTGAACCTGGTGCGCTGGTTCAACTGTGGTCCCCTGTCCACCAGCGGCGAACAACGCAGCGACGTGTGCCGCTGATCTCAACCAAGAGGACGGGAGCGCAGCGGACACAATCCCGTCGAAAGAGATACCTGACGGGCCGCCATGGTCAGAGGCCATCCCTGACGAAGCTGATCGTGAATCAGCTCGATCTGGGTGGGTGACCAACCCCGGGCTTCCAGCCGGATGCGAATCGCCGACCAGCCGCCTTCGGCGAACATCTCCATCCCGTGGGTCAGCGCCGTACCAGCGGCAAGAGAGTGATACGGGCTGCGCTGCGCGGGCGAGCAAAAACGGTTCGACCGTCGGGTCTCTGGATGTGCTCTGGCCACCGGATCCACCGCAACGACATTGTCATGATGGCAACGCTTCAAGGCCCCGCCCGCATCGCCGCTTCGATATCCAGACGAGACAGGCCGTAGGGGAAGCTGCGCTGAGAGGTCGCTCCATCCTGGAGCCAGATCACCTGAAGGTCCTCCTGATCCAGTCGGATCTGGGCTGACCAGAGCGGTTGTGACCACTGCCAGAGGCAGGCATCCTGGTCACTGCGCACGGCGCCGAGATCGGCCAGCCAGGTCTCAAGGGCCCGCAACGAATGCTGGTTCAGGGGCGTCTGGGCGGGCGGCAGGGGGCTCATCGCTGCGGGCGCGGTTCAGAGGCTGAGGAGAAGTCTGCTCCGCCACCATCCAACTGGGCTGCACCTGAAGTTCCAAGCCCCGGGCCCAGGCACCACCGAGCCCCAGCAGGAGACAAAACGCCAGGGCCAGCACCAAGAGCACCAAAGCCCACCACTCGCCGCCGGATAAGGGGCGACGTTCACCCACGTGCCCCCAGCCATCGGAATGACGCTGAGCAACCGGCGAAGGGGTTGGGACAGGTGAAACCTGATCCGCTGCAGCCAACCCTGCGTCATAGGCAGCCCTCTGGCGTGGATCCTGCAGCAGGTCATACGCCTCACGCAGCTTCTGGAACTGCCGAGCCGCCTCGGCTGCAGGCAATGCAGTGGTGTCGGGATGAAGGGCTTTGCTGCGACGACGAAAGGCTTGACGCAGCGTCAACGCATCGGCCTCTGGGGCCACACCAAGACGTTCGTAGTGGCTCTGTGCGCTGCTCAAACGTCGAAGGGCCAGGCCCGCTTGGATCCGGTGGGCGAGGCGTCATCCTAGGAAGAACTGAGCTGCCGGCTGCCATGCCGACCCCGCCCACCTACAGCGTTCCAGGTCCGGCCCTCTGGGAGGCCCTGGGCTGGACGCCGTCTGCGGAGCAGCGACATCAGTTCGAAGCACTGCAGCAGGAACTGCTGCGCTGGAACGCACGCGTCAATCTCACCCGACTGCTGGAACGGGAGGACTTCTGGATCGCACAGATCCTCGACAGCCTCTGGCCCCTGCAGGACGAATTGCGAACCCCGAACGCACCGCGACGATGCATTGATGTGGGCACCGGTGGCGGTTTCCCGGGTCTGGCCGTCGCCATCGCCTTGCCGGGAGCCCAGCTCACGCTGGTCGATTCAGTCGGGCGCAAAACCGCAGCCGTGCTGGCGATGGCCGAGGCCATCGGCCTCAAGGAACGGGTCCGCATCCGCACCGAACGGGTGGAACTCACCGGCCGTGACCGCGGCTGTCGGGGCCAGTTCGATCTCGCCATGGCACGGGCTGTTGCCGCCGCTCCCGTGGTGGCCGAATACCTGGTCCCCCTGCTGCAACCCCAGGGTGAGGCGCTTCTGTATCGGGGCCGCTGGGATCAAACCGACCAACGCGAGCTCGAGCAGGCCTTGCTGGCACTCAAAGCCAGAATTCGATTCCAGGAAGGACGCGAACTCCCCGCCGGAAAAGGGATGCGCCATCAGTTCCGGTTGCAGCCCACAGCTCCCTGCCCCAAGGCCTACCCACGGGCCATTGGCCTGCCGGCGAAACTGCCACTGGGTTCAACACCTAGTTAGACCGTTTGTGATCGTTGATCAGGTGCTCGACAGCCGTTTCTGCGTCGCGCCTCCCACCCGCTTGCGCAAGCCCCGCAAAAGCTCAGGGATCTGATCACTCCAAGGACTCTCGCCCAGCACGGTCTGCAGATTCGCCTCGCTGACCGCATGGTCGAGGGCATCGGCATTCGCACCCGGGAACCAATGGGACCCCTGACCCAGCAACCCATAACGGGCACGGGCATATCCCTCTAAGCCCCAGGCCTCCACCAGACCATGCAGCCACAGCAGCACCGGTAAATTGATCTGCCCGGGTGTTTGATCCCAGTCGGGAAGCCCCTGACGCCAGGTGTCACACCAGGCCTCCCCCAGAGACGAACGCGCCGCAGCCTCCAGCCGCGCTGCAATCGGTGCAATCAGCTCCTGTGCATGCTCCAGATGGGTGAGCGCATCCAGATGAAGGTCAAGATCGCCCGGACGGGCGGCACCAACGCTGATGGTGTGGACGCGGGGATCACTGAGACAGAACAGATCGTTGAAGACGATCGGATGCAGGGGCTTGCACAGCTCGGACAATCGAGCCGAAGGCGTGTGCAGGTGCCCGCCTTTATCAGTGGGACTAATGATGAACACGCCCATGTCGTGACGGGTTGCCGCCGTCAGAGCAGGGTCGTTGTCTTGACGGATGAAGTACCAATGCAGGTTGACGAAATCGAAGGCATCGGTGGCAATCGCCGCAAGGATGAGCTCCGTGGGGCCATGGGTGGAAAAGCCGACATGGCCGATACGGCCCTGCTGCTGCCAGCGACGCACCACATCCAGACACCCGCCTGCCCGCACCGTCCAGTCAAGATGTTCAGGCAGGTTGATGCCATGAATCGCCAGCAGATCGAGCCTTAATCCGCCGAGGCGTTCCACGCTGAGCTCCAGTTCCTGCTCAAAGAGCGCGGGATCGTCCTTGGGCGGCACCTTGGTTTGCAAAATCCTTTGCGGATCAGGCACATCAGGCAAAGCCCAACCGATCTGACGCTCGGAACTGCCGTAGTGGCGAGCTGTTTCCAGATGATGGAAACCGCAGGACACAGCCCGCTTCAAGGTTTCAGCAACTGTCTGCTGAGAACTGGTGGTGATGTCTGCAGCGGGAAGATCGGTCCAGCTCTGCTGAAAACGCATGCCGCCCAGCGACAGCACCGGCATGGACAGCTCGGTGCGCCCGAAGCGACGGGTCGGCAAGGCCGAAGGCATGGATAAAGACGACATCACGGTCGACTTCGCGGGAGCTGACGGCGGGGACGCGCTGGTGAAGGGAGGCCCAATGGCAACAGCTCCATGCCTTCCAGGCGCACCCTCAAGCCCTCGAGCTCTTCGAAATCGACCCAGTGGATGCAGTCCACGGGACAGGTATCAATGGCCTCCTGAATGCAGGCACTGCTATCTCCGTCTTGGCGGAGTGCGCGCGATCGGCCCAGTGTGGGCTCGATCGCGAAAGTGTTGCAGGCCACGTGGGCGCAATAGCGGCATCCAATACAGACCGCTTCATCGACCCAAACAGCTTTTTCGCGCAACTCACCACCAAGCACAGGCTCATGGCCTGTGCGCTGGTCAGCCGCCTCAGGTGATGCCTGGTACGCCGCCGAAGGATCGAATGAGAGCGACACGCTACGAACGCTCGTTGATCAGGCGTCCCAGCGGGTCACGACCAGCTCAATCGAACCGTCTTGACAGTTGCGCTGCTCAGCGACTTCAAACCCTTCCTGAGCACTGGCCGCGAGAACGGTGTTGAAGGCATAGCGCTGCGTGAGCTTGGAGAGAAAGCGCTCAATCGGCACCTGCTGCTTCCAGAGGTCCAGATCGGTCACCAGCTCGTAAGCACCAGATTCGGCATTCCAGCGGAATCCGAGATCACCACCCTGGTCCATGGTCACAGCCAACTCGGCTTCAACCGTCTGACCGCGATAACCCCGCACCTGACGCGCGCCCTCCTCAGGGGAGTAACCCAGATCACGCAGAGCAGCAACCAAAGGCTCCCGTTGGCGCAACTCGGTTTTGACAGTGCTGAAGTGGGACATCAGTGTTGTTCAACGGACAAGGGCTGGGACTGTTCAGTCCGCGTGCTGTAGGCCTCAGATGTGGCCTCTCTCCGTTCGACGGAACCCAGAGTGGTCTCCAGTCGTTCAGTGAGACCCAGACACGCATCTCCTTCAATGCCTTCGACCCGTTCCTCGACGCGGCCGTCAGGAAGGATCCGGAAGCGGAGTGTGCGTTGGGGCATGCACCTCAACCAGGAATGGAGAAATGCTAAGCAACCCAGGGCGTCAGTGACGGCCAGCTGTTACAGCACACCAACAGAAGAGGGGCCGGAGCGAAGGGCAGAGATCAGCCCAGCAATCCCTCATCCACAAGGGTCTGAACCCGCTCGAGCAATTCAGGGTTCTCAAGCTGCTCAAGAGCGGTGCGCGCCTCGTCCCGCACTGAAGGCTCCTGATCGTGCACCAGCGCATTGACAAAGGCTTCCACCACCTCATCACGACGAGGATCCACCAATTGGTCGATCAGCCGACCCAGAGACCAAATGCAGTTGCTGCGCACCACCGGTTCGCTGTCGATCGCGAGACTCGTGAGGAGCTGACCAGCCGCCAGATCAGCTTTGGCGGGCGACGTGACACCCGCTTCAGCCAGAGACACAGAAGCCCAAAGCCGAACAGCAGCGATATCGGCCTGCAGAGCCCGCACCAGCGGGGTCAAGACAGGTCCGTCAGCGTGATTCCCCAAGCTCCAGGCCACTGCCTTGCGCACATAGCCATTGGCATCGAGTTGAAGCAATTTGAGCAGTGGCTCAACAGCAGCGGGCGATGGATTCCGACCCAGTGCATAAACAGCACTCATCCGAACGATCGGACAGGTCTCCTGGAGCAAGGGCAGCAACAGCGGAACTGCACGCGGGTCACGATGCTCACAAAAAACCCTCAAACCCTGAAGCCTGTGCTCAGGCCCACTCTTCAACCATTCGAGACCGGCATCACAATCCCGTGCTGCCTGGAGCGTCTCATCAGCGTTTTCATCGCATGAGATCTCGTCGAGCGGGTCAACAAGTTGTTCTGCCTCCAGCTCTTTTTCAAGCACATCAGGATCGATGGCCAAGTTGGCCAACTCCTGGTCGCTTAGCTGGTTCTCGTGATCGCTCATGGTGCTGATCGTAGAGGGAGTGGCATCAACGGGATCAGCCGACGGGAGCAGGAGCCAACATGTCGCCCGGAAGCCAGATCCGGGCACTGACCGCCACCAGCGCCAGGGCAAACAACAGCACGATCAGTGCCGGCAGAAGGGTGGAACGGAAGAACTGCACGTCAACAATGCTTTGGCAACCATTGTGAAGCCTGCTGCTCCGGCCAGTCTGCTCAGTTGGATCCAAAACGAAGGCCATAGGAGCGCAGCAGGGGTAACCCGCAGAGCACCGCCACCACCAGACCAAGCCAACCGATCCGCGATTGATGCAGAAGGAAGGCACCCGATCCCAGCAGACCCCCGAACAGCACCGCACTGCTGAGCAGAAAGCGACGGATCAATTCACTGAGTGGATCCACCATCTCAACCCCGAAGCGCTCACGCCAACGACGCCAACCAGGGCCTGGCGGCTGCACCTGACGCACAAACGTCTCCATCACCGCTTCCGATTCCGGCGGCGTGATCAGCATGACCACAATCCAAACCACGGCCGTGATGCCCGTGGTGACCATCAAACGCATGCCGTAGTCAGGAATCACCAACAACGGCACCACGGAGGTACAAAGGCCAACCACAAAACCACAGACCATGGCCGTCAGTTCGGCGGCTGCATTGATGCGCCACCAGAACCAACGCAACACGAGCACCACCCCGGGACCCGTACCAATGGCAATCACCAGACGGAACACCGTGCCGATGCTGTCACTGATCAATGCCGTGATCACCCCCAATACCAGCAGGAGAACACTGGTGAGCTGACCGACCAGCAGCAGCTCGGTCTGGCTGGCCTTGGGTCGCAGAAAACGCTGATACAAGTCATGGGTGAGGTAACTGGCTCCCCAGTTCACTGCCGTACTCACAGTGCTCATGAAGGCCGCCACCAGCGACACCACCACCAGGCCCAGCACCACCGGCGGCAGATAGTTCACGGCCAGGGTGGGATAACTGAGTTCCCAATCACCCTGGGCCGGTAGCAACACCAAAGCCGCAAGAGCCACCAAGACCCACAGCCAGCTGCGCAAGAGGTAGTTGACACCCAAAAACACCCAGCCAGCCAGCTGAGCTTGCCGCTCATCCCGCGTGGCCAGCATGCGCTGAATGAACTCACCACCCCCGTCGCTGCGGCGAAAGCTCCACCACTGCACGCTGAGGTAAGCCAGGAATGTGGCAGCACTGATCCCAGCTCCGCCGATCCACTCGAAACCACTGTCATTCCAGTGCCAAGGCACCAGAGCCAAGAGCTCCGGCCGGCCCAGATCCTCAAGCTGATTGAGCATGGCGTTCATGCCACCGGCGGCATGAACGGCAGCCCAGGCCACTGCAATTGCCCCCAGCAGCGCCAGTACCAACTGCACAAAATCGGTGACCACAACCGCCCAGAGGCCACCCGCCACGGTGTAGATCAACACGAGCAAAGCCACCACTGCCAACAGAGCCACCGTGTCGGGCAAGCCAGCCAACGAGGCCATGGGCTGATTCGACACGATGCCCAGGGCTTCCACCACCTTGCGCATGGCCAGAAAGGCATAACCAATGCCAATGCAGTTCACCGGCAGGGCCAGCAAAAAGGCCTTGATCCCCCGCAGCCAGGCCGCCGGTGCACCGCCGTAGCGCAGTTCCGTGAAGGCCGCGTCGGTCATCACGCCACTGCGACGCCAGAGGGGTGCAAACACCACCGCCATCGCCACGTGGGCAAGGCCAAAACTCCACCATTCCCAGTTACCGGCAAGACCGCGGGTCCCCACCAGCCCGGCCACGTACAACGGCGTATCGATCGAGAAGGTGGTGGCCGCCATCGAGGCACCGGCCAGCCATCCGCTGAGGCTGCGCCCGGCGACGAAGTAATCGTCTTCGCTGCGGTTCCGACGTGCCAACCACAACCCCAACACCAGCGTGCCGGCCATGTAGAGCACAAGAATCAGCCAATCAACGCCGGTCATGGCCCATCGCAGATGGGCGCAGTCTCCCTTAGTTCAACCGTTATGGCTTGTTTTGTCGCCTCAATTGACCGCAGGCGGCGTTCTGGTCGAGGCCGCGACTGGCACGCAGGCTGACCGCGACGCCACGCCGTTCCAGAACCCGACGGAAACCAGCAATGCGCTCCGCGGATGGGCGCTGGAATTCCTCTTCTTCAATCGGGTTGTAGGCAATCAAATTCACATGACTCTGGAAGCCGCCAACCCGATCGGCCAGCTCTTCGGCATGGGCGGGATGGTCATTGAGTCCACCCAGAAGGATGTATTCGAAACTGACCCGCCGCCCCGTGATGGCGAGATAGTGGCGGCAGTCGTCGAGCAATGCCTCGAAGGGATAGGCATGCGCTGTGGGGATCAGTTCTTCGCGCAGCTGCTGATTGGGGGCATGCAGGCTGACCGCCAGGGTGAACTGGGCACGACCCAGGCGTTCCATCGCCAGTTCGGCCAGTTTGGGCAGGGTGCGCGGGACACCAACGGTGCTGACTGTGATCCGGCGCTGACCAATGCCGAGATCATCGTTGAAGCAGCGAATCGCCTCGAGCACAGCATCAATGTTGAGCAGCGGCTCACCCATGCCCATGAACACCACGTGGGACGGACGGCGATCCATCACTTCACGAATGCTGAGCACCTGGTCAACGATTTCGTGCGTCGCCAGCGAGCGCTGAAGCCCCCCTTTCCCGGTCGCGCAGAAGCGGCAGGCCATCGGGCAACCCACCTGGCTTGAAACACAGACCGTCAGGCGCTGATCCGTTGGGATGCCAACGGTTTCGATGGTCTCGGCATCCTCGGTGCCGAGCAACAGCTTGGTGGTGGCATCACTGGCGACCGACCGCAATTGCTCTTGCAGCCGTCCAACCACAACGCCCTGCTCTTGCAGGGCCGCGCGCCAAACCTTCGGCAACACGGTGATGCCATTGAGATCCCGAGCACCCTTGGCGTACAACCAGTCGTGGAGCTGACGCCCACGAAAGGATGACTGGCCCTGGGCAACGGCCCATTGCTCGAGATCGGCGGCGCTGCGCCCGAGCAGAGCAATGCTCACCAGGAGATCACACCGTGGCCAAGTTTGAACTCGAGCACCAACAGGGCAATGAACCCGAGCATGGCGACACGACCGTTCAGGCGCTCGGTGTGGGTGTGGAACCCATACCGAGGGAGCTTGCGCTTGGGAATCAAGGTGGGCTCAAGCATGGGCGGGACCCGGTAAACAACACAGTCTGGAGTGGCCGAAGCCACTCCCTTGAATCGTGAGCCGAGGCTCACTCATCGCTTAGCAGGCCTTCTTCCTGCAGCCCTTCCACAGCCTCGGCATCCAGCACCTGCTCTTCCTTCAACTCGTTGTCGGCGTCAGGGCGAGTAAAGGCAGCAAAGGTGCTCTTGTCTTCGATGCCATGACGGGAGCGGGTGGCTTCCAGATCGGCATCACTGGGATCATCGAGCACCGCGGCAGCCTGGGTGGCCTCAGCGGCCGGCATGTCAACGGTGTAGTCGGGGCGGAGGTTCTGCATCCGGCGATAACCGGCGGGATCCTCCGAAAGGATGTCGGGATGGGGACCCGCCTCAGCCCGCAGTTCCTCTTCGAAACCACTGAAACCGGTACCGGCAGGGATCAGGCGACCGATGATCACGTTCTCCTTGAGCCCGCGCAGCCAGTCGCTCTTGCCCTCGATGGCAGCTTCGGTGAGCACGCGGGTGGTCTCCTGGAAGGAGGCAGCAGAGATGAAGCTGTCGGTGTTGAGGGACGCCTTGGTGATACCCAGCAGCACCGGAGTGAACTCAGCGGGAGCTCCACCGGTGATCGACATCGCCTGGTTGGTGTCTTCCACCTGACGCAGCTCGATCAACTCTCCAGGCAGCAGGGTGGTGTCACCGGCGTCTTCGACCCGCACCTTGCTGGTCATCTGTCGCACGATCACCTCGATGTGCTTGTCGTCGATCGACACGCCCTGAGACTTGTAGACGTTCTGCACCTCATTCACCAAGCGGTGCTGCAGGTTGGCGATCGCCTCCTGGGCCGCATCCATCAGAGGCTTGCGGGAGCGGAGGTCTTCGAAGAAGCACTCGAGCAGCTCGTGGGGATTAATCGGACCATCAGTCAGCAGCTCACCGGCCCGGACTTGCTGACCATCGCTGACCATCACGTTCCGCCCCAGAAGAATCGGGTATTCACCGATGGCATCGTCGGCCTCAATCACAGTGACGACGGTGTTTTCGTCGTCCTCACCCTGCTTGATCTCAACAGTGCCGGGCTTTTTGCAAAGAATCGCAGATTCCCGGGGGCGACGGGCTTCCAGCAGTTCCTCAATACGGGGCAGACCCTGAACGATGTCACCGGTTTTCTGGCGTTCGAACACCAGCAACGCCAAGCCGTCACCGCGCTGAACGAGATCACCGTCACGCACGTGCAGAAGCGACTCGGGGGAGATCATGTAGGGACGACCAAGACGCATGGTGACTGAATTGCTGTCGACCTTTTCGATCTCACCGCAACAGCCGGCGGGCTGACCAGCACACAGCTCGTCACCATCAACAACCCGTTGACCAACGGTCACGCTGGGCGTGCCACTGGTGGAAATCGTGGTGGTGTCTTCGTCACGCTCCACGATCAGACGGCGCACGGGTTCGTCGTCGAGCTCCTCAGGCATCTGAGCGACGCCTTCCTGCTTGCAGAGAATCTGAGTGGTCGCCACCACATCGGCAGCCTTGATCGACTGACCGTCTTCCACCTGGAGTTCGGTGTGGGTGGAACCATGGCTGGAATCAGACATGGTGTCGCGACGCACCAGGATGCTCTCAAGAATCACCAGCTGCAGGCGCTCGATGGTCTTGGCGCGCTTGTCGGGGACGCGTTCCACATCCACCGTCATTTGAGGGGTGGTGTCGAAAGTCTCAAGGCTGAGCTGAGTCTTGAGCAGCTCGACACCTTCAACCGACTTCACCAGCTCGTTGTCTTTGAACGCCAGACGCTGGGTGGCCTTCAGACCCAGGTGGGGACCATTGGGCTGTTTGACATGGCCGAGTTCAGGAAGCTGGGCTTCGTTGGGGATGGTGTACTCCTCAACGGGACGCAGCAGAAGACCTTTGCCTTCAGGGGTTTCCACGGTCTGAACGAAGACCATGGCATCGCTCTTGATGCCTTTGGCAATCGCCTCACCAGGATTGACCATGACGCCGTCGCCTTCGAAGCGCTCGAGAGCTTTCTTCTCCGTGCAGAGATGGAAGCTGCCACTGCGCACGATGATCTCGCGCAGGATGTCGTTCTTCTGGGTGACGGTGACGATGCCGGCGGTCTGACTGAAGATGTCCTTGACGACCTCAGTGCCGGCTTCGATCCACTGGCCGTCCTCGATCATCAACAGGGAGATGTCCTTGTTGATCTCGTGGGTTTCCTGGGGGATCCAAAGCATGGTTCCGCCCTTGTTGACCTCGTAGCCGTTCTTGGCGGAACGGGCCTTCTTGATCGCCAGGCCGGTGGCAAAACGCACCAGACCACCGGTCTGGGTACGGAAGCGATCATCCGCCAGCTCAGCCACCACTTCACCAGAGCCGATCTTGCTGCCGGGGATGGTGTTGAGGCGGTAACGCGTGCCGTCCTTGGCCTCAAGGTTCCAGATTTCACCTGCGTGGGTGGACTCACCGAGCAATTTGAAATCCTTGAGGGTCATCGCCGTGGTGACGATCTGAACCTCGCGCGAATCGCCGAGTGAATCGCGCAGACGGACATCGCCGCCATACTCACTCGACTGGCTGGCTTCAGCCAGCACCTGACCCTCAGACACCGAGGCGCCCGGCTTCACCACAGGCTTAGCGTTGGGGGGCAGGTTGTAGACATCACCGGCCAGCACCCACATCCGACCCAGACGGGAGGCCTTGCGGGTGATATTGCCCTGACGGTCGGTGACCTCTCGGGGCTGGATGACCTGCTCATAGCGCACCTGACCGGCCAGATCGCAGATCACATCTTTAGTGGCCTTCTCAACGCTCTTCTTGACAGCGCCGGCGGAGATCTGGGCAACGGTCACGTCTGCGTCGATCTGCTGACCGTTGTCGACAAACAACAGAGATCCGTTGGTGATCTCGATCTTTTGAGCCTTGCCCTTTCCAGATGGCTTGATGGTGAGGGTGAAATCAACCTCAGCCTGCTCAGCGTTCACACCGTGGGGGGTGCGGTAGGGGCGCACGCGGGCTTTTGAACCGAACTCAACGGTGCCTTCAACCTTGGAGCGCACCACACCAGTTTCGGCTGTGGACACACCGCCGGTGTGGAAGGTCCGCATGGTGAGCTGCGTTCCAGGCTCACCGATCGACTGGGCCGCAATGATGCCGACGGCTTCACCCAGGTCGACCAGTTCGTTGTGGGCCAGAGCCCAGCCGTAGCACTTGCGGCAGACCGAACGGTTGGCTTCGCAGGTCAGCGGAGAGCGAACCATCACAGCAGGTACACCGGCCTTTTCAAAACGCTGCGACAAAGGGGGGTCGATTTCCGTGTTGCGTTCAGCCAGCACCTCGCCGTCACTGTTGACCACCTGATCAGCCGTGAGACGACCCACCAAACGGCTTCCGTACTTGCCGTCCTCGGCTTTCACCATGATCGAACGGGTGGTGCCGCAATCGTCTTCACGCACGATCACGTCCTGGGCCACGTCCACCAGACGGCGCGTCAGGTAGCCAGAGTCTGCGGTCCGCAGCGCGGTGTCCACCAGGCCCTTGCGAGCGCCGTAGGAGGAGATCACATATTCAGTGACCGTCAGACCCTCACGGAAATTGGTACGGATCGGAAGGTCAATAATTTCACCCTGGGGGTTGGCCATCAGGCCACGCATGCCCACCAGCTGACGCACCTGCGACATGTTTCCGCGGGCGCCGGAGTTGGCCATCATCCAGACCGAGTTCAGCGGGTCGTTCTGGTTGAAGTTCTTCTTGACCGCATCCACGAGACGCTCATTGGTCTCGGTCCAGGTGTCGATCACCTTGGTGTGACGCTCCACCTCGGTGATTTCACCGAGGCGATAGGACTCTTCCGTGGCGGTGATCAGCTCTTCCGCCTGCCCCAGCAGATCCTGCTTGGCTTCGGGCACCTTGAGGTCATCCACAGAGATGGAGACCGCGGCCTGAGTGGCGTATTTGAAGCCGAGATCCTTGAGTTGATCCGCCATCGACGACGTGGCCGCGGTGCCGTGATGCTTATAGGCCCAAGCCACCAGATTTTTGAGGCCCTTCTTGTCGACCACCCGGTTGCGGAACGGAGGTGGTGTTTTGGCTAACGCCTTGCTGGCGGCAGCAGCCTCAGCCGCTTTCGCGGCTTTGGACGCCTTGGAGCCCTTGGAGCCTTTGGAGGATTTACGGGATTTGGAAGGAGTGGAGGTCATGGCAGCGATCAGTCGGTCAATACGGGGTGGGGAAGGGAATCAATCAGGCGTCAGGTGGCTGCCACCGCATCGATGATCGTGTGATTCATCACCACGCGGCCCACTGTTGTGAGGATGTAGCGACTGATCAGGGCACCGTCTTCGTCAAAGCGATCACGGCGGTAGGTCCACTGCTCCATGCGAGTGCCGTCGCTGAGGGTCTCGGCCTTGATCGGCTCGTCACGATCGTCGTCGTCGTCCACTTCACCGTTGAAGCGCACCCAGACCCACTCGTGCAGACCGACGCGGTTGTCGGCGTGGGCATGAATCACATCCTCCAGTCCGGAGAAGGTGCGGCCACGATCACCGAACTCCACAGTTTTGGCGTCGGGCTGCAGTGCCGTCAGGTAATAGGCACCAAGCACCATGTCCTGAGACGGGGTGATGATCGGCTCGCCCGTGGCAGGCGAAAGAATGTTGTTGCTGGCCAGCATCAACATGCGGGCTTCGGTCTGGGCCTCGATCGCCAGCGGCACATGGACAGCCATCTGGTCACCGTCAAAGTCAGCGTTGAAGGCTGGGCAGACCAGAGGGTGCAGCTGAATGGCACGGCCATCAACCAGCTTGGGCTCGAAAGCCTGAATACCCAGGCGGTGCAGTGTCGGAGCACGGTTGAGCAGGATCGGGTGACCATCGATCACTTCCTGCAGCACCTGCATCACTTCATCATCGGCCCGCTGAATCAGCTTCTTGGCGGCCTTGATGTTGTTGACGATGTTCTGACGGATCAGGCGATGGATGACGAACGGCTGGAACAGCTCGATCGCCATCTCCTTGGGAAGACCGCACTGATGCATCTTCAGCTTCGGACCCACCACGATCACGGAACGACCGGAGTAGTCGACACGCTTACCGAGCAGGTTCTGACGGAAGCGGCCTTGCTTGCCCTCGATGATGTCGCTGAGCGACTTGAGCGGACGGTTGTTGGCACCGACGACGGTGCGGCCGCGACGACCGTTGTCGATCAGGGCATCGACGGCTTCCTGCAGCATCCGCTTCTCATTGCGGACGATGATTTCAGGAGCAAGAATTTCCTGCAGACGGGCCAACCGGTTATTCCGGTTGATCACACGGCGGTAGAGGTCGTTGAGGTCGGAGGTTGCGAAACGACCACCGTCGAGCTGCACCATCGGGCGCAGATCGGGCGGAATCACCGGGATCACATCCAGCACCATCCACTCGGGACGGGCATTGGTCGCGATGAAGTTATCGATCACGCGCAAGCGCTTGATCAACTTGGCGCGCTTCTGACCCTTACTGCCGGCAATCTCTTCGCGCAGCTGCTCAGCCACCTCTTCCAGATTGAGATCTTCAAGCAGTTGCTTGAGAGCCTCCGCACCGATGCCCACCACGGGCTCGTTCTCGATCTCGGAATCTTCGGCGTAGATCTCGTCTTCGATCTCCAGCCACTCGTCTTCGGTGAGCAGCTGCTTGTACTTCAGGTCTTTGTGATCACCGGGATCAAGAACCGTGTAGCAGTTGAAGTAGACGATCTGCTCCACATCCCGCAGGGGCATGTCGAGCAGGATGGCCACATAGCTGGGGATGCCCTTCAGGTACCAAACGTGGGACACCGGGGCTGCCAGCTTGATGAAGCCCATGCGGTGACGGCGCACCCGGCTCTCCGTGACCTCCACGCCGCAGCGCTCACAGACGATGCCGCGGTGGCGAACCCGCTTGTACTTACCGCAGTGGCATTCCCAGTCCTTGGAAGGACCAAAGATCTTTTCGCAGAACAGCCCGTCCATTTCGGGCTTGAGCGTGCGGTAGTTGATCGTCTCGGGCTTGGTGACCTCACCCACCACCTGGCCATTGGGGAGGGTGCGCTGACCCCACTCCATCACCCGATCGGGTGATGCAAGCGTGATCTTGACGTAGTCGAAGTGGTTTTCGGTGCGGAGGTTGCTGTTGGTCATTGACGGTTAGGGAAGGAAGAGAGGGTTATTCGGTTCGTTCGTTGATCCGTCAGTCCTCGTCGTAATCCGCGACGCCGAGGGATTCGTACGTGGGCCTGCTGGGCGTGCTCCGGCGGGGGTTCACGTCTTGCATCAGGTCCACTTCCTTTCCTTCATCAGTGAACACGGCGATGTCCAGACCCAGGGACTGGAGTTCGCGCATCAACACCTTGAAGGACTCGGGGGTGCCAGGCCGGGGGATCGGCTTGCCCTTGACGATGGCGTTGAGTGCTTCGTTGCGGCCCTGCATGTCGTCGGACTTGACCGTGAGCAGTTCCTGCAGGGTGTAAGCGGCGCCGTAGGCCTCGAGAGCCCACACTTCCATCTCACCCAGACGCTGACCACCCTGTTGGGCCTTACCGCCGAGGGGCTGTTGGGTCACCAGGGAGTAAGGACCAGTGGAACGGGCGTGAATCTTGTCGTCCACCAGGTGGACCAGCTTGAGGAAGTGGGAGTAGCCCACAGCCACGGGCTGATCGAAAGGCTCACCGGTCCGGCCATCGGTCAGCAACAACTTGCCGGGGGAGTCTGGGTTGTAGATCCAATCCTTGCCGGGCTGGCTAGCGGCTTCCTTGAGGAAAGCCTCCACGGTTTGCTGCGATTTCTCAGCGCCGTACATCTCATCGAAGGGCACGACCTTGACGCGGCAGTCGAGGTTGGACGCAGCCCAACCCATCAGCAGCTCGAAAACCTGTCCGACATTCATCCGGCTCGGCACACCGAGGGGATTGAGACAGATATCGACCGGAGTGCCGTCGGGCAGGTAGGGCATGTCCTCCCGGGGAAGGATGCGGCTGATGATGCCCTTGTTGCCGTGGCGGCCGGCCATCTTGTCGCCCACCTGAATCTTGCGGCGTTGCGCCACGTAGACGCGCACCACCATGTTGGCGCCCGGCGGCAGCTCATCACCCTGCTCACGGGTGTAGATGCGCACATCCACAACCCGTCCGCGCTCAGTGCTGGGAACGCGCAGCGAGTTGTCGCGCACATCGCGAGCTTTCTCACCGAAAATCGCGCGCAGCAGCTTCTCTTCGGGGGGCTGATCGGATTCGCCCTTCGGGGTCACCTTGCCCACAAGGATGTCACCGCTTTCCACGAAAGCACCGATGCGGATGATGCCCATCTCATCGAGGTTCCCGAGGCTTTCCTCAGCAACGTTGGGGATCTCGCGGGTGATTTCTTCAGGGCCGAGCTTGGTCTGACGGGCTTCGATCTCGTACTTCTCGATGTGCACCGAGGTGTACAGGTCGTCGTTGACCAGGCGCTCGCTCACGAGGATGGCGTCCTCGTAGTTGTAACCCTCCCAAGGCATATAGGCGATCAGCACGTTCTGACCGAGAGCGATTTCACCGCCCTCGCAGGCAGAACCATCGGCCAGCACCTGGCCGACAATCACCGGATCGCCCTGACGCACGATCGGACGCTGGTTCAGGCAGGTGTCCTGGTTAGAACGCTGATACTTCTGCAGGAAGTGGGTGTGATCCACGCCCTCTTCGTCCCGCACCACGATTGCCGTGGCATCCACGAACGTGACGGTGCCATTGACCCGGGAGATGGGCACCATGCCGGAGTCACGAGCCACCTGAGTCTCCAGACCGGTGCCCACCAGGGGACGCTCGGGACGCAGCAGAGGAACGGCCTGACGCTGCATGTTCGAACCCATCAGGGCACGGTTGGCGTCGTCGTGCTCGAGGAAAGGAATCAGCGACGTGGCGACAGAGATCACCTGGACCGGCGAAAGCTGCACGTAGTCGACCTGCTCCGGGGGCACCTTCTCGAAGTCCTGGCGGTAACGCACAGGAATGAGGTCCGCGAGGATCCGGCCATCGGCATCGGTTGCCACGTCACCGGGGGCAACACGGCACTCGTCTTCCAGGTCAGCAGACAAATAGAGGGGGTCGCCTTGCTTGAGCACCACACCGTTCTCCACCTTCCAGAAGGGGGTCTCGATGAAGCCGTACTCATTCACCCGAGCGTGGGTGGCCAGGGAGTTGATCAGACCTGCGTTAGGGCCTTCGGGCGTCTCGATCGGGCAGAGACGACCGTAGTGAGAAGGGTGAATGTCGCGCACGGCGAAGCCGGCACGCTCCCTGGTCAGGCCTCCGGGGCCAAGAGCGGAGATCCGGCGCTTGTGGGTGAGCTCGGCCAGAGGGTTGGTCTGATCCATGAACTGGCTCAGCTGGCTGGAGCCGAAGAACTCCTTGATGGCCGCCACCAAGGGCTTGGGGTTCACCAGCTGGGCAGGCGTGAGGGAGTCGGTTTCACCGACGGTCATGCGCTCTTTGATGATCCGCTCAAGGCGGTTCAAGCCCACACGCACCTGGTTTTGCAGCAATTCGCCCACGGAGCGAACGCGGCGGTTCCCGAGGTGATCGATGTCATCGAGGCTGGCGCCACCGACATCCAGCTCGAGGTTGATGAGGTAATCCAACGTGGAGAGCACGTCCTCGTGGGTGAGGGTGCGCACCGAGTCAGGGATGGTGAGACGCAGCTTTTTATTGATCTTGTAGCGACCAACGCGACCGAGGTCGTAGCGCTTGGGATCAAAGAAGCGGGTCTGCAGCAGCTGCTGACCACCACTCACAGAGGGGGGCTCACCGGGACGCAGCTTCTTGTAGAGCTCCAGCAGAGCCTGATCTTCAGAGCTGATGCCCTCGTCGTTCGCGGCCTCGATCGACTTTTTGTAGTACTCCGGATGGCGGAGCTTGTCGATCACGTCGTTGTCCGATAGGCCCATGGCACGCATGAGCACGTGCGCATTGATCTTCCGGGTCTTATCGACCCGCACATGGAGAAGGTCGTTTTTATCGGTCTCGAATTTGAGCCAAGCACCCCGGTTGGGGATCACACTGGCGTTGTAGGTACGACGCCCGTTTTTGTCCATTTCATCCTTGAAATAGACGCCGGGGCTACGCACGATCTGGTTGACGATCACGCGCTCAGCACCGTTGATGATGAAGGTGCCGCGTTCGGTCATCAGGGGCAGTTCCCCGATGAACACTTCCTGCTCCTTAATTTCGCCCGTCTCTTTATTGACGAGACGGCAGGTCACATACATCTGAGACGCGAAGGTTGCGTCACGACGCTTCGCTTCTTCCACGTCGTGACGCGGACGCTTCAGCCGGTACTCGCTACCGACGAAATGCAGCTCAAGCTTGCCGGTGTAATCGGTAATCGGAGAGAAGCTCTCCAGCTCCTCGATCAGACCCTTGTCAAGAAACCACTTAAAGCTTGCCCGCTGCACCTCTACCAAATCGGGCAGGTAGGTGGCGGTCTTGGCGACCTGAATCGCGCTGCTGCTCATGCGGAGACCTGCAGATGAAAGTGGGGACAAAAGGCCTGAACGTCACGACGCAACGACCGCGAAACCAGCGAGGCCCAGCAGCGAAAGCCCTCCCCCTCGACGGAGAACGGCTGCCGCAGCTGGGCTTTCAGAGATCTCGGGACAGAACGGCAGACGTCGTCAATGCACCGGAAGGAAATGGACTCTTCTGGGAGCCGAGGCGCAGATCATGCACCTTGGCCAGGCCAATGAACCATCTTACACTTCAGGGTGTTGCATACCGACACCCCTGTCTTGACAGGCTGAAAGCAACAGCTCAGGGGAGAGCAAAAAGACGTCTTGCATTGGCCGTGCTGATCGAGGCGACGGACTCCAGGCTTTGATTGCGCAACTCCGCCACTCTCGCGGCCACAGCAGCCACATACGAGGGTTCATTGCGTTTGCCGCGCCGTGGCACTGGAGCGAGGAAAGGGCAATCGGTTTCCACCAGGAAGCGGTCGTCAGGCACCTGACGGGCGCAGTCATGGGTGTCGATCGCCTTGGGGAAGGTGACGGTGCCACTGAAGCTGATGTAAAACCCCAGCTCCAAGAAGGCATCCATTTCCTGCGGTGTCCCACCCCAACAATGCATCACCCCGGTCGGGCAGCGACCCTCGGCCGCACGGTCGCGCAGCTCCTTGAGCATCGGCTCTGCCGCGTCACGGCAATGGATGATCACCGGTTTCCCAAGCTCAACAGCCAGATCGAGCTGAGGACCGAGCACCGCCAGCTGCTCGTCGAGGTTCTTATCGCGGAACAAATCAAGGCCAAGTTCTCCAATGGCCACCACCCGGTCATCGGCGAGTGCTGCAGCACGCAGTTCATCAGCGGTGGTTGCAGTCCAATGCTCCGTATCCAGCGGGTGCACGCCCACTGAGTACCGCATCTCCGGGAAACGATCCGCCAAAGCCCGGATCGCTGGGATCTCGGCAGGCTCCACACAGGCATGCAGCAACGCGACCACACCGGCATCACGCCATCGAGCAGAAACCTCTTCGAGATCGTCCTCGAAGTTGCGAAAAACGATGTGACAGTGACTGTCAATCAGGGTGGGAACCGTCACAAGGACCTGAAACGCGCCTTCAGGTCCATTGTGCCGGTCACCAGCGAAAGAACGTTGAAGGTTCAGCCAGCAGCGGCAGGCTCAATTGCTTTCTTGACGGCAGCGCTCAAACGGGATTTCTGGTGCGCACCGTTGTTGCGATGCAACACACCCACCTTCACAGCCTTGTCGATCTTGCTGAAAGCAGCGTTCATGCTGGCCTGCACTGTTGCCTTGGCATCGTCACCAGGCTTGGCGGAATAGGCGTCGCAAGCGGTGAAGCAGCGCTTCATCAGGGTGCGCAGCGCAGACTTGTAAGTCCGGTTGTGGAGACGGTTGCGCTCTGCGATCTGAACGCGCTTCTTGGACGACTTGTTATTGGCCACTGAGCCTGGTACTGGATCGACAATCCATCACCATAACGCAACGAGTGCCGACATTTTCTCAACCGTGGCCCAGGCCTGACGGGGCCTAGCTTGAACCAAGAAATGTCTGATCCGCGCCGATGACAACGACGAGCAGCCAGGCCACGACGCCCTCCCTGCTGCGTTGTCTCCATGACGTGACAACGGCGGAACAGGCTCTGGATCGCCTCGCCAAGCGCACCACGGGAGAGGCGCAGCAACAGGCTGCGGGCACCGTTGAGCAGATCCTTTCTCAAGTCAAAGACCAAGGCGACCGGGCCCTGATTGAGCTCACCGAACGCTTCGATCGCTTCCGTCCCGAGCCGCTGCAGGTGGCCCCAGAGCAACTGGCCCAAGCCTGGGAGCAAACAGGCGCAGACCTGCGCGACGCACTCGAGCTGGCACACCGCCGCATTCAGGACTTTCACCAGCGACAAAAGCCCCAAGACCTGGAGATCGAAGGAGTCCACGGCGAGCGCCTTGGCCGCCGCTGGAGGCCGGTGCAGCGGGCAGGACTTTATGTGCCGGGCGGGCGCGCGGCTTATCCCAGCACGGTGCTGATGAACGCGATTCCCGCCCGAGCAGCAGGCGTCGAGCGGGTTGTGATGGTCACGCCAGCCGGACCCGACGGTCAGGTCAACCCCACCGTTCTTGCAGCCGCGCACTTGGCCGGGGTCCATGAGGTGTATCGCATCGGCGGAGCGCAGGCGATTGCCGCACTGGCTTTCGGAACCGAAACGGTGCCGAACGTGGATGTGATTTCAGGTCCCGGGAACCTTTACGTCACGTTGGCCAAGAAAGCCGTCGTGGGGCAGGTGGGCATTGATTCCCTTGCCGGACCAAGCGAAGTGCTGGTCATTGCTGACCACACCGCACCGGTGGAACAGGTCGCAGCCGATCTCTTGGCCCAGGCCGAACACGACCCCCTGGCAGCCGCCATCCTGCTAACCACCGAACAATCTCTAGCCGACGCCTTACCAGCCGAAGTCGAGCGTCAACTTCAGAACCACCCCCGCGCAAGCATCTGCCGTCAGTCCCTCGGGGACTGGGGATTGATCGTGGTGTGCGACAGCTTGGAAACCTGCGCCCAACTGAGCGACCGGTTCGCTCCAGAACACCTGGAATTGCTCGTGGAGCGGCCACAACCGCTGGCCGATCGCATCATCAACGCGGGTGCGATCTTTATTGGCCCATGGTCACCCGAAGCTGTCGGCGACTACCTGGCCGGCCCCAACCACACGCTCCCCACCTGCGGAACCGCCCGCTTCAGTGGTGCACTTTGCGTGGAGACGTTCATGCGCCACACCTCGATGATTGCCTTCAACCGAGCCGCGTTGGAAGCAACGGGAGGCGCCGTCGAGCAACTGGCTCAAAGTGAAGGCCTCCACAGCCACGCTCACTCAGTACGAGTCCGCCTGGGCTGAAAACCAGCGCACCCACATGCAGCACCGTCGCTCAGGCGCGACGCTCAAGGCTCCGCACCCCGGCGACATCACCATTGACCTCACCAACGAGCACCTCGTCGGCCAGGTTCACGAACAAACCGTTTTCCAGCACACCGGGGATGTTGTTGATGGCCAGCTCGAGAGCTGCGGGATCGGCGATGCCACCGTTCATCTTCACGTCAAGAACGAGATTTCCCTGGTCGGTGACCACGGGCCCTGCCTTGCGCTGAGCCATCCGCAGTTCGGCCGTGCCACCCATGGCTGCAAGCTGCTGCTGAACCTGACGCCAGGCACCGGGAAGCACCTCCACTGGGAGCAGGAAACCAAGGTTGAGGCGATCGACCAACTTGGTGGAATCCACGACCACCACGAAGCGTTCAGCCCGTGCCGCCACGAGCTTCTCCTGCACGTGACAGGCACCACCCCCTTTGATCAGCTGAAATCCAGGATCAACCTCATCAGCACCATCAATCGCCAGATCGATTCGATCCACCGCGTTGAGGCTGAGCAGGGGAATGTTCAGCTCGGCTGCAAGAACCTCACCTTGGAACGACGTGGTCACGCCGACGATGTCCTTGAGCTCACCGCTTGCGAGCTTGGCGCCCAGGCCCTGGATCATCAAAGCGGCCGTTGAGCCGGACCCGAGTCCAAGCACCATGCCGTCTTTGATCTGATCCACAGCGGCCGCTGCCACTGCATGCTTCATCTGGGTCTGAAGATCCACCGTCGTCGTGTGCCAAAGGCTCGCGCGACGGTAGCAAGGGTCTTCAACCCAGACCTGGAAGCGGAGCCGGTTTCACGGAAAGGTGCAAAGACTTGCCGTTGCGCAGCACCTCCAACGCCAGAGGCGCATCGATTTCGGCACGATCAACCTCCTGCAGAAGCGTTTGTGGATCGACCACGGCCGTCGCGCCTGCACCGATGACAAGATCGCCGCGGCGCAACCCCGCTTTCTGCGCAGGACTCTCGGGGAGCACCGTCTGCACCAGGGCACCCGAACGCTCAGGCAGCTGCAACAGCGCGTTGGGATCCTGATTGTGTTCTCTGGCAATCCTGGCCGTCAGCGGCACCAACTGCAGGCCCAAATAAGGGTGCACCACCTGACCATCCACCTGCAGCTGGTCAGCCACGCGTTGAGCCAGATTGATGGGGATCGCAAAGCCAAGACCCGCGCCAGGCCCGGAACGCACCAGGGTGTTGATACCAATCACCTCCCCGGAAGCGTTCACCAGCGGGCCGCCTGAATTGCCCGGATTAATCGCAGCATCGGTCTGGATCAAGTCCAGACGCTTATCAGCGAAGCCAAGACTGCTGATGTTGCGGTGCAAGCTGCTGACGATTCCGAGAGTGACGGTGCGCTCAAGGCCGTAAGGAGTGCCCAGGGCAATGGCCCAATCACCAACATCAAGTGCTTCTGAATCACCCAGTGGGGCCGCCGCCGGCGGAACACCCTTCTGCAGTCGCACCAAAGCAAGATCCGTCACCGGATCGCTACCGACCACGCGGCCGTCGCGCTGATCTCCATCGGCGAGGGTGACGATGACCTCGTCGACCCGTTCCACCACATGCGCATTGGTGAGGATGAGGCCATCACCATCGATCACCACTCCCGATCCCTGACCACGTTCCCGCTCCATTCCAGCCGGATCCCCGAGCAGATCCCGCAGAAGAGGGTCAATCAACGTGGGGTCATAGGGCTGCCTCTGCACCGCACGCTCGGTGTCAATCCTCACCACCGCAGGGGCCACCTTGCGCGCGGCATCGGCGACGAAACTGTGGCTGGCTTCCGCCGCCTGAACAGCATCCACGTTCAGCAGCAGGACGAAAGCCGAACACATCCATGCCAAGACCCGGAGCCCAACAGAGCGGAACGGAAGCAAATAAGCGATCACGGCATGACTGAGCCTTGCCAAACGCTAGGCAGCCGGAACGCGCTCTGATCCAACAGTTCAGGCCCTAATTTGCTCTCACATCCGGAAAACCCATGACGGAACCCCAGACGCAACGCCAGCGTTGTGCGCTCTGTCAGGTGGAGATCGACTCCAGCGGTGGTATCGATCAAGTGCATTTCAGCCGAGGTGGGGCTGGGACCCGCAGCAAGCTCTGGGCGCGGGTTTGCCAGTACCTGTCCACCGATGAGCAGAAAGGTCTGTGCATCAACCAAGACGCAAGCAAACGCGGGGAAGAACAGCCAGGCGACCGCTTCATTGATATGGCTGCTGTCGACCTGAACACCCCACCGGGTTGATCCCCAGGGTGCACATCGAGGTCTTGATCGTGGACAGGGCTGGACGCCGAACCCAGAGTGTGGCCAACTGGATTGGCCAGCTTGTTTTCGAATCGCCTGAAAGTCACTGCAGCGCTTTCATTCGCCACCCTCTCAGCAGCAGCTCTTGTACCCACGGGAGCTGAAGCAGCATGCAAATTCTTGATGCCACTGGGCGGCAATGGCAGTGGCCCGGAACCCTGGATCGTCAAGAAGAAAGTGGAGCGTCCGAAAGGGCTGATCGGCAAAGCTCTCGGGCGAACGAACTGGAACACGGATTTCGTGGTCGCCCAGCCCTATCGCTCCTACAAGTTGTTTTTCACAGCCGACTCCACGGACGGAAACCCAGGGTCCTACCCAATCGAAGCGTTCCTCAAATTCAGCGATGGCACCAACCTCAAGGTGGTGAACGAATCCATGAAGCCACCGACTGGCACCGGTGCGCAGTTCGGCCCCTTCAGTGCACCGCAGGGGAAGGCCGTGAGCCAGGTGAACTTCCGAATCGGCGCCAACAAAGATCCTGGCGCCACAGGTTTCAGCTACCGCATTTCGGTGCAGGGGTGCAACTGAGCGAGGCGGGGCTGATGGAACGGAGATGGGGGAGCGCGTCCCCCGATCCTCTACATTGACAACAGGCCCGGCGAGAACCTCTCTCCGGGAGGGTGATCTCAGCATCAGCCGTCGGGCCTGAGCCCGACACTCCCTCCCCTCGTTGCCACATCCTCTTCTGCCAGATCTCACCTCTGTTGCAGCAGCTACTGCTGCACAACAGGGTTTTGAGCTTGCGGATCTCCAATTGCACACCCACCTGCGCCCGATGACCGTGCAGGTTCAAATCCGTCGTCCTGGCGGTGTGGATGTGACCCTTGATGACTGCGCGGGCCTGAGCGGACCGATGGGTGATGCCATCGAAGCGTCATCCCTGCTGACCGACGCCTATGTGCTGGAAATCAGCAGCCCTGGGATCGGCGACCTTGTACAAAGCGACCGTGATTTTCAAACGTTTCGCGGCTTCCCTGTCGAGGTGACCATCAACGAAGGCGATGGCCCCCCACAGACCCTTTCGGGCTCATTGCTCGATCGGAGTGACAACCACCTTGAAATCAACATGAAGGGCCGCATTAAAAAAATCGCCCGATCTTCGATTTCCTGCGTCCGCCTCACCAGCCCCACCAGCTAGTCGGACTGCACTCTTCCCCGGCCGACCAACTGGCCGTCTCAGCCCCTTCCTTCCAATCAGCCCTCGATGGCACTCGTTCTCCTTCCCGGCCTCAGCAACCTGATCGAAGACATCAGTGAAGAGAAGAAACTCCCACCTCAGGTTGTGGAGTCGGCTCTGAGGGAAGCCCTCTTGAAGGGTTACGAGCGGTATCGGAAAACTCTTTACCTGGGCATCAACGACGATCCCTTCGACGAGGAGTATTTCAGCAATTTCGATGTTGCTCTCGATCTCGACGAAGAGGGCTACCGCGTTCTGGCCAGCAAGATCATCGTTGAGGAAGTCGAAAGCGACGACCATCAGATCGCCCTGGCAGAGGTGATGCAGGTGGCCGACGATGCCCAGGTGGGCGACACCGTGGTGCTGGATGTCACCCCAGAGAAGGAGGAATTCGGTCGCATGGCGGCCGCAACCACCAAACAGGTGCTGGCCCAGAAGCTTCGGGATCAACAGCGCCGCATGATCCAAGAGGAATTTGCCGACCTCGAGGATCCTGTGCTGACCGCGCGCGTGATCCGCTTCGAGCGTCAGTCCGTGATCATGGCGGTCAGCTCTGGATTGGGCCGTCCTGAAGTGGAGGCCGAGCTGCCCCGCCGCGACCAGCTCCCCAACGACAACTACCGGGCGAATGCCACCTTCAAGGTGTTCCTCAAGGAAGTGAGCGAAGTTCCACGTCGAGGCCCTCAGCTGTTTGTCAGCCGAGCCAATGCCGGCCTTGTGGTCTACCTGTTTGAAAACGAAGTGCCGGAGATCCAAGAAGGATCCGTGCGCATCGTGGCCGTGGCCAGAGAAGCCAATCCGCCCTCCCGCTCGGTTGGCCCCCGCACCAAGGTGGCTGTCGACAGCATCGAACGTGAAGTGGATCCTGTCGGCGCTTGCATCGGCGCCCGTGGCTCCCGCATCCAGCAGGTGGTCAATGAATTGCGGGGCGAAAAAATCGACGTGATCCGCTGGTCTCAGGATCCAGGCCAGTACATCGCCAACTCCCTCAGCCCAGCCCGCGTTGAGATGGTGCGTCTGGTTGATCCGGTCGGACAGCACGCTCACGTGTTGGTCCCACCCGATCAGCTCAGTCTGGCCATTGGTCGTGAAGGCCAAAACGTTCGTCTCGCCGCCCGCCTCACCGGCTGGAAGATCGACATCAAGAACTCGCAGGAATACGACCAAGCGAGTGAAGACGCCGTCGTGGCCGAGTTGATATCTCAGCGCGAGGAAGAGGAAGCGCTGCAACGGGAAGCCGAGGAACGCCTGGCTGCCGAACAGGCCGCCCGTGCTGAAGAAGATGCACGCCTGCGCGAGCTCTATCCGCTGCCGGAAGACGACGAGGACTACGTCGAAGAAGGGAGCGAGATCGATGTCGAAGCTGTTGATGCAGGCGAGGAGAGCGTCGAAGGCGACCAACCTGCAGCCGAAGCCGAGACCAGCGTTGAAGACAGCACCGTTGAAGAAGGTGCCGTTGAAGACACTGAGTCCGCAGTCAACAACGACGACGAGGATGGAGCCCGGTGAACGAACCACGCCCCGTTCTGCGTCGCTGCGTAGCCTGTCGAAAGTTGCTGGATCGCCAGCAGCTCTGGCGCGTGATTCGCGACCACCAGGATGGGGTCCTCCTGGATCGGGGGATGGGTCGCTCGGCCTATCTCTGCCCGACGGAGGCCTGCCTGGATGAGGCACGCCGCAGAAAGCGACTGAACAAGGCCCTGCGTTGTCAGGTCCCCGACAGCGTGATCACGGTGTTGCAGGAGCGGCTCTCTTTCGAGAGGAACTGCCGCTGAGGCAAGATGACCATTGGCCCCAGCTTGTCTGGAGCCCCGAGGCCACGCGCCCGGACCGACCGGAGACCTGAATGACCAGCAGCGGCAAAGTCAGAATTTATGAGCTGTCCAAGGACTTGGGCCTGGACAACAAGGATGTGCTTGATGCCGCTGAAAAGCTGTCCATCGCGGCCAAAAGCCACAGCAGCTCAATCAGTGAGGCAGAGGCAGGCAAGATCCGCGGCTTGCTCAAGCGAAACGGTGCTCCTGCAGCAGCAGCCAAACCGCCAGCCGGTAAGGCGATTCTGTCTGTGAAAAAGGCAGAAGCTCCTGCAGCACCAGCAGCCAAGCCGGCTCCGGCAGCTCCCAGCAAACCGGCCGCCGCCAAGCCGCAGCCTGCTCCGGCCCGTCCTGCACCCGCAGCGCCAGCACCAAAGGCCTCTGCTCCTGCAGCACCAGCGCCCAAGCCGGCTCCGGCAGCTCCCAGCAAACCGGCTGCCGCCAAACCGCAGCCTGCTCCGGCCCGCCCTGCACCCGCGGCACCGGCACCAAAGGCCTCTGCTCCTGCAGCACCAGCCGCCAAGGCGCCTCCAGCACGCCCCGCAGCGCCGGCCGTGAGCAAACCCACGGCACCAGCCCCGCGACCTGCCGGCAAGCCAGTGGCCAGCAAGCCGCTGACCCCAAGCCCCAGGCCTGTGCAGTCCAAGGGAGGTGGGATGCCACGTCCTGCTGCGCCCGCACCGGTGAAGCGCACAGTTCCTTCTCCGCAGCGCCCTGCCCCCAAACCCGAATTGGTGGGTCGCCCCCAACCCAAGCGTCCGGCGGGTCCACCGACTCGCCCCGGGTCGGGACAGCGCCCTGGAGTCAGCCCACGTCCGACCCAGGCCGGCAACCAAAACCAGAGACCAGGTTCACCCCAACGCCCTGGAGCCCCACAGAGGCCCGGTGCACCCACCCGTCCCGGCGCAGCCAGTGGTGGCAAAGCGGGCGTGAATCGCCCCGGTGCGCCCCGCGCCGCCGTTGAGCTGGTCGGCAAACCGATCCGCCGCGACGGCCAAGGTGCTGGTGGTGGACGCGACGCCAACGGCCGTCCCGCACCTCCGACCCGCCCAGGCATGCCTGCCGGCATGCGCAAACCTGTGGCGCCCGGTCAGCTCATGCAGCTGCAGAAGCCCAGCGGTCGTCCTGGAGCGCCGCCGCCGCGTCGCCCCGATGGGACTCCCGTCTCACCGCGGGCTGGCGAAGGAACAACCGGTAAAGCGGTGCCGCCTGTGGCTCGCCCTGCCACACCGCCATCCCCCGCAACTGCACCCCGTCGCCCTGGCTATCGCCCTGCACCGGGCGCCGGTGGTCAGCGTCGTCCAGGCCGTCCCGATTGGGACGACAGCGCCAAACTGGAAGCGCTGCGCAGCCGTTCGCCCCAAAGACAGCGCCAGAAGGTGCACATCATTGGGGAAAACGACGATTCCCTGGCAGCACAGACCGGCGGTTACGCCGGCGAACAGGAAGCACTGGTGTTGTCGGCCAGCCTGGCCCGACCTGCCAAGCCCAAATCGCAGCAACGCACCACAGCCAAGCCCGTGGCTGCTGTGCGCAAACGCCGCAAGGAAACCGCCCGTCAGCGCCAACGTCGCCGGGCGATGGAACTGCGCGCTGCGAGGGAAGCCAAGCAGGTGCGGCCCGAAATGATCGTGGTGCCGGAGGACAACCTCACGGTGCAAGAGCTCGCCGACATGCTCAGCGTGGAGAGCTCAGAGATCATCAAATCCCTGTTCTTCAAAGGCATCATCGCCACGGTCACCCAGACCCTGGACATGCCGACCATCGAGGCGGTGGCCGACGAATTCGGCGTGCCTGTGCTCCAGGACGACGTTGAAGAAGCCGCCAAGAAGACCGTGGAGATGATCGAGGAGCAAGACCTCGAGCATCTAATTCGCCGTCCGCCCGTTGTCACGGTGATGGGCCATGTGGACCACGGCAAAACCAGCCTTCTCGATGCCATCCGCAAGGCACGGGTGGCTGCCGGCGAAGCCGGAGGCATCACCCAGCACATCGGTGCTTATCAAGTCGAGATCGAGGTCAACGATCAGCCTCGCAAGATCACCTTCCTCGACACCCCAGGTCACGAGGCATTCACGGCCATGCGGGCTCGTGGCACCAAGGTGACTGACGTCGCAATTTTGGTGGTCGCAGCCGACGACGGTGTGCGCCCCCAAACCCTGGAAGCCATCAGCCACGCCCGTGCCGCTGAAGTGCCCATCATTGTCGCCATCAACAAGTGCGACAAGGAAGGCGCCTCCCCAGATCGGGTGAAGCAGGAACTGTCTGAGCAGAATCTGCTGGCTGAGGAATGGGGTGGCGACGTCGTGATGGTGCCGGTGAGCGCCATCAAGGGCGAGAACATCGACAAGCTGCTGGAAATGATCCTGCTGGTCACCGAAGTGGAAGACCTGCAGGCCAATCCGGATCGCCTGGCACGCGGCACCGTGATCGAGGCACACCTCGACAAAGCCAAGGGCCCAGTGGCGACGCTGCTGGTGCAGAACGGCACCCTCAAGACTGGCGACGTCCTGGCCGCAGGCCCTGTCCTCGGCAAGGTGCGGGCCATGGTCGACGATGCCGGCAAGCGCATGAAGGAAGCCGGACCGTCCTTTGCCGTTGAGGCTCTCGGCTTCAGCGAAGTGCCCACGGCTGGCGATGAATTCGAGGTTTATCCCGACGAGAAATCCGCCCGCTCAGTGGTCGGAGACCGTGCTTCCGATGCCCGTGCCACCCGTCTGGCACAACAGATGGCATCCCGTCGTGTGTCGCTCACGGCCATGTCTGGTCAGGCGAGCGATGGTGAGCTCAAGGAGCTCAACCTCATCCTCAAGGCCGACGTCCAGGGCAGTGTGGAAGCGATTCTCGGGTCGCTGGAACAGCTGCCGAAGGACGAAGTGCAGGTGCGTGTGCTGCTGTCGGCACCGGGCGAAATCACTGAGACCGACGTCGACCTCGCAGCCGCTTCCGGCGCTGTGATCGTGGGCTTCAACACCTCCATGGCATCCGGCGCTAAGCGCGCTGCAGATGCGACGGGTGTGGATGTGCGTGATTACGACGTGATCTACAAACTGCTCGAAGACATTCAGCTGGCCATGGAAGGTCTGCTGGAACCCGAGCTGGTGGAGGAAGCCCTGGGCGAAGCCGAAGTCCGCGCCGTGTTCACCATCGGCAAGAGCGCAGTTGCTGGTTGCTACGTCACCACTGGCAAATTGCAGCGCAACTGCAAGGTGCGTGTCCGCCGTGGCAAACAGGTGGTTTACGAGGGCGACCTCGATTCCCTGCGTCGCAACAAAGACGACGTCAAGGAAGTGGCCACAGGCTTCGAATGCGGCATCGGCTGCGATCGTTTTGCTAACTGGGAAGAAGGCGACCGGATTGAAGGCTTCAAGATGGTTACCCAACGCCGCAAGCTCAGCACCTGATCGCTTCCTCTTCCGCCCGGATCATCGTGAGTTCTCGCCGCGAGCCCCTGCTCTGGCTTCAGTGTCTGGCCATCGGTGCAATTCCGTTGGAAGTGCTGATGCTGCGCATGGTGCTTGCAGGCGCTGACTTCGGTCCCGTTCCGGGCCTGGAACGGGTGATCACCTGGGCCATCGGTGCCCTAGTCCCCGCTGTTCTTCTCTGGCAGCGATCTCCCGACTGGGCCTCGTTGTTGCTAGTGCGTCAACCACTGGCCGGACGGTCCGACTTTCAGCGGCAATGCAGTGCGGCTCAGTCGCCCCTTCCCATCAAGGTGCTGGGAGCCTCTGGAGCCGTGGTGCTCCTGATGCTGCTGTGGTGGATCGATGGCTCCGCACTGCTGATCTCCGACCTTTCGCCGCTGAAGAACGGCAGCCGCCTGGGCAGCCTGTTGCTTGCGGCACCACTGTTGACCCTGCTGTTGTGGCAGTGGCAGCAACTGATCCAGGCCGCATGGCTGCTCACCCGCGAAGACAGCGCACTGTCCGCCCTGACCCCATTCACTGACGCTGACTACCAGCGCTCCACAGCCTCGTTTGGCCTCGGACTGCTCAAGCTGGGGCCTCTGGAGTGGGATCTGCCAGTTCCCTCTGACACGCCTAAACCTGCTTCGGTCGACACGCCTCGAGTTGACTCTGATTCCGCGGAGCAGACGGAGCCTGTCGAGGCTCCAGCCGACGAGGACGTTGAGGTTACTGCTGCCGAAGAAGCGAATCTCGAAGAGCTCCCCTCAGTCGTCTCGGGAACGGTCGAACCAGAGCAATCCACCGAAGAGGACAACGGCGCCGATCTGAATGCCGAGATCAGTGAGGACGACACTGTTACCAGCGCTGACCCGGAAGCTCATGACGAGCAACCCGAGGCCGCCGGAGGCGAAGAGAGCGACCCAGACCAACCTCCGGAGACCTCTCCAGGGGGTGCGTGATTCCTTGAGCAGACGCGCCTTCAAGGCGGGATCCAACTGACCGTTGGAGTTCTGACCGTTCACGCATCTGACGCCGCAGTGCCGAATGTTAAGTTCCTGTCGATGCCGATGTAGCTCAGCTGGTAGAGCAACGCTTTCGTAAAGCGTGGGTCGCCTGTTCAAGTCAGGTCATCGGCTTTGTTTCTGTCTCTCAATACGTTGAGGGACCAAATCTGCTCCCTTGTCTGTGGGCGGATCAGCTTTCAGCGTTTGCATCAACCAACCACGCCGTCTCTGGATCGAGTGGTAGCAGCGCCTCGATCACAACAAAGGAGCCAACAGCGAGCAAAGCGCCAACGCACAGGGCAGCAGTGACACAAAGGGTGCCGTGAAGAAGCTCTTTCATCGCTGATGGGCAACTGAATTCACTGTCAGCGAGGCCATGACCATGGCCTGTGAGCAGGGTCCCACGACGCTGTGCGCGGGATCACACCCTGGCCAGACTGTGGGGCCTGGGTAAGCAATGCCGATGACCGGCATGGAGCCGACCAAACTCGAGCGGCTGCATCGCAGTTACGGCCGCGACGCTGCGCTGGATGAGGCCTTCATCGTGCTGACCGTGGGCGCAAGCCTGATCGCAACCCTCGGACTCCTGGCCAACAGTGCCGCTGTGGTGATTGGCGCGATGGTGGTCGCCCCCTGGATCCTTCCGCTGAGAGCAGGCTCGTTTGCCGTTCTTCTGGGCAGCGTGTCCCTGCTGGTGCGTTCCCTCATCACCCTGGCGGCCGGAGTTCTGCTGACCACCGCCCTCTCAGCAGCTCTGGGCTGGTTGGTGGGGTTACCTCAGTTCGGATCAGAGGTGGCAGCTCGCACCAGCCCCAACCTGCTCGATCTTGGGATTGCACTGGTGGCGGGGGGGTTGGCCACCTACGCCAAATTGCGCAGCGATGCTGTCAGCTCTCTGGCCGGCACAGCCATCGCTGTTGCCCTGGTTCCGCCCGTGTGTGTCATGGGCCTGCTGCTCTCCCAAGGGGCTCTGGCCGCCGCAAGTGGGGCGGGGCTGTTGTTCTGCACCAATCTGCTGGGCATCCTCACCGGTGGACTGGTGTTGATGGCCTGCAAAGACCCCTACTTCCGGGAACAGCTGACCCGAAGCCATCTCAGTGCAGCCAGCTTTGTCTTGACGGGACTCTTAGTGGTGCCCCTCGGCAGCGGCTTCATCAGTCTGCTGCGGGCCAAACATCAGGAGAGCACGCGAGAGATGGTGGGACAAACCATCCAACGTTTCCTGGAAAATGAAACCATCACCTTCGGTGATGTGGATGGGGTGCCAGAAAGCGAGGCCGTTGACCTGGAATCCGTCCGCATCGACTGGACCCAGACACCACCGGAAATCAGAGCACTGGTCAGAGTGAGTGACCCGCGCTTCCCCACCTACACGCAGGTGCGTGAAGTGCAGAAGCAAATCAACAAGCGCCACAGGGGCACGTTCCAACTGGTCGTCGAGCGCACTGCGGTGGAAGTTGTCGGGCCAATGCCGCCGTTGCCGCAGGACACCCACCGCCAAAACGAGTCTGCTGAGAACGGCCAAAACCAAAACAAGCCCCCATTGCAAGACGTGGACAGCGAACAAGCCAACAAGGAGCCGATCCAACAAACAGGCATCACTCCGGCTGGGAGAGAAGCAGCGGCCGAAATCGGCGAAGACTCACTTCAGACGTCGCAACGCCGGCCGGGGGAGGGTGGATCGGCTGCGAAGCGGGAGACTGTCCTCGAGGAGTGAGGCGGGCGAGACAGCAGTTGCGCGACGCCACAACACCATTGGAACAACCGTGAACAACATGAGAACGCCATAGATCGCCGATGGCAGGCTGTACGTCGAGAGCTGAGCCGTCACCGCATCACCAGCCAACAGCGTGCCGACGACGATGCCGATACTCCCGTTCTGAAAACCACTTTCAATCGCCAGAGTGGTCACCTGTGTACGAGGCAGGGCGAGGAGCTGACCGACCCCGAGACCAATGGCCAACATCAACAGATTGAGAACCAGCAGCAGCGGAGCAAGAACAAGCAGGTTGGCCGTTAACAGTGACCACTGACTGAGAACCGCAGCCAGGATCACCAGAGTGATCAGGACATTGGATCCTTTGTCACACCAGGGACGCAACCGTCGACAAAGACCTGGAGCCCGCACGTTCAGGGACACGCCGATCAACACCGGGAGGGTGGCGATGGCAATCATCTTGAGGCTGAGCCCGAGGGTGGAGATGGAAACATCCAAGCCCGGCATCAGCACCTGAGCCGACCCAATCAGAAGCAGCGGCAGCGTCACGGCAGTGATCACACTGGCCAGCGCTGTGTAAGAGATCGAAAGCGCCACATCGCCTCGCGCCAGACGTGTGAAGAGATTGGATGTCACGCCGCCAGGACATCCGCTGAGGATCATCACGCCGACTGCGAGTTCTCCTTTCAGGCCAAACAGAAGCACCAGGCTGAATGCCACGCACGGCAGCAGCAGCACCTGGGCGATGGCGCCAGCGACCAAGGCACGGGGCTGCACAACAGCGAGTCTGAAATCCTCAGGCCGGAGCGTGATGCCCAGCGTGAACATGATGAACGCCAGTCCAAGAGAAAGCGCGACAGCGATCATCAAGACAGACGGAAGAGTCCAGAATTTACCGAATCCATGACCTCTGCCTGTCAGAGGCCTGGATCATTCAGCTGTTGGAGACTGGATTCCGAGCGGTGAAGGATGGTGCCTTGACGCGACGCTGAATCACAACCACTCGCGACAACAAACAGCCAATGCCAGTGAGGGCGACAGCGACCTTTATGGACATCAGATTGAAGCTTTCAACATCCGCATAGCTGACGATGAAGAGCGAGAAAAGAAATCCCCAGAGAAGAGAAATCTCGGCATAGAGCTCATGATGGAGAGCTGGATGGCTTGCATCAGCTCTGATCACATCCCGAAGGATTGCACCTCCTGCTCCTGTCATGGCACTAAGGATCGGCCCCCAGACCAAGAGCGGATTGCAACGCTCCTCGACAGCAACGATCACACCCACCACTGTGAATGCGGCAAGGCCCACAGCATCAAGGAGTTGGATGATCCAGTAGCCCTTGGTTTCAAGCACAGGGAGCAATTGCAGACGGAAATGACGCTCAGGCAACCGAAGTGCCGCATAGCTGATCAGCACGACAAGACAGACCACAGCGAGGTGATGAGAGGAGTCCATCACCGCAGGGCGGTCTCGATTGACAATCAGATCCCTGAGGATTCCACCACCCACCGCAGGGAGACTGGCGAGCACAAAAGCGCCGAAGAGACTGAAGTTCTCCTTGCGTGCGAGAAGAACACCCGAGAACGCAAATGCTGCAGTCCCGATGATGTCGAGCAGCTTGAACCACGGTTGATCAGCGGCCAGCCCAAGAAGCATGGGGAAGAGGTGCCCACGCACGATCATGTTGTAAGTGCCATTAGCCCGAATCGTTTTGAGTGCATGGTTGAAGGCTTGAACCAGTTCGGGCGAGGTGCTGCGACGACTGAACAAAGCCACGATTGGGCCACTAAAGATGGGCTGTTCACCTATCACCAACTGATCACCAAAGTTGTTCTCCCAGATCAGCGTTGCCCCGACCAAGCGATCAACCGCCACCAAGTCGACTTTTCCCTCAACGAGGTTTTGAAGATTCGACTGTTCATCCGAGCTTGAAAGCCAACGCTTGTGGTTGACGGGGTCCTTCAGAAACGCATCAAGGAAGTCTCCATAGACGTAACCATCCACAACTCCGAGCCTCAGTCGGCTGCTCGGGAAGCGCTTGATAAAGGCACGCTTCTCCAGCAGTTGTCTGGCTTTAACGCTGCTCCGACGTGCCACCAGCACAATGTCTTCCATTCGATAGGGATCAGAGAAGTAGGCGTACTCACCACGCTCTTGGGTCATGAAGGCCCCTCCAGCGATATCGCGTGAGCCTTCCCTCAACAGCTGCTGATGCTCGTCCCAGTTGAGCTGGGGCAGATCAAGGGTGAACTGAAGCTTCTGTTCGAAAATTTCTCGGAACAGTTCGACGTCGAGCCCGGTCAGCTTCTGCCCATCGTCCTTGGCGTCGATGTATTGATAGGGCATCCAGGGATACCAGCCGCCACGAAGCTCTGAAACCGAGGCGGCATGAACGCGCACTCCGTGACTGAGAGTCACCAGCAGCAGGAGCAGCAAGCAGCCAGCTCCCCATGCCGTTCGTTGGCGGCGCATGAATCCTGTTGGGTGTCACCCAATTCTTGACAGCCTGCATTGGAACATCTGGTATCTGCCAATAAAAAATCAGGAAAAAGCCCCCACCTTGCGGAGGGGGCTTTCCGATTCAACCGAAGCTGAATCTTTTGGAGACTTCAGCCTCAGGCTGTCTCGATCAACCGATGGCGGGAGCTTGCAGAGCCACAGGAGTGGACTCAGCAGCAGCCAGGTCGAGGGGGAAGTTGTGAGCGTTGCGCTCGTGCATCACTTCCATGCCGAGGTTGGCGCGGTTCAGCACATCAGCCCAGGTGTTCAGGACGCGGCCCTGACCATCAAGGATGGACTGGTTGAAGTTGAAACCGTTGAGGTTGAACGCCATGGTGCTGACGCCCAGGGCAGTGAACCAGATGCCAACGACAGGCCAGGCAGCCAGGAAGAAGTGAAGGCTGCGGCTGTTGTTGAAGGAGGCGTATTGGAAGATCAGGCGACCGAAGTAACCGTGGGCAGCCACGATGTTGTAGGTCTCTTCCTCTTGGCCGAACTTGTAGCCGTAGTTCTGGGACTCGCTCTCGGTGGTTTCACGCACCAGGGAGGAGGTCACCAGGGAGCCGTGCATGGCGGAGAACAGGCTGCCACCGAAAACACCAGCCACACCCAGCATGTGGAAGGGGTGCATCAGGATGTTGTGCTCGGCCTGGAACACCAGCATGAAGTTGAAGGTGCCAGAGATGCCCAGGGGCATGCCGTCAGAGAAGGAACCCTGACCGAAGGGGTAGACCAGGAACACTGCAGAAGCAGCGGCCACGGGTGCGCTGTAAGCAACGCAGATCCAAGGACGCATGCCGAGGCGGTAGGAGAGTTCCCACTCGCGACCCATGTAGCAGAAGATGCCGATCAGGAAGTGGAAGACAACCAGCTGGTAAGGACCGCCGTTGTACAGCCACTCATCGAGAGAAGCAGCTTCCCAGATGGGATAGAAGTGCAGGCCGATGGCGTTGGAGGAAGGAACAACAGCACCGGAGATGATGTTGTTGCCGTAGATCAGGGAGCCGGCGACGGGCTCACGGATGCCGTCGATGTCGACGGGGGGAGCTGCGATGAACGCAACGATGAAGCAGGTGGTGGCGGCCAGCAGGGTGGGGATCATCAGCACACCGAACCAGCCCACATAGAGGCGGTTGTTGGTGGAGGTGACCCACTCGCAGAACTGCTGCCAGCCAGTGGCGCCGGAGCGCTGCTGAATGGTGGTGGTCATGAGAACGGAAAAGAAGGTCTCCGAAGAGACGGGTTACGGAAGGGCAGGAAGCCCTGCCGGCCGCAGTGTAACGGAAGATTGAGCGTTGTAACGCAAATGAGATCTCGCTCACGCAAGGGGTGGCCGACCAGCAGCAGGCCTCTTACATCACGAGTTCTTGAGCAAACAGGCCAAGCCAGCCACCCGGAGCCGAGGGGAACTCAACAAAGACTTAAGATTCTCGAATTGAGACTCATTGAGCGCGTGGTTCTGATCCGTTGGTTCCAATCCGGGCAACGCCTGGAAGAAACCGTGCCTTTCACCCAGGCCCGCCATCGCCGTCTTGAGCTGGAGGCTCAGGGCGCTGTTGTGTATTGGAGTGAACGTCTGGTGCATTACGGCTGAGGCAGCAGACTGGCTGCAGGCAAGGCAGCCATGAAATCCGTGCGACCCATGTCCATCCGATCCGGCCAGCTGCGCGTTCTGGCCTTGATCAGCACCGTCGGCTGTCTCGCAGCCGGATGCACTGCGCAACCGCAGAATCCGAACGCCATCGAGCAAGGCGAGGCGATTAAGCGTCTCGATTACCGCCTCCAACAACTCGAAAGCCGCATCGATTCAGGAACAACAGAGAGACCTGATCAAGGCGACAAGACCCCTCCAGGTCCCGTGAAATCACTCACGCTGAGGCTGGGGACAGTCGATGACCGACTGCGCATCTACTGGGAAGACGGCACCACCACCAACCTCCCCTGCACCGAAGAGCAAAACACTTGGGTCTGTGGCTGAAGTAGCAGCGCTAACGCGCTTGCCGGTCACATCCAGTCAGACCTGCCGTTAAACCCAGACATGCCTGCAGGCCCCTCAATCGCCAGGATTAAAGGCATGCAGGATTAAAGGCATGTCTGTTCCTCCCTCCACACCTTTTGGTGTCACCCGTTCCGCAGTGATGGCACTGATCCTGATGGCGGGGTCAAACCTGATGGCGCCAACCAGTGCGCAATCCCAGGCGATGCCGGTCGCGCAAACCCGTGCTGCCAACCTGGCCCGCATGCGGGCGGAATCCCTCAATGGCGGGGTAGCGAACTACCGTGCCGCTCGCTGCATGTACAGCACGGGAGCCCCTGCCTGCCTGGTGAACAAGTCAAGCAACGGGTACGTATTTCGTTTCCAAGGGGGCCCTCCCGGATGGCAGCAGCGCCAACCTGCCCAACCCACGACCCTCACCACCGTGACGGTCACTCCCGACGGTGAAACCATCCAAACCGTTAGCAATACCGCTTTGCCCTGACGTTGACATCGTCATCACCGGTGGCCACCACTGAAGGGAATCCCTTCCTCACGATGCATCGGTTTCGTCCTTTGACTCTCCTGGCTGCCCTCAGTGGCGCAGCTGCACTTGGCGTGGCCCTCCCCAGCCTGGTGCAGGCCCAGGTGCCAGCCGCGCAGGTGCGAGCGCTCAACCTCGCCCGCAACACCGCAGTGACGCAGAACGGCGGACTGGGCGTGTATCGGCCCCAACCCTGCATGTTTGAAACCAGCGCCGGAGGTGGCTCCTGCCTGATCAGCAACAACGCTGACGGCTTCACCTTCCTCTTCCTGGGCGGCAAGCCAGGCTGGCCTGAAAACAACAGCCCTGCCACAACCGAGACGGAAATTCTGGTCGCCCCGGATGGGACCGCCGTTGAACAGGTGATCTACAACGGAGCCCCGCGCTAAGACGCCCTCAATAGAGCGGTCAAGGCTTCTGGCGCTGACCGCTCCAAGGGCCAACGCTCACGCTCGGTCAGGCTCAAGGCGATGCCCTTTTCGCCGTAGGCTGCCTCATTGATGAAGACGGGCACCCGGCCCGAGGGGCCGTCGTAGAGAATCTCGCTGCCGTCAGCCTTGAGGAACAAGGGATCGCCGTCCATCAGCAGACGCCAATCAGCCCCCTGAAGACTGGGATGCACGCAGGCGAGAGGGCGGCCCTGATCGTCACGGGGCAGATCCACACTGCCGAGATGGCGGTGCACCAGCAGAGACTGCGGCCCAGTCCACCGGCCCTGCGAGGCCTCGGCCACCACCTCAAGACAGGCCTGGAGACTCAGCCGCGTTGCTTCAACGATGCGAGACGTGAGCACCATCTGAGGCACGGGCCCGATCTCGATCACCACACCGCACGGCCAGCGCTCCACCAGAAAGCCCTGTTGGGCCAGGTCTGCCTCATGCAGATACACCGGCAAGCCCAGGCGCTGTTGCACGCCCGCAGCCAAGGCCAGATCAGCGGGTCGACGGCCGTAGACCACAAGGGAACTGCCCATCGCCGCCGTGGTGCTGTGCAGATCGAGAGCCAGCGAACAAGGTTTCGGCGCTTTCGGGCCGTATGCACGCACCAGGCTTTGGGCACGAGCCATTTCTCGGTCCACCGCTGATGTCCCTGCCGCTGCCTGCTCCAGGAGATCGGGGCGAAAGCTGCGATTGAGATCCCGATCGAGATAACGCCGACCCTGCTCCCGCGCCGCAGGATTGCCAATCACTGGGACCACCTCAAGACCGCAGGCATCAATGAGATCCGGTTGCTGCTGCCACTGGTCAAGCAACCAGGGAGCATTGATCTCGTTGCCATGGGTTCCGGCCACCACCAAGACCCGCGGACTCGCCATGCACCCCCTGCCACGGACACCAGACTGGCACTGATGCAGATCGGAGCCCATGGCTGTTCCACCACTGGTCGTCGCCACCGCACGGGAAGGCTGGCGCTGGCAGTGGCGCCAGTTGATGCAAGGGCTCGGGCCAGCCGACACCGAGGGGCGCTATGTGCGTCCCCCCAGTGATCGTCTGGAGGTAACCGTGCCTGATGCTGCTGCTCTGGATCGGCGCTCAGTGCTGCAGCGCCCACGCCTGGTGATCGGACGCAGCTGCCCCTGGGCCCATCGCACCTGGCTGATGCACAGGCTCAGGCAGCTGGAAGGCAGCCTCGAGCTGTTGATGGCCACGGCCGATCACCGCGCCGGACGCTGGACCCTGGAACCGACCTGGATGGATTGCAGCACCCTGGTGGAGCTCTACCGGCACTGCGGCACGCCCCCCAATCACCGCGCCACGGTGCCGGCACTGGTGGATCCCGGAGACCATGGCCACTGTGCTGCGGAACTCCTGGGCAATGACAGTGCGGCCCTCAGCGAAGCCCTCAATCGCTGGCCTGGCGGGGATGGAGCCCCAGACCTGGCCCCGCAAGGCACCCAAGAGGCCATCGAGCGTTGGCAAACCCTGCTGCAACCAGCAGTGAATGATGGGGTGTATCGCTGCGGCTTTGCTCGAACGCAGAAGGCCTATGACGAGGCCAGCGACGCACTGTTCGCCGCCCTGGACCAAGTGGAAGCGGCTCTGCAGCAAAAAGGGCCGTGGTTGTGCGGTGCACAGCTGACGATCGCCGATGTGCGCTTGTTTCCCACCCTGATCCGCTGGGAGCTTGTGTATGCCCCCCTGTTTGGCTGCAGCGCCAGGCCGTTGTGGATGTTCCCTGCCCTATGGCGCTGGCGCCAGCGCTTTTACGCCCTGCCCGGAGTCGCAGCCACCTGCGATGGCGAGGCCTGGCGGCGGGATTACTTCGGCGCGCTCTTCCCGCTCAATCCCGGCGGACTGGTTCCTGCGGGGCCGGACCTGAACACATTGATCAGCGCGGCACCCCAGTAGCGCGAACTGGGAGCAATCGAGTCACCTGATTTTCACCCGATCTGACCCGAGACCCCACCAGCAAGCGAACGCAAGCCTCACCAGGAGCGCAGAGACCTTGTGGATGTCAAAGAGGCCACGCCTCACCACAACATCTCAGGTACTCAGCAATGACGACAGCAACCACAGCGCGCTTCGTGATCAAGGTCACGAACAACAACGACGACGGCGAAGGATCCCTGCGGGAAGCCATTCGCCAAGGTAATCAAGCGGTACAAGAAGGCAAAGCGGTTGAAATTGCCTTTACTTCAAGCCTTCACATCAAAGTAAAAACTGGCTACCACCTGGAGAAAGGAGACTGGACATTCAACAAACAACTCACCAAAAATATCATCATTGATGGCGAATCTGCATCCGGGCCACTATTCCAAATCGGCAACCAGAACAACATCGACTCCTCTGTCAACGCAGGCCAGGTCGAGGACCTGAAGGTTGACGTCACCCGAATGCACCTCATCAACAGCCACGTCAAGGGCGGCGACGGCAAGAAGGGAGGCGGCGGCGGACTTGGAGCAGGATCAGCCCTGCTGCATTTCAACGGCCACGTGACTTGGCGCGAAAGCAGCTTTCAAGGCAACACGGTCGAAGGAGGAAAGGGAGCCGAAGGAGCAAGGGGTGGACAATCATTTTATATCCATAACAGCAACAAAATCCAACAGGCCACATCTGGCGAGAAAGGAGACCATGGCGGAGGATTCAATTCATCTTCTAAAACAAGTCAATCAAACAGCAACCGTCCCTGGATACGCAATGGGAAAGCAGGTAACAAAGGCTTCATGAACCCCTCTTACAAAAATGATCCGAGCAGGATTATTGGGGGCAAAGGTGGCCATGGCCACGATGGCAAACTCTTCGGGGAAGCTGGCGGCGGCGGCGGCGGCGGCGGCGGTGGACACAAAAATTCCGTTTACGCGTGGGGGAATGAAACAGAGCCTGGCTATGACGGTGACAGCAAGCGATGGGGGAGTGGAGGTCGAGGAGGAAATGGGGGCAATGGCAATTTTGGGGCCGGCGGTGGAGTGGGTGGTAGCGCCGGTGCCAATGCAGGAAACAATCGATTCTGGCTAAACAAATGGCCCTTCTGGTACGAATATCGAAACAGCCCAAGCTGGACGTACAAAAACAAGCAGGGCGCCAGTGGTCGAAGCGGCGAATGGGCATCAGCACCAACGAAAGCCAGTGACCCCACACGAACTGAGGGTGGAAAACCTGGGCGCGGAGGAGACGGAGCAGCCCTTGGAATCATCAGCAGCTTCGCGAAAGACAACGAAAAATCCTCATTCACCTTCGACAATGTCGACTTTCGAAAAAATACTGCCAAGGGAGGAGCACAAACTGGTCGATTCTCCAATATCTACTCCCGATACATCAACATCCAATACAACGACGTCACCAATTCGACAGGCGACTCACATCGAGGGGGAGTAATCGGCGATAACAATTTTAAGCGCAATACAAATAGTGCCACAACTGACAAATCAAAAATCTATGCTAATTCTGGACGATTCAGCAAATTAGAACCAACCGAGGGATTCGCCCCCCAAGAGATATGGTCGTCATCTTACGAAATAGATTCCTCTGTCGTCCAAACATTCGGAAAGGTTCATCAGCTCGGAAATAGCAACGGCCACACGATTGTTCTCCACGCAGATCATAGCGACAGCGGCATCCAACAAATCGAGATCAAAGGGGCACAGTCTCTACTCAAAGCAGTACGAGAACTCAATAATTTTGCAAATAGAACCAAAAGCGAAGAGGAAATACGGTCAACCCATAAAGGAGTCCTAGGAAGCTTGACAGCATCACCGAGCTTCAAGCAAGCAAAAAAACTAGCAACTGGAAAAATCACAAAAAAAGTCGACGAATACGCCACAAAATTTGATGTAGGATCATACGCAAAATTCGCCAAAGGTGCACTCGGAGTCGGAGCAATCGTCTACGACACAATATTCAACCAAATGGCAGAAGATGCCCGGATCGAAAAAGAACTGAAAGAGAAGCGTTTGATCGACAAACGCAGAGGCCAAATCAACCAACTCGTTCCAACTGACCTCAAAGTCCAGCCCTTCGATACCACTAGCAAGCGTACATACGACACATTCAAAGACTTCACAATCGGCCGAGATCAACTCAACTTCACCCCCCAAATCGCACCGACAGTCACTTACCGATGGGACCCAGCCAAAGGAGTCATCCTCAACCTTCACTCCACACGGAATGACCAAGTCGACGACAACAAAGCTCGAGTCATTGGGCAGATCCATCTCACTAGAGAACAAAGCAACAATGCTTTAAAGCACAACAATGATGCTACCTACTTTCAGAAATTTCTTCACCTTGGAGTAACAAACGGGAAGGCGCACTACGTCTTTTCAAAAGATTCTCAATGGCAGTATATTTCGCGCGAAGAGGATGATGAAGTAGGCGGCATCGGAAACGACAGGATCATCATCAAGCGCGATGACAATGTCTCGAAGACGACCGCTCTAAAAGCCAATGGATTCGAAGGCCATGACCGAATCATGGGCGACAACGGCAATAGCGTCTTAAAAGGCGAATCAGGAAACGACTTCTTTGAACCTGGCGAAGGCTCTGACACTGTAGATGGAGGATCAGGCACTGATACCGTCAGCTACAAGTCCCTAAAAGCGGCCGTCTCGATTAAGACCTCGACCAACAACGAAAAGATTAAAGTCTCTGATAGCAGCAAATCGTGGACAGACGAAGTTTCCAACGTCGAGATTATTCGCACCTGGGGAGGCAGCAATCACACGCTAACCAATGCCGAATCATTGTCCGGCAAAGACCTCGGATACACGCTGCAAACAGGGGCCACTGGGACCACAAACGGATCCCAATATGACGACACACTATTCATCAGCTACTCAAGCAACTTCAACACTGATCCAGCCAACAAAACACTCAACAAGACAACACTTGTCGACGGCAAGGGTGGCAACGATCATCTTTTTATTGATGGACTTGCCGCCCACCTCGAAGCCGGCCAGACATTCAAACTCACTTACAGCAACACAAGCCAAAGCAGCGGCTTTATCACCAAAACGACCGACAACAGCAACAAAAAAGTCCTTAAATTCTCCAATATCAACAAGGGAGTCATCCTCACTGATACCGAACGCAACAGCCAAGGCCTGTTGACAGTCAAGCCTCTGACGGAAGAGCAGAGCAATCAAGCTAATGCCGACTGGGGCGATATCGATACCGATGAGATCATTGGCGCTTCGATCGACAACCAAAATGATGGGGCCGCTCAAAACGACGCTTTAACTGGCGCTCCTTCTGCTGGCCTCTCCAACGACAACATCGGCGCCCCTTTACAACCCGGGACAAGCCCTCAGACCGCAGAAGTCGACTCCCTCAACTCAGTTGAACAAGCCAGCACCACGCTGCCGGCAGAGACTGTGGAAAGCACCCTTGCCTCCACGGTTTCCATGGCGCACACGGCATGGGAACCAGGCCAAGAGCGTCAGCAGCAACCCGTCTGGGCACAGAGGGAATTCTTCATCGACCCCCTCGCCTGATCTCTTCACCTCATGCACCCTGCGCCTGCCCCCTGGGGGCAGGCTTTTTTTCTTTTTCGGAGAATGCTGAGCACACTGGTGAACAGTTCAGCGGAGCTGCCATGACCACGGCCGATCCCCAGTTTGAGGGCGTCTATGGCACCTACACCATCACCGACAACGATCGACGCGAGGTGCAGCGCTACCGCGTGGCACTGCTGATCAGCGGCCTTTCCTTCAGCGCAGGTTTACTCCAGTGGTGGCAGTGGGGCGGACAGCTGGCCTGGCTGTGGGTGCTGCCCCTCGCCGCCTCTCTGGGACTGGCCCTCCATTGGATTCACATCTACCTGCGCCCGCTGCATCAGGCTCTGCAACTCTTCTGGCTGCTGGGATGCGTTGGCTGGGGTGCCCTGCTGGTGATGGCCGGCCCCTCCGCAGCCCTGGCCACCCTGCACAACCATCCGCTCTGGATCCTGGCGGTTGGACCGTTATTCGCGGCTCTAGCAGGGATCGGCTTCAAGGAGTTTTTCTGCTTTCGGCGCGCAGAGGCAATTGGGCTGACTCTGCTGCTGCCCCTGGCCCTGCTTGGCCGTCTAAGCGGCTTGATGCCCCCGGATCTCTGCCTGGCTCTGCTCGGCGCTGCAGCCCTCCTGCTCCTGGTGCTGGCCCTGCGCAAATTCGGCATCCCCGCCGCGGCCGATGTCGGCGACAAGAGTGTGTTTGCTTACCTGGAGCAGCAGCGCGCCGCTGGAGCCCAGTGAGTTTGATCAGCCTGGTGGATGCCGAAAAAGACTTCGGCATCCGCACCTTGTTTGCGGATCTCACCCTGCACATCGGCAGCAATGACAGGCTTGGCCTGATCGGACCGAATGGAGCAGGCAAATCGACCCTGCTGAAGGTGCTGGCTGGGCAGGAGCCCCTCGGTGGTGGCGAAAGACGCTGCTCGCCTCGCCTTCGGGTGGAGCTGGTGGGCCAGGAGAGCGTGGTGCAACCAGGGCTCACCGTGCTGGAGCAGGTGCTGGCCGGTTGCGGCGAAAAACGCGAGCTGTTGCTGCGCTTCAGTGCCCTTACAGAAGCAGTCGCCCAGTCCCCCGACGACACGACCCTGCTCACCGAACTGGGGCACCTCAGCCAGCGCATGGATGAGGCCGAGGCCTGGGGACTTGAGCAGCAATGCCAGGAGGTGCTCCAACGTCTGGGGATCAGCGATCTGCACAAACCGGTCGAAGACCTCTCCGGTGGGTATCGCAAGCGGGTGGGCCTGGCCTCTGCCCTGGTGGCCTGCCCGGATGTGTTGCTGCTCGACGAGCCCACCAACCATCTGGATGCTGCCGCTGTGGAGTGGCTCCAGAGCTGGCTGGATCGCTACCCCGGGGCTGTGGTGCTGGTGACCCACGACCGTTATGTGCTCGATCGCGTCACCCGCCGGATCGTGGAAGTGGCGGATGGCGAAGCGCGCAGTTACGACGGCAACTACAGCACCTATCTGCAAGGCAAGGCCCAACAGGATGTCGCCGATGCCGCCGCTGCGGCCAAATTCAAGAGCGTGCTGCGGCGCGAACTGGCCTGGTTGCGCCAGGGTCCAAAGGCCCGCAGCACCAAGCAGAAAGCACGACTGCAACGCATCGAAGCCATGCGTTCCGCTCCGCCCAAAAAAGCAAAAGCGAAGCTGGAAATGGCCAGCGTCAGCCGCCGGATCGGCAAGGTGGCGATCGAAGCTGAACACCTGAAGGTCACCAGCGACGGCACAACCGAGGGCACCGTCCTGCTCGATGACTTCACCTACAGCTTCAGCCCGGAGGACCGGATCGGCATCATCGGCCCCAACGGCAGTGGCAAGTCAACGCTGCTGGATTTGATCGCCGGTCGCCGAACGCCGAGTGGAGGGGAGCTTCGCTTGGGTGACACCGTGCATCTGGGCTATCTCGATCAGCACACCGATGCCCTCACCAGCGGCCGCGGGCTGGAGCGCAAAGTGATCGAATTCGTGGAGGAAGCCGCTTCACGCATCGACCTGGGCGGAGAGCAACTCACCGCGTCTCAGCTGCTGGAGCGGTTCCTGTTCCCTCCAGCCCAACAGCACAGCCCGATCAGCAAGCTGTCGGGTGGGGAGCGCCGCCGCCTCACGCTCTGCCGGCTGCTGATCCAGGCACCCAACGTGCTGCTGCTGGATGAGCCCACCAACGATCTCGATGTGCAGACCTTGAGCGTTCTCGAGGACCTGCTGGAAGACTTTCGCGGCTGTGTGGTGGTGGTCTCCCACGACCGCTACTTCCTGGATCGCACCGTCGATCGCCTGTTCAACTTTGAAAACGGCTGTCTCAACCGTTTTGAAGGCAACTACAGCGAATTCCTCGCTCACCGACGGGAGCTGGAGAAAGCGGAAGAGCTCAAGCGCAGTGCCGAGAAGGCCGGCAAAACCCGTTCTTCATCCACAGCGGAGTCGACTCCTCAAACCAATGCCGTGGCCTCGAAGCCGCGTCGTCGCAGCTTCAAGGAATCCAAAGAGCTCAAGGAGCTCGATCGTCAGCTGCCCGAACTGGAAACGCGCAAAGCAGAACTGGAAGCTGCCCTCAGTGCCGGCAGCAGCAACTTGAGCGACCTGAGCCAGGAACTGGCCAGCCTGCTGGACACCCTGGCCGCAGCGGAGGAACGCTGGCTGGAACTCAGTGAGCTGGCGCCTTAAGCCCGGAACGGCGGCGGCGGCGGGGATGGGGAAGATCCTGGCCCAAGGTCGTGGGGGAGGGCCATTCACAACTCGGGGCGGTCTGAGCTGTGCCCAACCAGGGCTGGGGCTGCACGCGCCGGCCAGCGGCTTCGGCGTTTTTCATCGCCGTGGGGCGATAGTCCGTCGCGGAGCGATGCAGCTGCATCTGATCACCCATGCGGCGGAGATAGAGGTCATGGGACCAGATCACCTGGTTGTGCTCAAAGGCTTCACAGGCCGCGAGGATTGAGCCGAAGCGCTGACTCACCAATCCGGAAGGCGCACATTGCTTCCATTCCAAGACCTGTTGAAACGAAAGGCCCGTTCGCCACTGGCGCTGTTCGGACAGGTAACAAAACTCTTCTGGACCGTTAATCCAGAACATTCGGCCTTCGTCATCCATGAAATGGCGGTCCTGGCGCTGCCTGATCCGAACCATGGGATGACCTCCCATTCCCTATCTAGCTGGTAGCTCCGGTAAGGGCCTCCTGACAATGGCGGTGTTACGGAAAGGCAGTGGCACCCCACCCCAAGGGGCGGACCAAAAATGAGCCGTAGGGTGTTGGGTGTTGAAGAACAACGGCGTCAGCCGCAGCTCTCATGAAATCCATCGACGAGCACATTCAGAAGGATCAATCCGAAATCGAAGCCGCTCGCGCTCAAGGCAACGACGCCAAAGTCCGCCACCTGGAAGGGGAGCTCAAGGATCTGAAGGACTACAAAGATCACCACCCCGGTGACTCCCACGATCCGACGCCTCTGGAGCTCTACTGCGAAGCCAATCCCGACGCCGACGAATGCCGCGTCTACGACGATTGATCCAAGGCGATCATTGATCCCCAAAGCCTGCAGCCTGCGCTGCAGGCTTTTTGATTGGGCCCTTGGCGTTGCACTGACAGGTGTGGTCAGGATCGGTCAATGCCCAATTCCGCCCAGACACGCTGCAGCAACTGATCGAGGCCCTGGCCCATGGCCGCAGAGGTCAACAGCACCGGGCGACCGCTGGCCTCCTCCAGACGCTTGACCTGCTCCTCCCGTTCCGCTTCATCGATCAGCTCTAGCTTGTTGAGCACCAGCAAGCGCGGCCGCTCCACCAGGCCATGGCCATAGGCCTGCAGCTCCTGCTCCACGACGCGGAGATCGGCAACGGGATCCTCTGCACCCCCATCCACCATGTGAATGAGGAGGCGTGTGCGTTCGATGTGGCGCAGGAAGTCGTGCCCTAAACCAGCCCCCTGAGCGGCACCGGCAATCAATCCAGGGATATCGGCAAACACGGTGCCATCCCCTGTGGGACGCCGCACCACACCCAGGTTGGGCACCAAGGTGGTGAAGGGGTAGTCGGCGATCTTGGGGCGTGCTGCGGACAGCACACTGATCAGCGTGCTTTTGCCAGCGTTGGGCAGGCCGATGATGCCCACTTCAGCCAGCAGCTTCAGTTCAAGCTGCAACGGCCACTCTTCTCCGTCGCGCCCCTCGGTGCACTTCTCTGGAGCCCGGTTGCGGTTGCTGAGGTAGTGGGCATTGCCAAGGCCGCCGCGGCCGCCAAAGGCCACCACCAACCGCTCGCCGTTGTCGGTGAGATCTCCGAGCAGGATTCCTGTGGAGAGATGCCGCACCTCGGTGCCACAGGGCACCTTGATCACCATGTCTGGACCGCAGGCCCCGGTGCAGCGATTCGGGCCTCCACGTCGTCCATCGACGGCGGGGAACAAGCGCTTGTATTTGAAATCGAGCAGGGTCTGGAGATTGGCGTCAGCCTCCAGCACCACATTTCCGCCATGGCCGCCGTCTCCGCCGGAGGGACCACCCGCCGGGACGTATTTCTCACGCCGGAAGGCCACAATCCCGTCGCCGCCCCGACCTGCACGGACGGTGACACGAGCTTGGTCAATGAATTGCACGTCAAGCCTCGGGCAGGGCCAACCATCAACCCTAAGATCGCGGCAACCTGAGTCTCAGCAGTGGCAGGCGTTCGCTTTGAGGGGCTGAGCAAGACCTACCCCAGTCGTGGTGGCAGCCCACCGGTCGACGTGATCCGTCAGTTGGATCTGACGATCGACGACGGAGAGTTCCTGGTGCTGGTGGGGCCATCGGGATGCGGGAAAAGCACCCTGCTGCGCCTGCTGGCTGGCCTGGACACACCCACTGCGGGTGAGATTCATATCGGCAGCAAAGCCATCACCTCGTTGCGACCTGCGCAACGGGATGTGGCCATGGTGTTTCAGAGCTACGCCCTCTATCCCCACCTGAGCGTGCGGGACAACCTCAGCTTTGGGCTACGCCGCAGCGGCCGCCGCAGCCATTTGGAGCAACTGCAGGATCAACTGCATCGCCGCACCCGTGGGCTCCCCGCGCCCCTACGCATCCCTTCCCAGCGGGAAACCCGAATTGAATCCCGGGTCGCCGCCGTGGCCGCAGCCCTCGAGCTGGACCATCTGCTCGACCGCCGCCCCAAGGAACTCTCGGGAGGTCAGAAACAACGGGTCGCCCTGGGCCGGGCCATGGCCCGGCAACCAGCGGTGTTCCTAATGGATGAACCCCTGAGCAACCTGGATGCCAAGTTGCGCGCCAGCACCCGGGCTCGCATCGTGGCCCTCCAACGCGAGCTGGGGACCACCACCCTTTACGTCACCCATGACCAGGTGGAAGCGATGACGATGGGTCATCGCATTGCCGTTCTCAATCAGGGGCGCCTGCAGCAACTGGGCACACCGATGGAGCTCTACCGCTGGCCCTCCAACCTGTTTGTGGCCCAGTTCATCGGCAGCCCGCCCATGAATGTGTTGCCGGTGACCGTGGGCGCGGGCGCCACCTTGAAGCTCGGGGAGCACAAACTCAGCACCGAGGGACCCATCGCCACGGCCCTGCCGGCGCTCGAAGGGCGAGTGCTCACAGCAGGGATCCGTCCGGAACATCTGCAAATCGCCCCAGCCACCAACCGCAACCTGCCGGCCGAGGTTTGCCACAGCGAAGTTTTGGGCAACGAACAATTGGTGACCTGCCGACTGCTCGACGGCGATCACCTCGTGCAGGTGCGCGCCGATCCCAACCTCCAGCTCTCTGCCGGCAGTGCTCTGCACCTGGCCGCTGATCCCCATGCGTGGCGGCTGTTCGACGGCGATGGAGAGGCAATTGCCCTGCCCGAACCACCCCCCAGCAGCGGACCGGAGCCAACGCTGCCGGCGTTTTAAACGGTGCAGCGCCGAGGCGCTAGCGGGGGTAAATCACGCTGCATCCGGGGCCTCCATCGCCCTGGTCTGCATCGCTGACCCGCTCGACGTAAGGCACGGTCTCCAGCCACTGACGCAGACCACGCTTGAGCTTGCCGGTGCCGATTCCGTGAATCACCCACAGCGGCCCGGTGGCAGTCCGTAGACGTTCTTCCACCGCCGACTCCGCTTCGTGCACGCGCATCCCGCGCACATCCACGGTGTTGCTCGAGGTCCGGACATCAGCCCCCCGACCACCGACACCACGGGCCTTGACCTGCACCGTGGCCTGTGGAGGTGTGGGTTTACGGCCATCGAGGCTTTCCACAGCCGAGAGTTCAACGGTGCTGCGCATCACACCGCAGCGCACCGTGAGCTGCAAACCGTCGTCGGAGATCGACAACACTTCCGCCGCCTTGCCCAGGGCCAGAAGACGGATGCGATCCCCCACCTGAGGACGCCAATCCGGATGCCGCCGCCGTTCCGGAGCCGGACGGTGATCCGCCTCAAGACGCCGCAAGCGTTGCCCAGCCTTCCGAGCCGTTTCTCCGTCAGCCTTTTGATCGCGCAGACGGCGGATCAGGCGACGCACCTCTTTCTGACCATCCCGAATCGAGGTCTCAAGGCGTTGCCGTCCCTGCTCCTGCTGAAGGGACGACTGCTGACGCTGCCGTTCCCAACGCCCGAGCAACTCCTCATGCAGCAGTTCCGTGCGGGCCAACAAAGCTGCTGCGTCCTCTGCCGCCGCTTGCTGCCGCTGACGCTGCTCTTCTAAGCCGCGGATCACGGCATTCACATCCCCATCGGCCTGCGGACTGAGCAGCCCGCGCGCCTGCTCAATCACCTGGGGATCGAGACCGAGGCGGGTGGCGATTGCCAAAGCGTTACTGCGCCCCGGGATCCCCCACAACAACTGATAGGTGGGCGAGAGCGTTTCGCTGTCGAAGGCGACCGAAGCATTCTCAAACCGACTGTCGCTGTATTTGAGCGCTTTGAGCTCGCCGAAGTGGGTCGTGGCAATCGTGAGCCGGGCCCGATCCGCCAGCGAACGCAAGAGTGCCGTGGCGAGCGCTGTTCCCTCGCTGGGATCCGTACCGGCACCCACCTCATCGAGCAACACCAGAGCTGGGGTCGCCCCCTGGTCGAGCGCAGCCAGGATGCGGCCAATCCGCTTCACATGGCCGCTGAAGGTGGAGAGGCTCTGCTGCAGCGACTGTTCATCGCCGATATCGGCAAGAACAAGGGCACACCAGGGAAGCGACGGCGTGCCCTGGCAAGGAAGCCAGAGACCTGCGCGGGCCATCAGGGCCGCCAGACCAATGCTCTTGAGCGTGACGGTCTTGCCACCCGTGTTCGGACCGGTGATCGCCACCACCCGCAGATCGCCGGCCACGGTGATGCTGATCGGCACCACGTCGGCGCCGTACTCGCGCTTCTGCTGCCAAACCAGCAGGGGGTGCCGCAGCTGCTCCAAAGCAAATGGCGCGTCTGGATCAGCCTCCAAACGGGGCGGAACGCCACCAAGCCACTGGCCATAACGGGCCCTCGCCAAGGTGAGATCCAACAGCAGCAGCACCTCACCAAGCTTGGTCAGAGGGTCGTGCTGTTCACCCACTGCGGTACTGAGCTCGGCCAGAACCCGCTGCTCCTCCTCTCGGATCCGGCCTTCCTGAGCGGCCAGACGATTCCCCAGCTCAATCACCGCCTGGGGCTCGACGAACACGGTGTTCCCTGAGGCGGAGCTGTCGTGGACCATGCCTTTGCAATGGCCGACTGCGCCAGCCTTCACCGCCAGCACCGGCCGGCCATGGCGTTCGGCAATCACAGTGTCCTGCAGCTGGGCCGACCAGCGCCTCATGACATCCTGCAAACGATCGCGCCGTTGCTGGCGCAGGCTTTGCCATTGCAAACGCAGGCCCGCCAAGGCCGCGCTGGCGCGGTCAGCCACCCTGCCGCCCTCCTCAAGGGAGAACTTGAGACGCTGCTCCAACTCCGGGAAAGTGGCCACGGCGTTGAACAGCTCAGTGCACAGCGGTCGCAGATCCGGGTCAACGATCTGACGGCGCAGCCGGCGTGCAGCAGCCAAGGTGTCGGCCACCTCCAACAGCTCCTCTCCATCGGCAACGCCCCCCTTGCTGCAGCGTTTCAACACCGCATCCAGGTCGTGAACCCCCTGGAAACTGAGCCCACCCTCGGTAACCCCATCGAGGCCCGCCAGCTCAATCGAGCGGGCTAACCACTGGCGGCTGGCTTCGAGGTCATCAGGGAGCGCCGTGGCCTTCGCCGCCCGCCGTCCCGGCTGGGTGCTGGCAAAGCTGGCGAGATGAGCACAAAGCCGAGGCCACTCCAGAAGCTCCAGCGTTTCAAGGAGCACAGGAGCAGGCGAGAGGGCTGCAAAGCGGCTGAGGGTCGGCATCAAGCGTTGGATGCCACAGGCTCCTGCTGATTGGAGGGAATACCTCCAGGAGGCTCATAAAGCATTTCCAGCCAGTTGCCTTCTGGATCGCGCAGATAAAACGACGCCGTGCCATCGCGGTGGTCATGCACCGCACCGACATGCACCCCCTGATCCTTCAATTGCTGATGCACCACATCCACGTGGGCACGATCGCGGAAGTGGAAGGCGAAGTGGGGGCCAGCCGCCTTGTAGTTCGGCCCCAAAAGGGCAAGGCCGTCCCGGCCTTCTCCGGCTTCCAGATAACACCAGTCATCGGCTTCCCACACCATGCGCATCCCCAGACCGGTGTAGAAGGCCACGGCCCGAGCCATGTCCTGCACGCGGATGGCGACATGACCAAGACGCTGAACGGAAACCATGGGGCGCAGACCGGGGAGAACGGCGTCAGACAGCTGTGCCATGAACCTACTGGCGAGGCTTCATCACTGGGGGCATGATCACGCCCCCAGTCGCTCGTCGAGGGCCGATCAGCCCTGCTTCAACCACTCCGCCGCATCACAGGCGTGGTACGTGAGGATCAGATCTGCGCCGGAACGCTTGAAGCTGAGCAGGGTCTCCAGCACCACAGCCCGCTCATCAATCCAGCCCCGCTCTGCGGCTGCCTTGACCATCGAATACTCACCGCTGACGTTGTAAGCAGCAATCGGCAGTTCCGACTCCTCACGCAGGCGGAGAATGATGTCGAGATAGGCCAGGCCTGGCTTGACCATCATGATGTCGGCCCCCTCCTGCTCATCGAGCTGGGCCTCGGTGATCGCTTCCCGGGCATTAGCCGGGTCCATCTGATAGGTGTCCTTATTGGTGGGGATGGGCTTGCTCCCGGCCGGACGGGGTGCGGAATCAAGGGCCTCCCGAAAGGGGCCGTAATAGGCCGAGGAATATTTGGCGGTGTAGCTGATGATGCCCACGTGCTCGTAGCCGGCATCGTCCAGGGCTTCACGAATCGCCCCCACACGGCCGTCCATCATGTCGCTGGGGCCAATCAGATCAGCGCCGGCTTCGGCCTGCATCACGGCCTGGCGGCACAGCAGCTCAATGGTTTCGTCGTTGAGCACCACACCCTCCGAGCTGACGATGCCGTCATGGCCATCACAGGAGTAGGGATCCAGAGCGACATCGGTCATGATCGCCATCTCGGGCAGCTCCGTCTTGAGCTGGCGGATGGCACGGGGAATCAAACCGTTCTCGTTGAAGCACTCCACACCGTCTTCGGTTTTGAGCCCTTCCGACACCTTCGGGAACAGCACCACGCAGCGGATGCCCAGATCCCAGGCCCGCTTCACCTCAGCCGTCAGTTTGTCGAGACTCCAGCGATACGCGCCTGGCATCGCACCGATGGGCTCCACGTCAGCGCCCTCGTGTACGAACAGGGGGTAGATGAAGTCGGAAGGCTGAAGGATGTTTTCACGCACCATGGCCCGCAGTGCAGGTGTCCGGCGCAGGCGGCGAGGGCGGTAGGTGAGCTCCATCAAGGGGCACTGGCGTGAGCCAGCGATCGTAAGCGGTGCGTCAGAGACGGGCCGACTGAAGCCAGCTGCGACGGGGATCGCTGGATCGGTTGTGTTGCAACTGGGTCAACAGGTCTTTCTCACGCTCACTCCACGACTCAGGCCACTGAAGGCTGAGGGTGAGAAGAAGGTCACCACGGCCATTGCGCCCCGGCCAGCCCTTGCCCTTCAAACGCAGGCTGCGCCCTGGCGGAGTACCGGCGGGGATGGAGACATCGGCTTCTCCATCGGGAGTCATCACGGTGACGGTGCCCCCCAGGGCTAACTCGTCCACCGACACCGGTAAATCGGCACGCAGTTGATCACCATCCAGGCGCCAAACCTCATGGGGCTGAACCTCAAGGTTGAGATACAAATCGCCACGACGTCCGGTGCCTGGCTGAAGGTTGCCCTTGCCCTTGAGGCGCAAACGGGACCCGTTCTTCACCCCAGCAGGAATTCGCACTTGCACCCGTTCGTCGTTCACCGACAGGGTGCGTTCCCCGCCGCGGAAGGCCTCCGGGAACGACACTTTGACGGTCGCTTCAGCATCAAGGTTGGCCGGTTGACGCGGGGCGGCACCAGCACGACCCGGGCCTCCGAAACCACCACCGGGAAAGGGACCGCCAGCAAAGCCACCGCCTGGGAACCCAGAGGCACCGGCAAAACCACCCGGAAAGCCACCGCCAAATCCGGCGGAACCACCACCCGGTCCCCCGAAACGTCCGAGCAGGTCGTTGATGAAATCGTCGAAATTGCCGTAGCGCCCGAAATCAACATCGACTCCAGCCCCCGGCCCAGCGCCGCCGGCCTGATTCCAGTACTGACCGAACTGCTCGTAGCGGCGCCGCTTTTCGGGGTCGGAGAGCACCTCGTAGGCCTCACTCACCTCCTTGAACTTGGCCTCAGCTGCGGCGTTCCCCGGATTCACGTCGGGGTGATATTTCCGCGCCAGTTTGCGAAATGCGCGCTTGATGGTGTCGGCATCGGCCCCGCGCTCCACTCCGAGCACCTTGAAGTAGTCGCGGTAACCCGTGCCGGCCATGGCGATTCACTGGCCCGCAGGCCTTGCATGATTTCAGTGTCCCAGGTTCTTCTTGGACTTGGAATCGCAACAATGGAGGGAAGCCCGAACGTCGGCGATAAGGTCGGTGCGACAGCGCAAAGGTCTTGGATGCGTCATTGGTCGATTGCCACCTTGGCCGCAGCTCTGGCCCTCGGAGGCCATGGCGCCATGGCGGGTAACAGCGGCACCGCGCCAGCCGCCGCACCCGCTTCCACCCCGGCCCAGGAGGCACTCGCGGATCAACTGAGCCAAGCCGGCGTCAAGTACTACGGCTCCTGGCGGTGCCCGGCTTGCCACTACCAGGGACGCCTGTTCGGCCAGAGCGCGATGGAACGCCTGCCCTACGTCGAGTGCGCCAAACCCAACGCCTTGCCCCAACAAGCCCAGGCCTGCAGAGCCGCTGAGATTGAGGCCTTTCCCACCTGGATTCACCCGTCCGGTGAACGGCGCATCGGCGTGCAATCGCTGAACGAATTGCAGCGCTGGATTCAGCAGCCCTGAGCCTCCACGAACCAAGTCGCGTTAGCAGGGGATGACGCTGGGCAGCCAAGTGGTTGCTCAACCGAAAGAATGGGTGGTCTGCTCAGCACTCGATGGGCACCAGGGAACGACCACAGCTGATCCACGGTTGGGACCTGCGCCATTGGCGTGGAGACCTGCTCGGTGGTCTCACAGCAGCGGTGGTCGCACTACCCCTGGCACTGGCCTTTGGTAACGCAGCCCTCGGTCCAGGGGGAGCGATCTACGGGCTTTACGGCGCCATCGTCACCGGCTTTCTCGCCGCACTGCTGGGAGGAACGCCAGCGCAGGTGAGCGGACCGACCGGGCCGATGAGCGTGACGGTGGCGGGTGTGGTGAGCAGCCTGATGGCGGTGGGCGTCGCCAGCCGCCTGAGTGGCGGCGAGCTGCTACCCCTGGTGATGGCCGCCGTGGTGCTGGGGGGACTGTTTCAGATCCTGTTTGGCCTGCTGAAGCTGGGCCGCTACATCACCCTGGTGCCCTACTCCGTGGTTTCGGGGTTCATGTCGGGCATCGGCATCATCATCCTGCTGATCCAAGCCGGGCCCCTCTTGGGAATCCCCGCGTCGGGGGGCGTGATCAACTCCCTGGCCATGGTGTTTCAGCAGTTCCGCCCCAACCCAGGCGCACTGGCTGTTGGGCTGATGACTCTTGCGGTGGTGTTCCTCACCCCCAAGCGCATCAGCCAAGTGCTGCCAGCACCGCTGTTGGCGCTACTGCTGATCACCCCGTTATCGGTGCTGCTGTTCAACGACCAACGGCTGGAAGCGCTGGGCTGGGAGGCGCTGCCGCGCATCGGCAGCATTCCTGAGGGTGGGTTGCAATTGATCCAGCCCAATTGGGGACAGCATCTGCCGCTGTTGCTGCGTGCCGGGGTCGTTCTGGCCCTCCTGGGGTCCATTGACTCTCTGCTCACCTCCCTGGTCGCAGACAACATCAGTCAGAGCCGCCACGACTCCAACCGAGAGCTGATGGGCCAGGGCGCGGCCAACGCGGTCGCCGGTCTGATGGGAGGACTGCCGGGCGCTGGGGCCACGATGCGCACGGTGATCAACATCAAATCGGGCGGGCGCACACCCCTCGCTGGCATGACCCATTCGCTGGTTCTGCTGCTGCTGTTGCTCGGAGCCGCCCCTCTGGCGGAAAGCATCCCCACCGCCCTGCTGGCAGGGATCTTGATCAAGGTGGGGCTCGACATCATCGACTGGGGCTTTCTGCACCGCGCCCACCGCCTTTCGCTCAAAACCGCCCTAGTGATGTGGGGTGTGTTGCTGCTCACGGTGTTTTGGGACCTGATTGGTGCGGTGCTGATTGGCATGTTCGTGGCCAACTTGCTCACGATCGAATCACTCACCACCCACCAGCTGGCCGGCATGGGACGGCCGGAACGCGACGCCTTCACTGCGCACGAACAACAGCTGCTCGATCAATGCGGCGACGACGTGATGCTGTTCAGCCTGCAGGGCCCCCTCAGCTTCGGTGCCGCGACGGGCATCAGCGAACGGATGACGCTGGTGCGCCAATACCGGGTGCTGATTCTCGATATCAGCCAGGTGCCCCACCTTGGGGTGACCGCCACGCTGGCGATCGAGCGAATCATGCAAGACGCCCGCAGCAAGCAGCGCCAGGTGCTGGTGGCAGGAGCACAGGGGAAGGTGCGCAGCCGCCTCGAGCAATTCGGCATTGGTGGCTTATGTGGCAGTCGCCAGGACGCGATTACCAAGGCCTACAACTGGCTCCACCAGACGGATTAAGGGCTGAGCCCCTCCCCCAGACAATTCTCAGTCGTCCCTCCAATCCCCCCCAGGAGAGCAACGGCAAAGGTCGCGATCGTGATTGCAGCAACCCAATCGCAATGACCAAGCTGCGCGAAGGTCTCGTGGCCATGGTGGTGGGAGCCGCCCTGTCCTTCCCGGTGCTGCTGGTGACCGAACTTCTGCCGGAGCCGTTGACCCCGGGCAGAACCCAGGCCGTTGCATGTGAATGGCGAAAGAACTGCCGCGTCTGAATCACAGCGTCCTCGTCAACGACGCAGACCAGGGCTAGCGTTCAGTCAGCTGGTGAAGGAGCCGGCCATGGTGAGCAAAGTCGTCGTTCTCGACACGAACGTTCTGCTGCACGACCCCGACGCACCCACCCGTTTTGGGGATCTGCGCGTGGTGCTGCCGATGCAGGTGGTCGAGGAGATTGACCGCTTCAAGCGAGACTCCTCCGAAAAGGGCCGCAATGCGCGTCGCATCTCCAGGCTGCTGGATGCCCACCGCGACAAAGGCAGCCTGGCTGATGGTGTTCCCATTGACGGCACTCAGGGAGGCACTCTTCAGGTGGCCTTCTGCAGAGCCGAGACGCTCAAACAGCTTCCGGCCGAACTTCAGGGCGGTGGCGGCGACAACAACATCCTGGCGGTGGCGCTGGAGCAAATGCGCTGCAGTGGCCTCCAGGATGCACCGGAAGTGCTGCTAGTCACCAAAGACCTCAACCTCCGCATCAAGGCGGACGCCGTTGGCCTCCAGGCTGAGGACTACGTCAACGACAAGGTCGCCATCGACGACCTATACCCCGGGCTGCGGGAGGTGACCACCAGCGCCGCCACGATGGACCTGCTGCGCAGTGACGACCACCTGCCTGTTGGAGCCCTCAAGGAGCTCGAGCAGCATCCGTTGCATCCCAATGAAGGGGTGATGCTGGTGGATGAACAGAACAGCCACCACACCCTGCTGCTGCGCCAGAAGGGCGACAGCGGCAACTTGCACCCCTTGCACTGGCTCGAGCGTGCCCGCCTCGGACGCATCAAGGCGCGCAATCGCGAACAGAGCTTCTCGCTCGATCTTCTGCTCGCCCCCGACATCGCCCTGGTGACCCTGGTGGGGAAAGCTGGCACCGGCAAAACACTGCTGGCTCTGGCCGCAGGTCTACATCAAGTGGCTGACACCCAGCAATACGCCCGCCTGCTGGTGACCCGACCACCGATCTCCCTGGGTCGAGATCTGGGCTACCTGCCCGGAACGCTGGAGGAAAAGCTCGGCCCGTGGATGAAGCCAATCATTGACAACATCGACTTCCTGATCGGTACCTCACCGGGGCAGGAGGCCGGTGGAAAAGGCAAGCAACATCAGCGGGAACCACGCAATTCATGGGCCGACCTGCAGGGCATGGGGCTTCTGGAGGTGGAGGCGATCAACACCATCCGAGGGCGCTCGATCCCCAATCAGTTCATGGTGGTGGATGAAGCCCAGAACCTAACTCCACTGGAGGTGAAGACGATCGTGACCCGGGTGGGTGAGGGCACAAAAATCGTGTTCACCGGGGATCCGTATCAAATCGACAATCCCTACGTGGATGCCGAAAGCAACGGTCTCACCTGGCTGGTGGAGAAGCTCAAAGGGCAAGCCCTCGTCGGTCACATGACGCTGGTGCGTGGCGAACGCAGTGCCCTGGCCGAACTCGCCGCCAACCTGCTTTAAGCCTTCGGAGGCTGACCATGAGCAACTCCCAGCCCTTCCAAAACGACCCACTCCCCAGTGCAACAAGCGAGGCCTGCGCCGCAGAGCGACAAAGCGACGATGTAGCCCTTGTCGCCAACAATCTGAACACCGTCCTGCAGTCGAACACCTACCGACTGGCGCACGAGGATCAGGAACTGCTGAACAGCAATGAAATGCGCGGGGTGCGCATGCTGCTGGAAATCAGCAAACCGGAGATGGTGCTGGAGGCTGAACAGATTCTCCTCCACCATCCTGGTATTTGGCGGCGCCTGCCTTGTGGAGCGGGTAGCCGCCCAACGCCAGCTCAGCCAGGCCCAGCAAAGGCTGGCCGAACAACCCGACAACCAAGCTCTACAACGGAAAGTCAAACGCGGTCAGCGTCTGGTGGAGCTTTCTCCCTTTTATGAGGCCGCCAGGGAGTTTGCCCATCTGGTCTCCTGCGCACAGCGAAGCGAACAGGGCTGCAACCTTGTGATTGCCACCGGGGGCGGTCCAGGAATCATGGAAGCCGCCAATCGTGGTGCCTTCGATGCAGGCTTCAAATCGATCGGCTTCAACATCAGCTTGCCCCACGAACAAAGGCCCAATCCATTCGTGACACCGGAACTGTGCTTTCGGTTCAACTATTTCGCTCTGCGCAAATTCCATTTCGTGATGCGCGCCGTGGGGAGCGTGTTCTTTCCTGGCGGCTTCGGCACCCTGGACGAACTCTTTGAGGTCCTCACCCTGCGGCAGACAGGCATCAAAGGCCCCATACCGGTGGTGTTGTTCGGAAGGGACTACTGGCAGGAGGTGATCAACTTCAATGCCCTTGCGGATTCAGGCCTGATCGGTGACGACCACCTCGACCTGATCCAGTTCGCCGACACCCCAAGTGAAGCCTGGGAACTCATTCGCAGCTCCGAGCGCTATGCCCAATGCCGGCCAAGGTGATCTGAAGCACTGCCGCATCGGGCAAAACCCGGTGGAATCACACCTCTATTGCTCTGATCGGATGCCGACCCTTCTTTGGCAACGCCGGATCGACGTGGCGATCTGCCTCCTGCTGCAAACGTCTCTGATCACTAGCTTGCAAGTGCTGCAAAGCATCGGAGACGAGTCCGCAGAGACGACGGCAATCCAGATGCCCCGCAACTTCTGATCCACTTAGCCTGCCCTTAGCGATGGAGCCGGCGATGAATCCCAAGCAGGTGGGCGCGTTGCGGCGTGCAGGCATTTATTTCGTGGTGGGCTACGCGGGCTTGGCGGTCATCAACAACAGCGGTCTGGCACCAGACAACATTTGGATCGCCTATCTGCCTCTGTTCATCGGGGTCTACTTCTTTGCGCGCTGGGCCGACGCCAAGATCGCCAGCCTGGGATCAGCGAAAGATCAGTCTAACAGCAACCCCTGAACAGACCTGCTACCAAGCAGATAGACGCTGATCAGCAATGGATGGATGGACAGCGACAGTTGAGTTGCTGCGCTGGCCGGTTGCCGTCATCATCAGCAGCCTTGTGCTGAGTCGCGGACTCGTTGCCATCGCAAAAATGGGGCTTCGCGTGGAAATCACCACCCGACGCCCCATTCTGATCAGCACTGGCCTGCAACCACTGCAAGCGGCTGTCGAGAAAGTACGGATCTAAGTCGTCAAACCAAAGCGTTCAAAGAAAATCGAACTCATCGTCGGATTCCTTCGACAACGCCTGCATCACCAAGGTGGAGAAGGGAATAGCGATTGCCGCGAGCACAAGCAGTTCCATTGGGCCCCAATCGTTTCAGTTGGGCTATCACACCAGACCTGAACAGAAACGACTGTCGTGAACGCGACGGAATTTGGCTCAGCTTGTCGCCGACGCCTGATGGGCTTCGACCTGGGTGCGCCGCTCGTCATGCAGCAACTCCAATTGCTGATGCACCTCACGCAGCTGTTGAAGGATTGCGTCCGTTCCGTTCAGGCGGCTGAGATTCAGCAGCATCGTTTCGATGGCCTCCTTGCTGTTGATCAGCACGCGGCACTCTGTGGTTCCAGGTTCGTACGACATCACGCTCTTCGTCGACCTCAATATCAAAGGGCTGCTGGCGAAGACGAGCATGGTTCGTCTGCTAATCGGCACTTGTTGCAACATGGCGAGCCAAGGGCGAGCGATGTCGCCTCACCGACGGCCGGATCGTTCAGCTGTGGCTAGTTGTGAACTGAATCCCTCGGCACAAGTGATGGCGCCCCACTGGCAAGTGTTCTGGTCGGATCCCAACGGGGCCGCAGGCGTCGTGCCTGTCACCGCGAGCAGTGCTGAGGAGGCCTACACCCATGTGCTGAACACGCACCCCAAAGCCAAGGTCAGCGCCATCGACTCCGAAGAGTTAGATCCCAAGTGGATGCCAAGCCTGATGGGCGATTGGCTGAAAGACTGGGAAGACGACTTCACTCCATAAGAGCAATCAAAAACCCCGCTCATGGCGGGGCTTTTGCCTCTTCTCTTCAATCAGAAGGTGACTCGTCATTCAACGAGATCAATCACATCAATCATCAATTTACGAATAGGGTTCGGGACAGAGTCGAAAGGGTTGGGGAAGTAGGTGGTGCCACAGCCGCCTTGCACGGCCTCCAGATCGTCTTCTTTGATGGTTTGAGCGTCGAAAGTTTGAGTGGTCATGACTTGAAGTGAGCGAGTAAATGATGTGTGGGGAGTTGCCCCCTCGACTCCTTCAAGGTCACAGCCCCTCTGGTGAACCCCCATGGATGGTTGTGGTGTGGAACAGGCCAGGTTCCGGTGAAGTGCTGGTGAACAGCTCAGAGGCCAGTTACAGCCTTGTTTACAGATCCCTCACTTCTGCGAGCAGGCAACAAAAAAGCCCCCGCCGAAGCAGGGGCCCGGCACACAGTCATTTTCAACCGTCGCGGCGATCCTCTTCTCCATAGCGCAGTGCTACTGCCAGGTAGTCCTCAGCAGGGGAACCATCGGGAACATCGGCAAGGCCTTTGAACATGGCAAAAGCGCGATGTCCTCCTGTGACAACGACTGTTTCACCAGGCTGGTCAAATCGGAACCAGTGACGTTCTCCAGCAGGGACGTGAACCAAGGCTCCTTGGGTAAAGGCCTGCTCATCCCGACCAACTCCAAAAACGACTTCACCACGCAAGACGAAATAGGTTTCATCCCAAGGATGTGAATGCGGTGGTGGTCCATGACCCTCCTGACCAGAGATGACCCCGAACTCATAGTCAGCAGATTGGTCAGTTGAAACCAATGGAGTGATGTCAACTCCGGCTAAGTGCAAAGCCTCAGATCGCTCTTCAGGACGGATCAGGCGAGCTGCCCGCTTAGTGAGCTTTAAATGAGCCATGGTTCCTCCCGCGAACAACTACGTCCTAGCTCTGGTAATCGTCAGGTTTCAGTAGGGCATGCACTAGTGAGGAGTACGGGTCTGCGAACCACAAACTTTCGGTCGAGTGTTGAGTAGGGATAGTGCGACATCAAAAAGCCCCCACCGAAGCAGGGGCCGTGGATTGATCCGTGCTTGGTGCTGACTGCTTCAGCGGTCCAGCAACGCCTCGATTTGCGCTTCAAAAACTCGGGTTTGATAGGTAGTGCGCGATAGGTCAGGATGCGGGGCTTGTCGTCGAATCGCTTTTTGCCGTCGTGGTTAACGGCGCGGTATTGGAGTTCGTCTGCAATGAGAGGTGAGCGCAGGCGCGCCTTTGTATCGGTGGAGCAGTTCTTGATCTCGCTTCGGCCTGATGGCATCAAAATCCCTTACCATTCTTAAAAATGCTAAGTGGAAGTTCAGTGGTTAGGCCAGCAGCAAATCACCAGCGAATGGCATCCATCAGAGCTTCTCTCTTGGCTTAATAGTCGACGAACTGCGAGGGCGAAAGCCGCATCGACTGCAATACACCCCAGGGAATTTTGCCCCTGAAGTAACCGTGACGCGACAGGGTGATTTATTGCAGAAACAGTTCTTCCTTGAAGCTGACTCACCTTTGCCAGCTGTACCGCTCCCCTAAAGCGAGTGGGGATGGACAAGCCAATAAGCCCCAGCCCAGGCCAAAACAAGAGCCTTGAAATACCATTCCAGAAGATTGATGAGGAAGGCAGCGACTTGCATGCGATGAGTCACAGGAATAGCCGCACGCTCTCAATCAGCACGACGACGATCAAGCAGCGGTAAACCCATTGATTGGCGTACTGGCTCATTACTACCTTTGCACCGATTAATGATCCGAAGATGCTGCCAATCACCATCGGAATGCCTATTTGCCATTCCACCTTTCCGCTTCGCGCAAAGATCAAGAAAGTAGAAATGCTGAACAAAAAAACCAAGCCTGTTTTTACTGGCACTGCCTGCCTCAGGCTTACGCCTCCAACCAGCACCAAGCTTAAGAGAAGAAATATGGCAGCATCAACGATAATCAGCCCTGCCCAAAAGCCGCAAAAAGCAGTTAATAGCCAGAGAGACAGACGTATTTGAATATAGGCTTTATCGCCATTATCTGGTCGGCGTTTCAACAACTGCTGCGGACGTATTAGAAGAAACACAAGCGCCATCAATATGGAAATACGAATCAGAAGAAGACTGATCGAAGTATTCATTACTGTGGCAATCTCTGCTCCCAGCAGACTGAATGGCAGAAAGACGATCGAAAGCCGCAAGACTGATTGCCAGGGGATGAGCTTGGCTCTCTCGAATGACCACAGCGCTGTGGTGCTACCGAGCAGAATCGGCAGCCTCGAGGTGGCATTGGCGATGTCCGCGGGTATGCCAATGGCAAGCAAGGCAGGAAACATCACTGCAGAGCCTCCAGAGGCAACGGCATTGAAGAACCCGCATACCGCTCCCAACGCCAGGCCCAAGCCAATTAATGGGATGTCAAGGCTCATATTGGATTAGATCCTCCTTGAAGCACTTATCGCATGAGCCGACTATGGCCCAGCGGCTCTGTTTAATGCTCAACTCACGCAATACAAGGCTCCAAGAACCAGGAGAGAGAGAGAGAGAGAGAGAGAGAGAGAGAGAGGGGGGGGGGGGCCTTGATGAAGCTCAATAAGCTCAATGCTGCCCTCGTGTTGGAGGGCAATAGATTTCCTTGAGTCTTGGCTAAAAATCCCAACTCTCTAAAAGCTCACCTACATTGAGATCCAAAGCAGCCTGTACATATCTGAAAATCATCAACTCAGCAAGCTGAACCTCGCGAACATTTCGGAAGTTGGGGCCGCCAAGTTCTTCAAATGCCTTGATGGGAACGGCAAGACACAGGAGGAGTGCAGCGCGAACATCCAGATAAGCCTCATCGTATGAGTAACTTTTTACGCCGTTCTCCACAAGAGCTGTGTGCCATGTCCTTACAAGTGAATGAATCCGACCATGGCGCTCTGCTGTGGGCTCGCTTCCTGCAATTAAAAAGGCGATGTCAATAGCACCCATGCTTTGTGTGGCAGTCTGCCAATCCAAAATAATGACATCATCACGACTTTTTGGATTGCTATCCATCAACAGATTGTCCGCCCTGAGATCTCCATGGATAAGGGTTCTTGGACGTGATGAAAGACGCCCAAACAAATCGCCATGACAAGCAACAAACGAATCAATCAATTCGCAGCCTTCACTTCCAATCCTCAAGCAATAAGATTGTTTTAGGGTGCGCCAAGAACGTTCAATCTCTGTTCGAAACCAGAAATCATCAATTGGAAGCCACTTGGCACGATTCAATTCTTCTGACTGCCAGCACAAGGCATGTATGGCTGCAATATTCTCAATTGTCTTGGCAACCTGTAGATTTGAAAGCCCTGCCACTTGATCCCCAGGTGGAATTGAACTCAGATCTTCCAGCAATAGCCAACCTCGGCCCGCCTGAGAATAACCTCCGTAAAACTTTGGCAGTCGCGAGCATACCTTTTGACGAAACTCTTGGTAGAAACCAAGCTCTCGGTCAAAAGCTTTTAATTCCTCCGCGACTCCTAAGAAGTTGGGAATAACTGTATGGGCTTTTAGGATAAAGCTATCTGGAAGCCCATCAGCATTGCCTTGGTATTCAGGCGAGAGTCTGACCACCCTCGACAAGAATCCGATTGAATTTCCTAGAGGAGTCTTGGTTACTGCAATAACCTTCCCAGACTGGAGATGCCCTTCATGCTGCAAAACATAAGTCAACCACTCTGCATCTACACATAAAGGATCGTCAATAAGCTCTCGCATCGATCAAGTCTCTCTGGCTCTTGCCTAGCTCTAGGGCTCCTCCTACATTTGGTACAGGTGGTCACACGGAAGGGTAATCAGCTGTAACCCAGTTTAAAAATCTCGTTTCAATCTGCTGGTATTAAAAAGCCCCCACCACAGCAGGGGTAGTGGATTGTTTTGTCGGGACGTCGCCAACTTTATTTGACGTTCTGGCGGTTTCGAATAATTAATCAAGTCACAACTAAGCAATGAATGCCTTCGAGCTGCTGCTGCTCCATCGAGACTTTGGTCCCAGTCGCCAGTTCAGTCAGACAGCGGATGTCGTGGGCTGCTCTGAATCGACCCTGCGCCGGCGGGCAGAACAGTGGAACTGGGTCGAGCGTCTGGCTGACTACGACTCGGGGATGCTCCAGCAAGCATCAGAGGCACGAACGAAGAAAGATCTTCAGCGCTACAAACACCAGCTTGAGACGTTCAGACAAGAGCAGCTCGCACGAGCTCGCACCGTTGGAGATCGAGCCGAAGATCTACTAGCAATGGTCGAGCGCAGCGTGAGGCATCACCTGGAAGCCGGCACCGTCCTCCAAGGGCGTGAGCTTCCTTCAGTGATGGCCGCGGCCTGCAAAGCCTTGGAGGGTGCCATGAACATCGAGGCGACCGCTCTTGGAGTGGCTCAGCTCTTGGAGGAGTTTCGGGGCTGATTCAGAAATGGCGTCATGCCCCAACTGATGCAGAGAGGGGAACACTCAGGTAGTCACGCCTGACCAATGACCCGCGACACACGCATGCATCTTTCACGGTTGTGGGCTGCAACCTCAGGCAGAAGCAAGTGGGTTGGGCGCTTGAAGATGCGTACCAGCCCTGCCTGACAACCCACAACATCGACAGCATCATCTGCGGACTGAAGGTTGTTTGATGCAGCGTTCCATCAGCTTGTCCCTCTCCCTGGGTAGTGCCGCTGCACTGTCATTCTCTAACGGTGCCCTGCTGCCTGCCATTGCTCAAGAGTCAGGTGACGCAGAAGACCTGGGGGTGATGAGCATCAGCCTCCAAGATGCCATCAAACCAACGGTTGGTTTCCAGGGCGCACTGCAAGGGGCAGGAACACCGAACCAGGCAGGCATTGGCGGCTTCCTGCCGCTGTCGGTTGGCGAGAACAGCGTCTTGTTTGTTGACGCCCTCGCCAACGTCAACTTCGCTGACTACAACAACGACTCCAGCATCATCAACACCACGGTGGCTGGTACCACTATCTCCACCTCATCGCGCTTGGGATACCGCTGGCTCAATGGTGACCGCAGTTGGATGTACGGGGTGAATGCGGGCTATGACACCAGGCCGATGGCAACGGCTTATGCCGATACAGGCGTCTCGGTCGATAGCAGCAGCACCGTCTTCTTCCAGCAGGTTGCAGCAGGTTTAGAAGCGGTATCGGATAGCTGGAACTTCAATGCCTATGGCTTGTTTCCTGTTGGTACGACCGAGTACAAGATCAATAGCCGTTACCTCGGCGGTGCCTTGAGCACCTACGGCTTAGATGTTGGGTATGCAATCACTCCAGAGTGGGACGCCTCAATTGGTTACTACTACCAGCATGGTGATGACCTCACAGCAGATGATGGCAATGGTGTTTTGGCAGCCCTGGCTTATGAAATCACCGATGGCTTAACGCTTGGCGTCAACGTTTCCTATGACGAAGCCTTTGAAACCCGCGTTTCTGGAAACATTGAATATCGCTTTGGCAGCGGTAATGCAACAGAGGTTGAAAAGAAAACCTGGCAAACACCCGTCATTCAAGCTCTCACTGAATCAGTCAAACATCGTGACGTGAGAGTTCATGATGCCAAAAAGATTGCCAACCAGTCCTGCAACACTGCCAGTGCAAACAAACGGACAAACGGTTCCAAGTATCATTGTAGTGTAGTACAAGTCTTTAGTTACACTAGCGTAAAAAAATGGATCAAAGGACAGTCCTGCAACCCACCCAAATACAAAGGAGATACCACTAGGACCTGCCAACACCAAAATGCAGAGTAACCACTACATTCGGCAATACTTCACTGGTTGCTGAACAAACCTCTCACACGCAGCCTTAACGGAGGCCTTTAATACTGCCTGATTCGTTATCCGATACCTAGCACGACCATTACCTTCAAGATGTTTGCATTCAAGAAGGGGCGGCTATTGCCTCGAAGTGTGATGCAAAAGGAGAAGCCGGCTCGCTAATAGCGAGGTTGACGTGCCATGGCCTAAGCATTTATCTATGCCATGATTGACTTGATACCCTTAGCGCGTTTTTACAACCTGATGGCAAGCAGCAACAAACGTTTTAAGCAGCATTCCCAAGCTGTTTGCACCGAACTCGATGGCGATGTAGCTTTATTTCAAAGCGACACCTGCGACTATCTAGTTCTCAACGAAACAGGCTCAGCCATTTGGAATGCACTAAAATCTCAACCTACGTTGGTTGAACTCTGCAAGCATTTACAGGGCGAGTATGAAGTCACCCCAGACGAATGCAAGACCTCTGTTGAAGCATGGCTGGAAGCCGCCTTGGAGAAGAAAGTGATTGCCGTAGTTGATGATTAAAATGAGAAGTGTGTTTTGAGCTTTCTAGCCCAAATTTCACCGCCAAGTTGATTTCCTCCAAGCATTTGGAACCCAAGGCGTGCAAAATAACGTCGCATGGATGCTTTTTGCAAGCCAGGATTAATGTTTTCAGCCAGCAATGCATTTGCTCGATGATCACGTTTCTCCGCTGCACGATCAAACCCTTGCAGGAATACCCTAAAGAGTCGATTCGTTAAGCCAAAACGTCTGGATTCTGGAATTATGTACATACGCTGAAAGTAGGCATGGCTTCCGAGCCCTATTGAATTATCTAGCTCTTGCAATACGACAAACACGACACCATCAATCAATCCTGATTGATCACGCGAAATTGCAGCTGGCTGACGCGATATGGTCTTTTTAGGTGGACCCATGCTCTTCCGATTTTTGGCAAATTCGGAGCGAAATGATTTCAACTCGTCTTGATAGCTCTTGTTATTCTGATCCCAGAAAGCTTTCAATTCGCTCCTCAGCTGGTTATTTACCTGTCCAAACACGAATTCAATGCACGGTTCAGTCAAGTTCTGGGCCCTCATAGAGGAAGCGCGTCATCGCTCCAGACAATCCTTTAGCGAGTCGTTTTCGCTGCTCGATCGTCAGTCGCTCTGCGCCCTCTCCCGTTCGCCCTGAGCGAAAAAAACGCTCGCAACCAGCTGGCTTTTCAGCAAAGCCATCCACATCCTCCTCGAGCTTTTTAAGTCGATCGATGGAAGTGTTGTCTAAAGCCTTCTGTATGAGCTTCGGCTCATTAGGAAGACCTAAGAATTTGACTAATTTTGTAAACGTCTCCAAGCCCTGTGCCAACATGTCTTCATAGCGCATGATCAAGATTGGCAGTTGAGTTTGATCAGCCCAGGAGCGCACATGCTGGTCCCAACGGCCCATATGTTGCCGCACCTGGTGGCCACCAAAGCGATTGCCTGGAACAAGAGCTGCATTGGGATCTAGTAGATGATCAACACAACGCTCTAACGGCCATGAAAAGAAATGGCTAAGTGATACGGCCACATCTTCTGGGTGGCGCAGGATATAAACAACACCGGAGCAACCGTCAGTACTCACCACCGGGCGACCACGGGAATCAGGCGAATGGAATGCATCATGCACTTTGTGAAAACGCTCGCCTTCTGCAAAAAGCCATGCACTGGCACCAGCACGGCCGCGCAAGGGGTCAAGCTCACTAAAACTGAGATCACAACTGTTAATTCCTAATTGGTCGTCCAACCAAAGCCTGGATGAGGCAATTGCTCCCGTTTCAATATCTTGGTTGAGGTTGAGTTCTTCCTCGGGATCATCTCCGGCCAATCGCAATAATTCAGTGATAAATACCCGGCACCAGGTGTTTCCTGATTTGGGGTAAGAAGCGAGATACCAGTAACTATAGTGGTCAGTCATTGCTGGCAGCCTCTTCTATATTCTCTTTGCGCTGCTGCATCGATGCAGGTTGCAAAAAGTCTACCTCTTTGAGGCTTTTAGCCATTGCTTTGATTCCATCTGGAACCACTAAGCTATGCACCGGCACCATGCGAGCTAGTGCAGCTGCCTGCATAAAGAGCTGTGTTTCTGCATCCATGCCTCGATATATCCTGGCGTGAAAAGCGTTGTTGCGTAGGCGCATTAAAGCCAATGTTTGTGAGAACTTCCGCGAAGCGAAAATCGATGCTTTTACCTTCTCCACACCCTCTTCAGTATCATTCTCTTTAACCATTTCTTCTTCGGCTCGATTCAAGATATAGATCAACCGCAATGGTGTTGGCTGTGGCATGCAAGTTAGATCTTTAGCCAGCAATGCATAGCGTTTTAGGCCCTTCCGTACAGGTGGTAGTTGCGCCCAATTCAAGTTCAAAGCAATAGCAGCGTCATGCCAGAGCTTGAGTTGATGCATCCCTGGCTGAACCATCCCATCAGGGCTCACGGCAACGAGCTCACTACTGAGTAAGCGCCAACCTTCTTGAATCAAACACCAGGCCAGGGTGGACTTACCGGCAGCTGGATGGCCTAACAAGAGAATCGCCTCTCCTTCACGCTCCAGCGCTGTTCCATGCAAAACCAATGCACCACGCTGGATCGCTAAAGCTCCAAGCCCACTTGTGACAGCAAACGTGCGGATGTCGCGGTCGCTGACGCTGTCGTCCCAGCGCTGCCATTCCAAACGCTCACCACCAGTGGCACGAAACCAGCCAATCCCTTCAAGTTCCAGACGCCATTCCTGCGGCGCCAACTGCAACGTTGGCGTGCTGTGGGGGCTGGCCTCAAGAGTTGGCCAGTCCCGGTGATCAGCTTCCACCACCTGCACCAGCGCCTCACGCTCCACAGCCGGAGCTGCTTGGATCAACTCCGGCAAGACCAACGTGGACTCCAGATGCATGCCCAGGGCTTGATAGATCCCAGGCGAGGCTGCTGGCATCAGTGGGCGAGCTGGCGTTAAAACATCAATGCTGCCAACCCCACAGCATCCCAGCCTGCAATTGATGCCAACAACAACAACACCCTGGCTTTCTGGGGATTGAGGCTGCCTGCGGGCAGCAGACCAGTCCCAGGCTTACCGAATGCCCCTCACCATCCACAAGTCACTTGCGTGCAAATTTGCGTGCAATCAACTTCAAGCCGCTGCGCCAGGGCCCGAAAAGCAAGTCTCTGACAACTAAAAAGGGCCCTTCCAGGCCCCATGAGTCATTTGGGTGATAAGGCTGACCTCACCCCATCTCCCCTAAGGGTCAGGCAGCAACAGGGGCTGCTTGACGGGAGAAACGAACGATGTTGTTCGCTGTTACGGGTTTGCTCTTACCGAGCAGGCTTCAGTCACCCTCCTTATGCCCCGTCGAAACCATTGCAGCCCCAGGAAGGGGGAATGGAGCTGAGCGGAATCGAACCGCTGTCCGAAACACCGGTGTGGATCACCTAGTCCGGCCGAAACCGGACCTTGCCATTCTGACAGCAGTGGTGATCGGGAGCACAAGGCATTGGGGAGGGAGAACCGTCAGCCAAGAGGCATTCACCATGGGGTTGCCGTCTTGCCCCAGGGCCTGGAAGAAGCCGGTGCTCAGGAACTGATTGCCCTTGGGGCCAAAGCCGTGAGGCCCTTGCGGCGCGCCGCGGCCTTCGAAGCCGACATGGCCTGCCTTTACCGCCTGCACCTGCAGTGCCGCCTGCCCTTTCGCTTGCTGCGGGAGCTGGCCAGCTTTCCCTGTGATGGTCGCGACTCGCTCTATTACGGCGTCCAAGACGCCGTCGACTGGGAACGCTGGCTCCATCCCTCCATGACCTTCCGGGTCGATGCCACCGGCAGCGCCCAGGGGCTAAACCACAGCCACTACAGCGCGCTGCAGGTCAAAAACGCGATCGTTGATCGCCAGCGGGATCTCTGGGGCGAGCGCTCCTCCGTCGATCTCGAAGAGCCTGACCTGCACCTGCATCTCCACCTCGGACGGGGAGGTGCAGTCCTCAGCCTGGATGGCTGCGGCGGCAGCCTGCACCGCCGCGGCTACCGGGCCGCCATGGGACTTGCCCCCCTCAAGGAAAACCTGGCCGCCGGGCTGATCCAGCTCACCGGCTGGGATGGAAGCACTCCACTGGTGGACCCCCTCTGCGGATCCGGCACCCTCTTGATTGAGGCCGCCAGCCGGGCCCGCCAGCTCGGCCCCGGCCTAGAAAGAGCATTCAGCCTCGAGGGCTGGGCCGACTTTGATGCTGCGCTCTGGGCCGAGGAAGAACAGCGGGCCCGCAATCGAGAACAACGCCAACAGACCCTGCCGCCGATCATCGGCAACGAACAGGATCCCGCCATCGCCGAGCAGGCGCGCAGCAACGTGGAAGCCGCAGGTTTGAGTGACTGCATCACCATCCAATGCGGCGACTTCCGTGAACTCGATGTCCCACCAGGGCCCGGCACCCTGGTGTGCAACCCCCCCTATGGGGTGCGGGTCGGTGATCACGACGGGCTTGATGCCCTCTACAGCGACTTAGGCGCCATGGTCAAAACCAAGGCCTCCGGATGGGATGCCTGGATCCTGAGCGGGAATGCCAGCGTCACCGGCGCCCTGCGCATGAAGGCCTCCCGACGGATCCCGATCAGCAATGGCGGCATCGACTGCCGCTGGCTCCATTACCAGGTGCGCTGAACATCAGCGCCCCAACACGGCTTTCGTGGTGCGGCTGATGCCATCGAGGGTCTGAGGCAGATAGGGGCCTTTGGCGAGCTGACCACCCACCCGCAGGCTGATGCCGGCCAACACCACGTTGCCAATGGCCAGGGCCAGCAGAGCCCGCATCAGGCTCAGGTCCCAGGCCTCCTGCAGCCACAGCACCAGCACCACCTCCACGGCGATCAGGGCCAGCAGCATCAAGGTGCCGCCCATGGCCAGAAACACGCCGCCGCTGATCAAGCGCCGCTTCTCCCGGTCGACCTCCTGCAGAGCGATCCGCACGTGCAGGTCCATCACCGAAGCCGCTAGAGCGGTGACGCGGCCAGCAGCCCCCAGCCCACGGGGCCGTTGAGGCTCAGCGCGCCCTGGCTCAGGCCGGTCGTTGCCCTGTTGATTCAGATCAGCCATCAGGAACGTCTCCCACTGGAAAGCAACGAACCGATCACCACACCCACTCCCGCGGCGATCGCCAACGCCAGCAACGGGCGCTGACGCACAGGCTGTTCAATCCGAGGCCGCAAGGTCTCATTGAGGTCATCCAACAGCTGCTCCAGCTGTCGTTCCAACGGCTCCAACGAGTCCCCGAATCCTTTGCTGCCGTCTCCCAAGGAATGGAGCAGCTCTTCCAGCTGCGACTGCACCAGGTGCGCCGCCCGGCCGGACTGCAGCGAGATCACCCGCACCGCTTCATCCAGGCTGCCTCGGGTGGCTTCCAGGGTCTGAGCCGTCACCTCCGGCCAACGCCTTTGGAGTTCCGGCAGCAGCGTGTCAAAACGATCCCGGAACTGGTCAGCCGCCGTCCACGACCGCGATGCCGAATCCTCAGGTCCTGGGTTGGTGTGGTCATCCGCAGGGGATGGCGCCGACTCCATGCACGTCCTTATCTCCTGCCGCAGGTTAGGGATGGTGCTCGGAAGGCGAAACCCCGATGCTGCGCTACGTCGTGCTGGAACACACCGGTGCCCCGGATGATCCGCGGGGTTGCCACCTCGATCTGCTGCTGGAAGACGGCAAGCACTGCCGCACCTGGAGGCTCGATCACTGGCCCCAGCTCGATGGCGATGCCCTGACAGCGACCCCTCTGCCACCCCATCGCTTGGTGTGGCTGGAGCGCCAATCCGCAGCGGTCTCCGGTGGGCGCGGTTGGGCGCGGCGGTTGGCAGGTGGCCACTACGCAGGCGAGCTCCCCACAGACCTGAACACCCCCCTCGAAGTTGCCCTAAGCGGCCTGGGGGTCCGCGGCCTTCCCGAACCGGTGCTGTTGCGCATCAAGGACGGGCACTGCCGCCTCTGCAGCTGCCCCTGAGCAGCAGGTTCTGGCCTACGCCCCCTTGAGCTTTTCGGAGGCTCCGCTAGTTTCGAACCGCTGACAGCCCCCTGATCCTGTTGGTTCATATCAATCAGGTTGGGTTTAAGCACTTCAAGTCCTTTGGGGGGGCGGTGACCATCCCCCTGGAAACCGGTTTCACCGTGGTGACCGGTCCGAACGGCTCAGGCAAGAGCAACATTCTTGATGGCGTGCTGTTCTGCCTGGGCCTGGCCAGCAGCCGGGGGATGCGCGCCGACCGGCTCCCCGACCTGGTGAACAGCGGCATCCTCAAAGCAGGGAAAGCTGCAGAAACGCACGTGAGCGTGCGCTTCGATCTCAGCGACTGGCAACCGGATGCCGCAGAGGAGGGGATTGAAGCGCCGGAAGAAGGCCCCTGGATCAAGGCTGATCAAACCGAGTGGACGGTCACGCGAAAACTGCGGGTGATGCCGGGTGGCTCCTACGCCAGCAGCTACACCGCCGACGGTGAACCCTGCAATCTGCAGCAGCTGCAGACCCAGCTGCGCCGGCTGCGCATCGATCCGGAAGGCAGCAACGTCGTGATGCAGGGGGACGTCACCCGCATCGTTTCGATGAGCAACCGCGATCGCCGCGGGCTGATCGATGAACTCGCAGGCGTGGCCCTGTTCGACACCAGGATCGAGCAGACGCGGCGCAAGCTCGATGACGTGCAGGAGCGTCAGGAACGCTGCCGGATCGTGGAGCAGGAGCTCCACATCGCGCGCCAACGACTGGAGAAAGACTGCGCCAAAGCGCGCACCTATCAAGAACTGCGGGCCCAGGTGCAACAAGGCCGTCAGCAGGAGCTGGTGCTGGCCTATGAGGCTGCTCAGGTTGCCCTGCACGAGCTGCAGGAGCGGCACCGCAACCTGGGGGAGCAGGAGGTGCGCGACAGCGAAGCGCTCACCGCTTCCGAACAAGCCCTCAACGAAGCCGCGGCCCAGCTGCAGGAGCTCCAGGACAAGGTCAAGGATCTCGGCGAAGACAAACTGCTGGCGGTGCAAGCCGAACTGGCCGGTCTCGACAGTCAGGGCAGGGAGCTGGAGCGACAAGCCGCCCAGCACAAACAGGACGGTGAAAAACTCCAGGGCCAGCGCCACGACCTCACCAATCGCCGTCGGGCTCTTCAGGATTCAACCCAGGAGCTGCAGCAGGCACCCAACACAGATGCGTTAGCCGCTGCCGAACAGGCTTGCCGTGAAGCCGAGGCCGCCGTCGAAGTGTCGCGCCGCCGACTCGGCGATGTGGCTGGGCGCTCCGGCACCTGGATGGAAGAGCAGCGCCAACGCAGCCAGCGCAGGCTGGAGCTGCAAAGCCAGATCACACCACTTCAGGAAGAACAACAGCAGCGCAAAGCCAAGTTGCAGCAAGACCAGGAACGCTTGCTGGAACTGCAGCAAGAGCTGGAACAAGACGGGTCCGAGGACCAGCGCGTTCAAGACGACCTGACCAAACTCGAAGCCGAGTGGCAGTCTCTGCTGCAAGCCCTACAGAGCGGCAAAGAGGAGTTGCAGCAATTGGTGGAGTCAGTGGCGGTGCAGCAGCGCACCCGCTCGCGCCTGGAGCAGGAGCAAACCCGGCTCGAACGCGACATCGCCAAGCTGGAAAGCCGCCGGGAAGCGCTGCAGGAAAGCCGTGGCACGGGCGCCCTGCGCCTGCTGCTGGAGGCGGGGCTGGATGGCATCCATGGCCCCGTGGCTCAGCTGGGTGAAGTGGAGGAACGCCACCGCCTTGCCCTTGAAGTGGCTGCTGGCGCGCGCCTGGGGCAGGTGGTGGTGGATGACGACCGCATTGCCGCAAAAGCGATTGAACTGCTGAAGAGCCGCCGCGCCGGTCGGCTCACCTTCCTCCCTTTGAACAAGATCCGGGCACCCGGAGGTGGAGGGGGTGGCGCCGCCATGGCCCGGGGACGGCGACCGGAGGCCAGCAGCGGTGGAGGCCTGATCGGCCGCGCTGTGGATCTGGTGCGCTTCGAGCCGATTTACGGCGATGTGTTCGCCTATGTGTTCGGCGACACCCAGGTGTTCAGCGATCTGCAGACGGCACGCCAACAACTGGGACGTGCCCGGGCCGTGACCCTGGAAGGCGAGCTGCTCGAGAAAAGCGGCGCCATGACGGGCGGCAGCTTTTCGCAGCGCAGCAGTGGCCTCAGTTTCGGCACCAGTAGCGACAACGATGAAGCCGAGCCCCTCCGCCGCAGGCTGCTGGATCTAGGCGAAACCCTGGTGGCCTGTCGCCGCGAGGAGCAGCGCCTGCTGGAACAACTCGAAGCCACGCGGCCGCGCCTGCGGCAGCTCGAGCAACGCCAGGCCGCCCTTGAAGCGGAACGCTCAGCAGCCCGCCGGGCCCATGGCCCACTGATGGAGCGCTGCAAACAACGCAATCAACGCCTCGAAGCGCTGCGCACCGCGGAAACAAGCGGGCGCGAGCGCCTGGAAGCGCTGCAAACCGCCCTGGCACCGCTGGAAACAGAGTTCCAGCAGCTCACGGGTCAGGAGCGGGATGCCCAGGCCGAGGGGGATGTGGAGGCCTGGCAACAATTGCAGAGCGACCTGGAAGCCGCCGATGCCGCTTTGCTGAGCGCTCGCAGCCGCAAGGATCTGCTGGTGCAGGAACAACGGCAGCGTGAACTGAGCCTTGAGCGTCTTGGGGATCAACAGCAGGCGCTTGATGCCGAAGAAGCCCGGCTCAAAGAAGCGGTCGAGACTCTCACCCAAACCCATGGCGGCTGGAAGGAGCAGCAACAGCAACTGAGCGAGCGGCGCACCAGCCTCGAGGCCCAGCAAAAGGAGCTGCAAACCGCATTCGGCGAACAGCGCCGTGCCCGTGATGAAGCCGAAGCAGCAGTAGCGGAGAAGCGTCAGCGCCTGCAGCAGGCCCGCTGGGAACTGGAGCGGCTGCGCGAGGAGCGCAACACCCTCTCGGAGCAGATCCGCAGTGGTGCGGTGCGGTTGCAGGAACTGAGCCAGACCTTGCCGGACCCCCGTCCCGACATCCCCGACGACGTGCGCGAAGCCGGGCTAGAAGCGCTGCAGGCCTCCTTGCAAGAGCTTCAAAAACGCATGGAAGCTCTGGAACCGGTGAACATGCTGGCGCTGGAAGAACTGGCAGACCTGGAGCAACGCCTGAGCGAACTGATCGAACGCTTGGAAGTGCTCAGCCAGGAACGCGAAGAGCTGCTGCTGCGGATCGAAACCGTGGCCACGCTGCGCCAGGAAGCCTTCATGGAGGCCTTCCAGGCTGTGGATGGTCATTTCCGCGAGATCTTCGCCAGCCTCTCCGATGGCGACGGCCATCTTCAACTCGACAACGCCGAAGATCCCCTGGAAGGGGGGCTCACGCTGGTGGCCCATCCCAAGGGCAAATCAGTGCGACGACTGGCCTCCATGTCAGGGGGTGAAAAGTCGCTGACAGCCCTGAGTTTTCTGTTTGCGCTGCAGCGATTCCGCCCATCACCGTTCTATGCACTGGATGAGGTCGACAGCTTCCTCGACGGCGTGAATGTGGAACGGCTGGCCGCCCTGATCGCCCGCCAGGCCGAAGATGCCCAGTTCATCGTGGTCAGTCACCGCCGCCCAATGATCGGCGCATCCCAGCGCACCATTGGCGTCACCCAGGCCCGAGGAGCCCACACACAGGTGGTCGGACTCCCCGATGCCGCCTAAACAGCACCCCTTACACCATCTAGGGCCATGAACAGAGGGGTCGTTGAACAGTCATCGCGAGGTCTTTACGCCAAAATGGTCCGAATCGCCACGGCTGAGGCCTGACGTTGACGTCGACCCCGAACTCAAACGACCCCCTGGCAACGGTGCCCAGCGACAGGCTGTGGCTCCGCTCCGAGCTGATGGGCACCCAGGTGATCACGCGCGACACGGGGCGCCGCCTCGGCGTGGTGGGTGAAGTGATTGTTGATATCGATGGGCGCGAAGTGGTGGCCCTCGGCCTCCGCGACAACCCCCTCACCCGCTTCCTACCGGGCTTGCCCCGCTGGATGCCGCTCGACCGCATCCGTCAGGTGGGTGACGTGATCCTGGTGGATTCGATCGATTCCCTCAGCGAGACCTTTTCCCCGGAGCGTTACAGCCGGGTGATCAACTGCCAGGTGATCACCGAATCAGGCAGCGTTCTCGGCCGGGTGCTGGGCTTCTCCTTCGACATCGAAACCGGCGAACTGACCACCCTGGTGATGGGTGCCGTTGGGGTTCCCCTGCTCGGTGAGGGTGTGCTCAGCACCTGGGAAATCCCTGTCGACGAAATCGTCAGCAGCGGTGCCGACCGGATCATTGTTTACGAAGGCGCCGAAGACAAGCTCAAGCAGCTCAACAGTGGCGTGCTGGAGAAACTCGGTGTGGGTGGCCCCAGCTGGGAAGAGCAGGAGCGCGAGCGCTACAGAGTCAACGTGGTGCCCGTGGAGAACCAGCTCAGTTCAGGGCAACCGGCCGAAGAGCAGCAAAAACAGCTGCAAGCCTCTTCAGCCGAGGCCTTCGCACCGGAAGAAGAGCTGGAATACGTGGAAGTGGAGGAGCGTCGCAGCGAACAGCAAACCCGCCGCCGCTACATGGATGATCTGCCGGAGCGGGACTATCGCGACTTCGACGATCGCCGCGACCCCTACGCCGATCAGCGCCCTCCGGCCTACGGCGAGCAGGAGCGCTACGACCGCCCTCGCTACGACGAGGACCGCTACGCGCCCGAACCTGAGGCCGAGCCCCTACCTGAACGGTTCGAGGCCCGCCCCAGGCCAGCGGCCCGTCGGCCAGTTGAGCCCCCTGGAGATCCCCTTGACGTGGAACCCCTGGGATCCGAACAACCGTCAGTCGGTCGCTCCACGGGGAGCGACCTCGATGATCCCTGGTGATTCAGCCGTAAGCAGGCTGCCGATCAGCCGTTCTGCTTGAAGTTCAACGATGCGCTGTTGACGCAGTAGCGCTGACCGGTGGGGGCTGGGCCATCACTGAACACGTGGCCAAGATGGGCGTCGCAGCGGGCGCAATTGATCTCGGTGCGCACCATGCCGTGGCTCACATCCGTCTTGGTGGTGATCGCATCAGCGCTGGCCCCATCCCAGAAACTGGGCCAACCGGTGCCGGAATCGAATTTGGTCGCCGAACTGAAGAGCGGTGCACCACAACAGACGCAGTGGTACATGCCGGTGGCCTTGTTATCCCAGTAAGCACCGGTGAAGGCGCGCTCGGTTCCCCCTTGGCGCGCCACCTGGAATTGTTCAGGCGTCAGCTGCGCCTTCCACTCATCGTCGCTGCGCTCAACCCGTGCAGTGGCATCAGAGGAAGATCCGGAAGGGGCGGTCATAGCAGCGCGAAAAACGGCGCTCAAATTAGTCGGCGAGTGCCTTCGGCAGTAGGGACCGCACCTCATTGGCTAGGGCCGCGACGGCGCCAGGCTGCCCGCGAAGACTGCGCAAATCATCCCGTTGCCCCTGCAGCCGGCTTGGGGAGGCCAACCAATCGTCTGCTTCGGCGGCGATGGCCTCAGGCTGGATCGCCCCCACACGCTCGGGCACCACGGCCCGGCCCGCGGAAATATTGGGCCAAGCCAAGAAACCATGGTTACGCAGCCGCCAGGCGCTGAGCAGGGCACCGATGCACCAGCGCAAACCTGGCAGCCTGGCCAGCAATCCCAGCCAACCGTCCCAGGCCTGCATCACCCCCAGGTGCTGGGTGGGCACGATCACGATCATCGGCACCCCGAGAGCACCAAGTTCCGCGGTGTTGGCACCCACGGTGGTAAGCGCCAACGCGCACTGACTCAAAGGACCATGGGCGGGCGGATCCTCCTGAAGGTGAATCTCCGTGCCTGCAGTGGTGATCAATCGCCTCCACGGACATCGCTCCGTTGGCGGTTCCAGGCGGGCAATGCCAGAGGTGTAAGCAGCAGCAATGGGATTCGTCGAGCCCGCAAAACGCTCGAGCGCGGCCGCCGAGGTGGTGGGCGCGACGGGCAGCAGGAATCGGCAGCCGGGGCGACGGGCCGCCAGACGATCAGCCGTGTCCAGCAAAAACGGCACGCCAACCGCCAACTTGGCAGCCTTCGAACCAGGCAACAACGCCACCCACTCGCCATCAGGCAAAGGCGCCTGGGCACGGGCATGGCTGGAGAGATCGGCCATCAGATCCCCGACCACCGTGCAGCGGGAGCGGAAGCGTTGTGGCAACTGCTCCAGCACCGCAGGGCCCATGGCCGCGAGGCGATCATTCCAGCGAGGCCAGCGCGCAACCCATTCCGCATAGGTGATGTGGCGATAACCGAGCCGTGCCGACAACAGCACGCTCCAGAACTGATCCCCCCCGAGGAACACCACCACGCCCTGGGGAGCCCAAGGACCTTCCAGCCGAGGATTCAGCAGCATGCGCCAGAACCGCCGAGCAGGCGTAATCCGATCAAATTGACCCCAGCGCGACGCGGCATCCGCCTCCTGCCCTGTGGCATTTGGGCAGGGCACCAGCACGAGGCGAAGACTGATCAGCGACTGCTGGGCCCTGGGACGGAGCTGCAAGGAGCGATGCAGCTGTTCAGCCAGCGGACGCACCCAGGTGGCCAACTCCCCCGGGCCATTGGAAACGAAAACGATCGACAGGCGAGCCGGTGCCCTGGAGGGTCCTGGTCCACGCGGCTCAGACATTGGCCTGATCGGAGAGACACCTCGTGGAGGCCATTCCGTCACTCGCGATGGCCAGCATTCGGTTGAGAAGAAAAAGTGCGGATGGCGAGACTTGAACTCGCAAGGCCGAAGCCACACGCCCCTCAAACGTGCGTGTCTACCAATTCCACCACATCCGCGTGGCTGACTTGACCGCTCGGGTCTCGTCGAGGATGGATCATACCGGGCCGTGGTCCACCCCTCGGCAATCAGTGATCAGGGCCACGCCAGGCGCACGCCCTCAACGCAACGTTTTGGCTTTTCAAAGCAGAGGCGCTGATACGATCCGCCCTTGCATGGATACTGCGGGATGACCATCGGCAAGGTGCTGATCGCCAACCGCGGCGAAATTGCTCTCCGGATCATTCGGAGCTGCAGAGAGCTTGGGATCGCCACGGTGGCGGTGTACAGCACGGTTGATCGCAACGCTCTGCACGTGCAATTGGCAGACGAAGCGGTTTGTGTCGGCGAAGCCGCCAGCAGCAAGAGCTATCTCAATATCCCCAACATCCTTGCGGCCGCCACATCCCGTGGGGCTGATGCCATCCACCCGGGTTATGGCTTCCTGGCAGAGAACGATCGTTTCGCGGAAATGTGCCGCGACCATGGCATCACCTTTGTGGGCCCCTCCCCCCACGCGATCCGTTCGATGGGAGACAAAGCCACCGCCAAAAGCACGATGCAACGGGTGGGCGTGCCCACCGTTCCCGGCAGCGAGGGCCTGCTCTCCACCCCCGACGATGCAGCTGCCCTGGCCGAAGAGATGGGCTATCCGGTGATGATCAAAGCCACCGCCGGTGGCGGTGGCCGTGGCATGCGCCTGGTGCCCGGTCCCGATCAGCTGCACACCCTGTTCAAAGCAGCCCAGGGGGAAGCTGAAGCGGCCTTTGGCAACCCTGGGCTCTATATGGAGAAATTCATCGACCGGCCCCGGCACGTGGAGGTGCAGGTGCTGGCCGATCGCCACGGCAACGTGGTGCACCTCGGTGAGCGCGATTGCTCAATCCAACGGCGTCACCAAAAACTGCTGGAGGAAGCTCCGAGCCCGGCCTTGGATCCGGAACTGCGCCGCCGCATGGGGGAAGCCGCCGTTGCCGCCGCACGCAGCATCCAATACGAGGGGGCAGGCACCGTGGAATTCCTGCTCGACCGCAGCGGGGGCTTCTATTTCATGGAAATGAACACCCGCATTCAGGTGGAGCACCCTGTCACCGAGATGGTCACAGGGATTGACCTGATCGCAGAACAGCTGCGCATCGCCGGCGGTGAGCCGATCAGCGTCAGCCAAGACCAAATCCAGCTGCGGGGCCATGCAATCGAGTGCCGCATCAACGCGGAAGACGCCGCCCACAATTTCCGGCCGGCCCCCGGCAAGATCACCGGCTGGTTACCGCCAGGAGGCCCTGGGATCCGCGTCGACAGCCACGTGTACACCGGCTACGACATCCCGCCCTTCTACGACTCCCTGATCGGCAAGCTGATCATCTGGGCACCGGATCGCCCGAGTGCCCTGAAGCGCATGCGCCGCGCACTGAATGAGTGCGCCGTGACCGGCATTCCCACCACCGTGGAATTCCACCTGCGCCTTCTCGACCGCCCGGAGTTCCAACAGGGCGACGTGCACACCAAATTCGTCGAACAAGACATGCTCTAAGCCAGGTCATTGTCCTGGCTGAATCGTCTCATCTCGAAGAAAGGGTCAGGCCACTGCTCCACTGGTTGCGCTGCGCATCAGCAGCTGCGAAAGCAATCCCTGCTGACCCACCAATAATTCGCGCACCAAGCTGATCACCCCAACCCAGATCACCGGCGTCACGTCGACGCCACCGATTGGGGCGATGACGCGGCGGCTCAACGCCAGAACCGGCTCGGTGGGCAGCGCCACCACGGGCCAGAGGCCGGCTTTGAGGTCGACCTGGGGGTACCAGGTCAGCACGATGCGCAGGAGGAAACAGAGAGTCCAGGCAGCCAGCAGCAAGCCGAGAACCAGGTGCACACCGGGCAGGAGCGCAATGAGGGTTGGCGTCACAAAGCTCAAAGCATCCAAGCCCGCATCGTAGAAAGACGCCGACACTCCGTAGGATCCTCGAATCCAGGCCATCGATTCCGCGTCGACATGACCCCCTCCCTCTCCAATTTTCTGAGCAGCCTCGTGTGGGGCACCTTGATCGTGGTCATCCCTGCCAGCATCGGCCTGTTCTTCCTCAGCCAGACCGACCAGGTCGACCGCAAGCTCTGATGCCACTGGCGCACTCCGTAAACTGACGGTCAAGAGCTGTTCGTTAACAGCCTTCAGCCGTAGCCAGGGGGCACGCAACTGTGGTTAATGCCAGTCTTAATTGGGCCAGCATCGTTGGCATCGTGCTGGCCGTAGGTGGCGCGCTCCTCTACTTCATGCGCAGCTTCAAGCCTGCGCTGGCACGGGACTACGACGTGTTCTTTGCCGCCATCGGCCTTCTGTGTGGCGGCATCTTGTTTTTTCAGGGCTGGCGCCTGGATCCGATCCTGCAGTTCGGACAGTTTCTGCTCGCCAGCACCACAGTTTTCTTTGCCTACGAAAGCGTCCGCTTGCGCGGCGTCTCCACGGAACAGGCGCGCCGCTCGGCCTATTTCGATGATGAACCGGCCCCCGTACGAGACCCGGCAGGGGGCCTGAATGGCGGCTGGGATTCGTCCTACGACCGGTTTGACAACCCTGAGCCTCAGCCCCTTCGCCGCCGCTTCCAAGGCAGCGCCGACGAGGGTTACGGCGAACAGGATGGCAACGAACAGGACTTCTATCGCCCCCGTCGGCCTTCGCGCGCTGCCATCCCTGAGCAAGCCGCAAGCCGCCGTCGCAATCGTGATAAAGCAGGCGACAACTGGGACGAACGCAGCAGCGAACGGGAACGCAGGATGGCCCGTTTCGGCCAGCGGGATGACGCAGCAGACAAACGTCCGTCCTTCGGCGAGCGCCGGGATCAGCGGCAGGATCAACGCCGTGGCAGTCGCCCCAGTGCCACCCGCATGAGTCCCGCCGATCAAGACGCTCGCACCGAGCGTTCACCGGCTTCGGCAACCAGTCGTCCCTCCGGTATCCCCCAGGGATCACCGCTCCGTCAGGGACCCGAAGACGCAGCCTTTAGCCCCTCGGATCGCGCACGCCGTCCAGGCCCTTCTGGATCAGGCCCATCGCGTGCACCCTCGGCTCAGACAGCCTCACGCCCAGAACAACGGCCGCAATCCAACCGCAGCGAAGCAGGGCCGACCAGTGCCAGTCGTCCAGCTCCACGCAGCTCCCGTCCGCGCGACAACAGCTCCCGCTTCGACGACTGATCCGAACAGGGCTGAACAGCCATGGGCGATCGGCCTGTGATCTCCAACAGCATCCGCCGACTGAGTGTGACGACCGCCCTCAGCCTGTTGCTGCTCGGCTGTGGCCCGGAGACCCGCCGCGCTCCCGGCGCTGCTGCGGACCGCCAGCAGACCGATCCTGCGATCAGCGGCAATGGCCAAGTGCTGGCTGTGATTGAAGACCGGCGCGGACGCCCCACGGTTCAACTGCGTGATCTGCGCAGCGATCAACCGCTTCCCTTGCGTCACCTCAACGGACAACAGCCCCATAGCTCTCCATCACTGAGCTGGAACGGCCGCTATTTGGCGGTGATCACCCAGCGGGGCAATCGACGCCTGGCCGTGATCGAAGACCGACTCACCGGTCGAGCCCACCCAGTGCGCCCCCCTGGAAACCACGACCCTGTTCGCATCCAGATCGCGCCCGACGGCCAACGACTCGCGATGCAGGTGGCGCAACGCGGACGTTGGCGCGTGGAGGTTCTTGATCTCAGCGGCATGCTCGAACCCGATCGCCCTGGCGGATTACGGGTGACAACGCCGGAGGAGACACCATGAGGTCCCTGCCCCCCGGCCCTCGCGTGGTCGCAGGCTTGATCACGGCCACAGCCTTCACCCTGGCGGGCTGCAGCAGTGATGAAATCAGGCCGATGAACGCGCTCAATGGCTCTCTGGAGCGGAGCAGTGATGCCCGCCGGGACCCTTCCATGGCGCAGGGGTGGCTCGCCACCCTGGCCAGCAAGAACGGACGGGAACGCATCGAGCTGATCGATCTGCGCAACGGCATGCCGGTTCCCACGCCAGGGCTCAACAGAGCCGATGCCCAACCCGTAAGCATCAGCTTGAGTGGTGATGGTGAGCGCCTCGCCGTGGTGCAGCAACGGGACGGGCGCACCGAACTGATGCTCTACCGGCGCAGCGTTGGCAGCCTCCAACGCCTCGAGATTGTTCCGGCAGGTGTCCCCCGCCAGGTGAGCCTGGATGGCAGCGGCCGGATGTTGGCGGTGCAGGTGAGTCGGAGCGGCCGCTGGGGCGTGGACCTCATCCGCCTGCCTTAGCCCTCAGGGAACAAGGCCCGCCCAATGCAGAAAGGTGTCGTGGCACAGCGCTTCCACCAACAGCACCGCCGCAAAGCCAACCATGGCGAAACGACCATTCACCCGCTCGGCATAGCCACTCCAACCAAAGGCAGGCACATCGGACGTGGTGGCACTGGTGGCCGGAACGGAACCGGCCCCGGACTCCTGAGAGGTCGCGTCAGTGCTGCTGGTGGTCATGCCGCAGGTTCAAGAATGACCAAAGTCATAGCTGGCGGCGGGGAGCAACTGCCAGCCCCCCTGACCGTTGAGCTCGAGCACCAGATCATGGAATGACTTGAGGGTGGGACGGTGCCCCACGCTGACCACAGCCATCTCCCGTTCCACCAGCAGCTCATAGAGGTGGCGCTCGGTGGCCACATCAAGAGCACTGGTGGCTTCATCAAGAACCACCACCTTGGGGGCGTTGAGAAGCAGGCGCGCAAAGGCCAGACGCTGCTGCTCACCAAGCGAGAGCAGGCGGGGCCAGTCCTGCTTCACATCAAACGACGGATAGCGATCCAGCAACGCTTCCAACTGCACTTCCTTCAGGACCGCCCTGAGGTGGTCGTCGCTGAAACGATCACAGTCAAGGGGGTAACAAAGCTGCTCCCGCAACGACCCCAGGGTCATGTAAGGGCGCTGGGGAATGAACAACAATTCCCCAGAAGGAGGGGTGGAAACCTGACCGGTGGGGGAAGCCCAGAGGCCACTGATCACTCGCAGCAGCGATGTCTTGCCGCAGCCGGAGGGACCCACAACCAACATCTTCTGGCTTCCTGTAATGCTGAAGTTGAGATCTTTGGCGAGAAGTCGCTCGGAGAAGGGGGTTTTCACCGCTGCACCCTTCAGCACAATTGAATTGGCCGGCGTGACCTCAGAGAAGAAATCCTTGTACTCCACAGGATCAATTTTAGAAATATTCGACTGAAATCCCTCCAAGCGACCCACCGACGCAGAAAAGCGAGCGAGATCTTCGATCTTATAAACGATGAAAAACAGCGAATTTTCAACAAGGTTGTACGCAACATTGGCCTGGGAAAAACCGCCATAGTCCATCTTCCCAGAGAGGATCGGAGCGATCAGAATCAAATAAGGAATGAAATTACTGCCGTAGATACCAACCCTTTGCAGCATCTTCAACAGGGCTTCCCAGATGATCAGAAGATCAAAATTGCGAATAACCGTTCGCAGCCTGCGACCAACCTCGCGAGACTCCTCAGGCTCACCCGAATAAAAAGCAATCGACTCCGAATTATTCCTGACATGGACGAGTCCATAGCGGAAATCCGCTTCATAGCGGAGCTGATCGGTGTTAATCGCAGCAAGCCGTCGTCCCGCGAAGACCATCACCGCCGAAATGGTTCCCGCATACAAGAAGAGGGCAAAAGCAAGCTCACCACTGATACTCCAAAGAATTGCGATGTTCAACGAGAACATCAACAGCGAATCAAAAATATCGAGGGTGAACTTCAGAGCTTCTTTCGTAAAGTCCTTCGTGTCATCCGCCATCCGCTGATCAGGGTTATCAACATCACCCCCTGATCCTTCGTTGGGATTGAGAACGTAATAAGCCCTGTCTTTGAAGTAGTCGGAGACCAAACTTTTAGTCAGCCAGTCGCGCCAGATCAAGCTGAGCTTCGCCGTAAGGTAGTACTGAAGCGTGCGAATTGGCAGCGCCGCCATGAAGCAGATGCCATACACCCAAAGATTGCGATAGCTCAGCTCAGGATTGCGCTCAATCAGCGCATTCGTGAGATCGCGAGCAATGAAGGTAATACCAGCATTGATACCATTGACCGACAACAGCATCAGGATGATCACACCCAGCAGAAGCCAGGGCAACCAACGGCGCTGACGCAAACGTGAGCGAAAGCCGATAAAACAGCCGAGGCCTGATATGAACAACAGAAGGATTAATTGCCCCCAACAGAGCCAACTCAGGCCCAATTGATTCATCCACGGACTGAGTGTTCCGATCGGAACGGTCCAGAACTGCTTCAGAGGGCCATTCACACCAGCAAACTGACTAGAGGCCAGAGCGGGAGCCAGCACACCCACCAAGGCCAACACCCCCGAGACAGCGAACTGAACGGTGAGCAACCAGCTGACAATCAGCGCTGGAAAACAAAGCCAGGCCTTGGTCTCAAAGCCACGCCGTAAGCGGTCCTGACAGATCAGGGACACCACCAGAGCAACGGGGTAAATCGCTAACGACAGCTGTCCCCACGACAGGATCGTGATGATCGGCAAGGACCAGATCGCTGCGATTGACCCCTGCACACCCCCGAGATACTGAGCTGTGACTTGCGGCCAGATGGCCCCAAGGAGGGCCATCAAACCGGACAGCAGGCCAAGCACGGTGCCTGCGACACAGAAGAGGAGCGACAACAACAGCAGCGCAAACTGCCAGCCGTTGCTGTCGGTGTAAGGCAAGAAGTAGGGCTGGGAAAGGCGGCGCAGCCTCGTCAGCTGGGACCGAAATGACTGCAGGGACGCCATGAACTCACCTTCCTGATGACCATTGTGGCGACTGGTCGCAGCTGGCGTCTGATCATCCCGGCGGCCAGTCGAGGGCCCGACCGCCAATCACATGCACATGCAGGTGAAACACGGTCTGCCCTGCCTCAGCGCCGCTGTTGATCACGGTGCGCCAAGCCTCCAAACCTTCCTGCTTCGCCACCTTCGCAGCCACCACCAACAGGTGACCCAGCAATGCTTCATCGGCTGGCTCCGCTTCCCGCAAGCTCTCGATCGGCTTGCGTGGAATCACCAACACATGCACAGGAGCCTGGGGTGCCACATCCCGAAACGCCAGACAGTGGTCATCGCTGTAAACCTCATCACAGGGGATTTCCCCCCGCAGGATGCGACCAAAGATCGTGTCACCCGCCATGGAGAAAGCCTGCTCGCGGCAGGGGTTGAAACAGGAGTTGAGACAGGCAGGGCATCGAGGGAATGCACCGACTGATTCGCAATGCTGGCACGTTGCCAAAGCGCCTCACTGCTCGGATTGGAGGCCTGCCCTGTCACCGTTGAAGTGGATCTCGCCCCAGGGCTACCAGGCCTGCAGCTGGTGGGATTGCCTGATGCAGCGATCCAGGAATCGCGGGAACGGGTTCGCGCAGCGTTGCGCAACAGCGGCTTTCGCGGTCCTCTGGTGCGCGTGGTGGTGAACCTTGCGCCAGCCGATCTGCGCAAGGAAGGCCCCGCCTTTGATCTCCCCATTGCCCTGGCGCTACTGGCGGCCAGTGGCCAACTCGATGCCCCACTGCTGAAAGGGCTGTGGTGCGCGGGGGAACTGGGACTCGACGGCAGCCTGCGGCCCTGCCGGGGAATCCTTGCAGTGGCCTGCCTGGCAGCGTCACACAGCGCCAAAGCGCTCGTTGTCCCCGAAGCGAACGCGGAAGAAGCCGCTCTGGTGCCGGACCTCTCCGTGCTTGCAGCGGACTCTCTGCAAGAGCTAGTGGCCAGTCTGCGTGACGCGCCGAAAGGTTTGAACCGGTGCTCCAAACGCCCACCGAAACACCCGAGGCAGACACACCAAGGCGAAGCCCCGTCCACCAACCCCGAACCAGCGACCGCCGAGATCAGCGCGATCCGCGGCCAACCCCTTGCCCAAACAGCGCTGGCCCTGGCCGCAGCGGGCGGACACCATCTGCTGATGGTCGGTCCACCCGGATGCGGCAAGACCTTGCTGGCCCGTCACCTTCCCGACCTGCTGCCGCCGCTGTCTCAGCAGGAAGCCCTCGACATCAGTCGGGTGCACTCGATTGCCGGAGTGCTGACGGCCGGCAATGGCCTGGTGCGCCAGCGCCCCTTCCGGGCACCCCATCACAGCTGTTCCATCGCAGCCTTGCTGGGGGGTGGAGCTCTCCCCCGACCGGGCGAACTGAGCCTTGCCCATGGCGGAGTGCTCTTTCTCGATGAACTGGCGGAGTTCCCCCGGCGAGTGCTGGATCAACTGCGCCAACCCCTGGAGGAAGGCGAGCTGTGGCTGAGTCGCTCCCGCCTGAAATGCAAATTCCCCTGCCGCATCACCCTGGTGGCTGCCGCCAATCCCTGCCCCTGCGGCTGGTTTGGCGATCCCGATCACCCCTGCCGATGCTCCGCACTGCAACGCCAGCGCTACTGGTCACGCCTGTCAGGCCCTCTGCTGGATCGCCTCGATCTTCAGCTCCGCCTGGAGCGACTGAGCAGCAGCACGATGCGCTCCAGCCTCGAGACGCTGAACCACGACAGCGAAAGCACCATCACGGCAGACCAAATCGACAACGCCCGCAAGCGGATGGCCAAACGCAACCCTGACGGCTGCCTCAATGCAGCGTTAAGCGGCCCCCAACTCGGACTCCATGCCGGCTTGAACCCCCAACTCCTGGATCGATGGGAGCAAGCTGTGAATCAGCGCAAACTGAGTGCTCGCAGCGGCATCCGCGTGCTTCGCGTGGCACGGAGCCTGGCCGACCTGGCCGACCAGCCACGCATCGGCAACGATCATCTCGCCCAGGCCCTCTGCTTCCGCAGCTTTGACCTGGGCATCACGGATTAGAACGGATCAACCGCAGTCGATCACACGGTCAACGCGAATGACCCGGCGTGTCGTGGAACGGTTGCACGCCAATCGGTGGTGGCAGGTGCATTTTCTCTTCGCGTGGATTGCCGAAGGCATGAGACATCGTCTCTCCAAACCACTGACGGATATCCCTGAGCTTCTGACCCATAGCAAACTCCCGATGTGTCTCATCCAGTCTGGATTGAGACAGAGCGGGAGCCAACAGGTGGAACTACCGGTTTTTCAAACCGGAATGAGCGCTTGATCAGCGACGACGACGACGCTGCTGAGCCTTGCGCTTGTACTTCTCGATGGGGGTCTCGTGATGACGCAAACGCTTGAGGTCGGCAAAGATTCCTGCCTTAGACACCTGACGCTTGAAGCGACGCAGCGCTGATTCGATGCCTTCGTTTTCTCCGACCGTGACCTGAGTCATGCAACAAGCGTGGTTTCCAGCCCGTCAATGTAGCAACCAGCCTTCACTCAAGGCTCTAAAGCAGCGGGGGAGGCTGCCTCGGGCTTGGTGTCATCCGCTGAAGGGTCAGTGTCGGACTGTGCTGGCTCGGCGGGCTCAGGCTCGCTGCCGGGCCACACTTCCCGGAACACATAGAGATGACCAAGAGCACGATCGCCGTAGTGGCGGCGCATCAACTTCCAACCCGGCTCCAGTTCCAGCTTGAGGAAACCAGCCCCGGCACCTCCTGCCCGCGCCACCACGTGGGTGCTGGCAGACGTTCTGGACGGAACGGCAATCAGCTCCACGTCCTGATTGGTCTTCACCACCGCAAGGCGATAGCGCGTTCCGAAATCGTCACCCCCGATGCGGAGGGAATAGCCATTACCGTCGATGTAGCGGTTGCAGATCCCCGTGAAGTCAAAGGTGGCCAGCAGGGGGTCCACCACCGCTGGAGCACTGCCGGAGACCGCAAAGCAAGGGCGCTTGCTCGTGCGTTGCTCATAGATATTCAGCTGCGATGACTCGCCTTGCCCGATCGGGGCAGCCACCAGGACGAAATTGGTCTCTTCAACGGGAACAGCCGTGAACAGCGACCCTTGGGCTGACGCCGATGGCCCCACCAGCGTGGCCCCGGCCACAGCGAAGGCCAGGGTGATCGGAAGGGAGCGCACCATCGAGACGGAAGTGGGTTGGGCGGATCGTAAAAGTGACGACGCTCCCAGTCATGGGGGCTCAGGCCGGTTTATTGAGTCGAATCGCGACAAGAAGTGACCCAACCGTGGCTGGAGCCGTGAGCCCCAGGATCCAGCGGGTGGGTGTCACACCCAGGTCTGGATCGCCGTAAGCCAGCTCAAACACGGAGCCTGTTGCAGCAATACCAAGCACGCAAGCGAGGGCCAGAAACAATCCGGCCAGGGGTTTCATCGGCATGGGGAGAGGGCTCTGAAGCGTCAGACGAGGGAACGAACGTCAGCGGCCTGAAAGCCGTGGTCCTTGAGTTCCTTGTTCAAGCCACCGGAGTCGGTGACGCGATCAACAAACAGCACCCCTTTGAGGTGATCCATTTCGTGCTGGATGCAGCGGGCCATCAATCCATCGGCCTTCATCGTTTTCGGACGGCCCATCTCGTCGCGGTAGCTCAGCTGAATGGCCGTGGGCCGCACCACATCGAGATAAACCCCTGGGATGCTCAGACACCCTTCTTCGTAGGTGTCGACGGTGGCACTGGCGGTGGTGATCTCGGGATTGATCAGAACCAGCGGCGGAGAGGAGGGCGTTTCAAGATCAAGATCGATCACCAGCAGCTGCTTGTGCACACCGACCTGAGGAGCCGCCAGCCCGATGCCCTTCGCGGTGTACATGCTGCGCAACATGTCACGGGCTAACTCCCGCACCGACTCATCCACCTTGCTGATGCGCCTCGCTTCCTGCCGCAACACCTCATCCCCCAATTTGTGGATGTCCAGAGGCGACACATCGAGGGCCTCTTTAGCGACCGCAACGGATGAGCTGCTCCGTTCAGCGGACCGTGCCAATTGAGCGAAGCTGCGGGCCAAGATCCTCTTCTCACAATGACGTCGTGAACGCCACTCTAGGCAGAGCCTGCGGCCGCCAGGCCTGACCCTCGCCACTGTGCTGCTCCTCTGTGTCTGCTGCTGTGTCCAACTCCCCTGCTTCCCACTCGTCCCTGCCGCTGCCAGCCGATGTGGCCCTCGGCCGAAGTCCGGTGCTGCGGGATCCACAACTGGTGGGGCAATGGGTGCTTTGGCTGGAACAGCGCCCTCAGGAGCGGGGACGGACCACCGCACTGATCCGTCCCTGGCAGGTCACAGAGCGCAACCCCCAGGAACTCACTCCTGCGCCCTGCAACCTGCGCAGTCGCGTGCACGACTACGGCGGCGGCGTTTTGGCCTGCCATGCCGATGGAGACCAGCTGCTGCTGGTGTGGATCGACGATGGCGATGGCTGCCTATGGGCTCAGAACTGGACAGGTCTGGAGCAGTGCGGTGAGAACGCGGCGGCGCTGGAGGCGGTTGCGCCCCCTCGCCGGCTGACTATCCCAGGGGCGGTCCTGGGGGATGGCCTGATCGATCCACAGCGTCAACGCTGGCTGGGGGTGATGGAGGCGGAAGGCCGCGACTGGCTGGTGAGCGTGAACCTCCAGCAGGACGATCAAAGCCCCACGGTGCTGCATGCCCCCCGGGATTTCGGCGGTTACATGGCCCTCAGCCCCGACGGCCAACACTTGGCCTGGGTGGAATGGGAACAACCCTGGATGCCGTGGGATGCCAGCAGCCTCTGGGTGGCCTCACTGGATGACGCGGGGATGCCTGAACGGCCAACCCTGGTGGCGGGCTGCGACCCATCCAGCCCGCAACGGCTGTCGGTGTTCCAGCCCCAATGGCTGCCCGATGGACGCCTGATGGTCGCTGAGGACCGCAGTGGCTGGTGGAATTTGATGGTGAGCCCGATCAAAGCCACCCCCAGCGCAACCGCGTGGCAACGGCCCTGGCCCATGCAGGCGGAAACGGCCATGCCCCAATGGATTTACGGCATGAGCACCACAGCCTGGAGTGGAGAGCAGATCGTGGCCGCCATCTGCGATCAAGGCCAGTGGCAACTGAAATGCCTGACCGACGACGGCAGCGTTCATGCCGTGGAGCAACCCTTCAACGACCTGGCCGGCCTCCGAGCTGCCGATGGACGCGCCGTTGCGATCGCCAGCAACGCCAGCACCGGGATGGGCCTGCTGGAGCTCGATCTATCAACTGGCCACTGGACCCACTCTCCCGCCACTGAAGCCGTGCTGGCCAAGGAGCAGATCAGCCATGCGGAAGCCCTGTGGTTTGCAGGCAGCGGCGGGCAGCGCACCCACGCCTGGTACTACCCACCCCTCGGCGGAGGCCAAGGCCCCGCCCCCCTGTTGGTGAAGGGCCACAGCGGACCGACCGCGATGGCGCGCACGGGCCTGAATCTCGGGATTCAGTTCTGGACCTCGCGCGGATGGGGAGTCGTCGACGTGAACTACGGCGGCTCCACCGGGTTCGGGCGGGCCTATCGCGATCGCCTGCAGTCCGGTTGGGGCGTGGTGGATGTGGAGGATTGCGCCGCCGCGGCCAAAGCCCTGATCGCCAGTGACCGGGCCCATCCCGATCAGATCGCCATGGAGGGAGGCAGCGCCGGCGGTTTCACCACCCTGGCGTGCCTCTGCTTCACCGATGTCTTCCGGGCCGGCGCCTGCCGCTATGCCGTCAGCGACCTCACCGCCATGGCCTGCGACACCCACCGCTTCGAAGCCCGCTATCTCGATGGGTTGGTGGGCGACTGGCCCCAGGAACGCGCGACCTACGAACAGCGCTCACCGCTGCACCATGCCGACCAGATTCGCTGCCCGGTGATCTTCTTCCAGGGCCTCAAGGATCAGGTGGTGCCGCCGGAACAAACCGAGCGCATGGCCGCAGCACTACGGGAGAACGACCTACCTGTGGAGGTGCTCAACTTCCCCGAGGAGGGCCATGGCTTCCGCGACAGCGCCGTGCAGGTTGCCGTGCTCGAAGCCACCGAAGCCTTCTTCCGCCGTCACTTGGGACTCTGATCGGGCTGGCCGTAGTGGAGACCGCGGAATTGGGCATGCACCGCCTGCATCTGCCCATCGGACAGGAGCGGTGGTTCTCCCAGCTGCAAGGCCTGGAGATACATCCGAGCCAGCGTCTCCACCTCCACGGCGATCCCCAGGGCCTGATCCAGGTTGTCGCCGGCAGTCACAAGGCCATGCCGTGCCAACAGGCAGGCCTTGCGATCCACCAGTGCCTCCACCGTGAAGCGCGAGAGTTCCTCGGTGCCGAAGGTGGCATAGGGGGCACAGCGGATGTCATCGCCCCCGGCCACCGCCGTCATGTAGTGGAACGGGGGAATGCCCTTGTCGTGGCAGGCCAGGGCCGTGCCGTGGATGGGATGGCAATGCAGCACCGCCTGCAGCTCAGGGCGAGCAGCCAGCACATCAGCGTGCAGACGCCATTCCGACGAGGGGCGCCGGGCACCCTCCTGCAGGCGCCTTCCCTGCCAATCGATGGCCACCAGGTCAGTGGGTTCCATCAGCTCATAGGCCAGCGAACTGGGGGTGATGAGCAATCCCCCGGGGATCCGTGCCGAGAGGTTGCCAGACGTGCCCTGATTGAGCCCCGACCCGTTCATACGCCGGGCCACAGCCACCAGTTGTTCGCGCAGATCCAGCTCAGTCATCGGCGTAAAGCCCCTTGAGGCCCGCTTCACTAGCCTCCGCCACACCCCGTTCTGTGATCAGGGCCGTGACTAGTCGGGCAGGGGTGACATCGAAGGCAGGGTTGAAGCCTGGGCTGCCATCGGGGGTGAGCTGCACGCTGGTAATCATGCCGGCGGAGTCGCGGCCCTGAATCTGCGTCACTTCCTGCGCGGATCGCGCTTCGATAGGGATTTCAGCCACGCCGTCACCGAGGGTCCAGTCGATCGTGGATGCCGGCAAAGCCACATAAAACGGCACCTGGTTGTCATGGGCCGCCAGCGCCTTGAGGTAAGTGCCGATCTTGTTGCACACATCCCCACGGCGGGTGGTGCGATCGGTGCCAACGATCACCGCATCCACCTGGCCGTGCTGCATCAGATGGCCACCGGCGTTATCGACAATCACCGTGTGGGGAACCCCCTCCCGGCCCAACTCATAGGCCGTGAGTGACGCTCCCTGATTGCGCGGACGGGTCTCATCCACCCACACATGAATGTTGAGACCGGCGCGATGCGCCTTGTAAATCGGCGCCAACGCGGTTCCCCAATCCACCGTGGCCAGCCAACCGGCATTGCAATGGGTCAACACATTGAACGGTTCATCCCGGCGGTCCACAGGGCGGGCCGCAGCCAACTGCTGAAAAATGGCCAGGCCGTGATCACCGATGGCGGCACACATGGCCACGTCTTCATCGGCAATTCGTGCCGCCTCTCGCTTCGCCGCCTCCGGCCGCTGCTCCGGAGGCAAGGGCAGCAGACGATCACGCACCCGCTCAAGGGCCCAACGCAGATTCACCGCCGTCGGGCGGGTGGCATTGAGCTGCTCAAAAGCAGTCTGGAGTGCCGCATCAGACGGGTCCTCCTGCAGCGCCAACATCAGGCCATAGGCCCCAGTGACGCCGATTAACGGAGCCCCGCGCACCACCATCGTGCTGATGGCCTCCGCCGCTTCGTCGCAATTGCACAGCGTGCGGGTGGTGAAACGGTGGGGAAGCAGGGTTTGATCAATCACCCCCACCGAGCGTCCATCGCTCTCCAGCCAGATGGTGCGCCAGGCCTTGCCATCGATGTTCATCGGCTGCGGATCAGCGGTGAATGCACCATGCTGCCCCCCAATGGGACAGTCCTCAATGCGCGGTTGTTGTGAGGCACTGCTGTGGTGAAGCGTTGTGATCGCCGCCAACTGCTGGGCATGGTCGCTGGTGCCCTGGGCAGCGCCGCCCTGACGGGGCGCGCCACTGCGCGTGCAGCCAAAGCTGCTCCGCCCCTCCCGGCTCCGTCCAGCGACGGGCTGCGCCTCGGCCTGATCAGCGACCTCAACAGCAGCTACGGCTCCACCACTTACATCCCAACGGTGCATCAGGGCCTCAGCCACCTGCTGGCCCTGCACCCGGATTTGGTGGTCTGCGCCGGCGACATGGTCGCCGGCCAGAAACGGGGGCTGAATGCCACACAACTGGACCGCATGTGGGATGGATTTGCCCGCGACGTGCTCCAGCCCGTGCGCGGCCAGGGTGTGCCGTTTCTACCGGCGATCGGGAACCATGACGGCTCCCCGGGGTTCACCGCCGACCGCCTCGCTGCAGCCCGGTTCTGGCAGGCCAGACGGCAGGGACTAGGCCTGCAGTTTGTCGACAGCGGCGGATTTCCCTTTCACTACAGCGTTGCCCAGAACAATGTGTTCTGGCTGGTGTGGGATGCCAGCTCGAGCCGTGTTCCGGCGGACCAACTCAGATGGGCCCGGCAGCAGCTGGCCAGTCCACAAGCCCGGAACGCCCGGCTGCGTCTGGTGGTCGGCCATCTGCCCCTATTCGGACTCAGCCAGGGGCGAGACCGCCCTGGCGAAGTGCTGCATGAGGCAGCTGCCATTCAGACCTTGCTGGAGCAGGGCCAGGCGCAGGCCTACATCAGTGGCCACCAACACGCCTGGTTCCCGGCCCGCAGCGGCAATCTCGACCTGATTCAACTGGGTGCGCTGGGGAGTGGCCCCCGCCGTCTGCTCAACAGCTCCCGACCAGCACGCCAGAGCTTCACCACCCTCGATCTCAACTGGTCGGCGGGCACGATGCGTGAAACCAGTTATTCAGCCAAATCGGGAAGGCCTCTGGCCTGGCAGAGCTTGCCGGCGCAGCTAACGGGGCATCGGGGAGTGATCCAACGCAATCAGCCCCAGCGCAGTCTTTAAACACTCTCTAGAGCGACAGCCCTGGAGAGCGACAGCCCTGGGTCAGCTGTGCTCCCGCAAGAAGTTGATGGTCGACGTGAGCTCGTCGACGAAGCGGTCGATCTCGTCAAACGTGGACGTGAAGCTGAGGCTGGCGCGGGCCGAACCAGGGACACCGTAAAAGCGGTGCAGAGGCTGACAGCAATGGTGGCCACTGCGGATGCAGACCCCACTGAGATCGAGCATGGCGGCGATGTCGTTGGCATGAAGGCCATCGACAAGGAAGGTGGCCAAAGCACCACGCTCCGGTTGCTGCTCCGGCGTCGGCCCCAGGATGCGCAGCCCATCAATGGCCTGCAACCGTGAAAACAGGTGGGCCGTGAGCTGCGCTTCCCAGGCCTGAATCGCCTCGAGGCCAAGCGTTTGGAGATAGGTGATCGCCGCACCCATGCCAATTGCTTCGCCAATCGCAGGCGTGCCGGCCTCAAATTTGTGCGGCAGTTCTGCCCAGGTGCTGTGGTCCAGGAAGACGTCCTGGATCATTTCGCCACCGCCCAAGAAGGGGGGCATCGACTCCAGAAGCGCCTCACGCGCCCAGAGGAACCCCATGCCGGTGGGACCACAGAGCTTGTGCGATGAACCCACAAGAAAATCAATCCCAAGCTGGCCAACATCCAGTGATTTGTGGGCCAGGCTCTGGCATGCATCCAGCAGCACTCGAGCGCCGTGCTGGGCCGCCAAGGCCACCACGTCATCCACCGGATTGCAGCAACCGAGTGTGTTGCTGATGTGCACCAGGCCCACAAGCCGGGTACGGGCATTGAGTTTGGCGCGCAGATCCTCCAGATCGAGGGTGCCCTGCTCGGTCACACCCACGTGCCTCAACACACAGCCGGTGCGCTGGGCCAGTTGCTGCCAAGGCACCAGATTGCTGTGGTGCTCCATCACCGTGAGCAGCACCTCATCACCAGGCTTCAGTTCGGCATCTCCCCAGGTGCGAGCCACCAGATTGATGGCCTCACTGGCGTTGCGAGTGAACACGATCTCGCGGGGACTGGCCGCAGCCACGAACTGCGCCGTGATCAGCCGGGCTCCTTCAAAGGCTTCAGTGGCCCGAGCGCTGAGCTGATGGGCACCACGATGCACATTGGCGTTGTCGCAGCTGTAGTAATCACGCAATGCATCCAGCACAGCCAGGGGCTTCTGACTGGTCGCCGCGTGATCGAGGTAAATCAGCGGCTGGCCAGACGCAGACTCCTGCGCCAAAACTGGAAAATCTGCACGTGTTCGCTCCGCTAGCGTTACAGATGCGTTACGACCAAGTGCCGCCGTCATGAGTTGAGGCCCTCTAGAAGCTGATCCGTGATCGGCCAACGCTGGGCCAGAGGCGGAAGCAGATCAACCACGTCCTGGCAGTAGCCACGCAACAACAAGGCCGCAGCAGTGGCAGCGGAAATTCCACGACTGCGCAGATAGAAGAGCTCATCTTCCTGAAGCTGCGTCACGGTGGCGCCATGGGCACAGCGCACATCGTCTGCAACGATCTCCAGCTCTGGCTTGGCGTCGACGCGAGCGCGATCAGAGAGCAGCAGATTGCGGCTGAGCTGAGCAGCATCGGTGCGTTGGGCAGCCCGGGGCACCTGAACGGCGCCGTTGAAAATGCTGTGGGAGCGACCAGCCGCCACCGATTTTTGCAGTTGATCGAGCTGTCCGTCTTCCCCCTCAAACCGCATCGCGGTGTGAGTCGCGAACTGCTGATCAGCGTCGGTCAACACCAACCCCTTCAGCACCGTTGAGGCGTGGCCATCCACTTGCACCACGCGGGGCTCAAGCCGGCCAAGCTGCCAACCCTTGGCGACAGAGGTGAATTCATAGGTGCTGCGTGGCTCCTGCTCCACCGCCAGATGCCCAAGCAAGGAGGCATCGCCACCGCCAAGGGCAACCAGACCGTGGCGCACACGGGCTTCCTGACCAAGATGCAGTTCCAAAACGTGGCTATGGGCGGATCCGGCTGGCCCCTGGATCACCTCCAGCACCTCCAGCTCTGCTTTCTCTTCAACCAACAGCAGCATGCGAGTTGAAGCCAGGCTTGCCGCAGACGCCGTCACCAGCACTTCCAAAGCAGGGACCGATCCACGGATCCGCAGAGCCAGCACCTGAGTCGCCAGCGCGTGGTTGAACTCCACGGGCCAGGCCTCAGCACAGCCGCAGCGCTCGAGGGTGTGGCCGAGAGCCTGCTCCAGCTCAGCACCTCTGAGCACACTGACGCCCGCGGGGAGGCTGACGGTTGCGAGCGGATCGCTGTGGCCATCGAGCACAATCCTCCAGCCATCGGCTGGGCTCTCTGGCAGATCAGCGAAGCCTGACTCCTGGGGAGATGAAGGCTGAGAGGGCAGCGCAAGGGCGAACAACCCCTCCAGACGCGCCAGATCGGTCAGCCGCCAATCCTCCTGACGACGACTCGGCAAACCGAGACTTGCCAAGGCATTGCGGCCACGCTCTTGAACGGGTTGCAACACACCAGTGGAGGCGGGGAGACGGGTTACCCAATCAGCAACCATTTGTGCAGTCGTGGCCTTGGAGGTGGCGACCATGATCAGGACACTCCCTGGGCGCTGGCGGCAAGCTCCTGGTCCACCCAGTCGTAACCGGTTTTTTCCAACTCCAGGGCCAACTCCCGACCACCAGTGCGGAGAATCCGACCCGCTGCCATCACGTGCACGTAGTCAGGAGTGATCTCATCCAGCAGGCGCTGGTAATGGGTGATCAGCAGAGTGGCGTTGTCAGTGCTGGCGAGCTGGTTCACCCCACCGGCCACGATCCGCAGGGCATCGATATCAAGACCGGAGTCGGTTTCATCGAGGATCGAAACGACAGGCTCCAGCAACGCCATCTGAAGGATTTCATTGCGCTTCTTCTCACCACCGGAGAACCCTTCGTTAACGCTGCGCTCAAGGAAAGCAGGATCCATCTGCACCACATTCAGGCGCTCACGCACGTGGTCTTCGAAATCAAACGTGTCGAGCTCGTCGAGGCCCTGCTGCTGACGACGCGCATTGCTCGAGACCCGCAGGAACTCAAGATTGCTGACGCCAGGGATTTCCACCGGATACTGGAATCCGAGGAACACGCCGAGGCGTGAGCGCTCTTCCGGTTCAAGCTCCAGAAGGTCAGTACCGCGATAACGCACGCTGCCGCCAGTCACGCGATAGGCCGGGTGACCCGCGAGCACTTTGGAGAGGGTGCTTTTGCCACTGCCATTGCGACCCATGACGGCGTGAATTTCGCCGGCACGCACCTCAAGATTCACCCCCTTGAGGATGGGCTGGTCTTCAACGGACGCATGCAGGTCGTTGATCTCGAGGAGCAGCTCGGCGTCAGGGCGGATCACAGGAAGAAGTGGAGGTTTTACAGAAAGGACTGTGTTGCGGTCAGATCATCCATGGTGCGGTGGGCTATCCCACCGAACCCTCGAGCTTGAGCGCCAGCAACTTGTCGGCCTCAGCTGCAAATTCCATTGGCAGCTGATTGAACACATCACGACAGAAACCGCTCACCATCATCGAAACGGCCTCCTCAAATCCGATGCCGCGACTCTGGAGGTAGAAGAGCTGATCTTCCGAGATCCGGCAGGTGCTGGCTTCATGCTCGATCGCAGCCTGAGGTTGTTGGGAGCGGATGTAGGGATAGGTGTTGGCGGCGGCCTCATCGCCAATCAGCATCGAATCGCACTGGCTGTAGTTGCGAGCGCCTTTGGCAGCCGGACCGATTTGGACCAGACCGCGGTAACTGTTGCTGGAGTGACCGGCGCTGATCCCCTTGCTCACGATGGTTGAGCGTGTGCGCGGACCCACGTGGATCATCTTGGTGCCGGTATCGGCTTGCTGACGGTTGTTCGTGAGCGCGACGGAGTAGAACTCACCAACAGAATCTGCCCCCTGCAGCACACAACTGGGATATTTCCAGGTGATGGCAGAACCTGTTTCGACCTGGGTCCAGCTGATGCGGCTGCGAGCACCGCGGCACTGACCCCGCTTGGTCACAAAGTTGTAAATACCGCCCACACCATTTTCATCACCGGCATACCAGTTCTGAACAGTCGAATACTTGATGGAAGCGTCATCCAAAGCGACCAGTTCCACCACAGCAGCGTGCAACTGGTTGGTGTCAAACATGGGGGCAGTACAGCCCTCCAAATAACTCACTGACGCACCTTCCTCGGCAACAATCAAAGTGCGCTCAAACTGACCTGTGTCACCGGAATTGATGCGGAAATAAGTCGAGAGCTCCATTGGGCACTCCACCCCCTTAGGGATGAAGACAAAGGAGCCGTCACTGAAGACTGCCGAATTCAGCGCTGCAAAATAATTGTCATTACTGGGAACAACACTTCCCAAATAACGCTCGATCAGCTCGGGATAATCCTTGATTGCCTCGCTGATCGAGCAGAACACCACGCCGTGTTCAGCGAGCTTCTCGCGGTACGTCGTGGCAATCGAGACGCTGTCAAACACCGCGTCAACAGCCACGTTGCTAAGACGCTTCTGCTCACTCAGTGGAATACCGAGCTTGTCAAATGTCTCCAGGAGCTTGGGATCCACCTCATCGAGGCTGGCCTTCTTTTCCTGCTGTTTGGGAGCGGCGTAATAAACGATGTCTTGGTAGTCAATCGCTGTGTAGCCCAGCTGAGCCCAGTCAGGCTCCTCGAGGGTGAGCCAATGCCGGTAGGCACGCAGACGGAAATCGAGTAAGAACTGCGGCTCCTCCTTTTTGGAGGAGATCAGCCGAACAACATCCTCACTGAGGCCCTTAGCGATCTTCTCAGTTTCAATGTCAGTGACAAAGCCGTACTTGTACGGCTGACTGACAAGATCACGTGTGGAGACACTGGTCATAGTGATCAGCCTGCAGTGGCGTGAATCTCCTCGGTGCTGATGGTTTGAGCATCACCACGGAAAGCGTTGTCTTCCGTCAGGAACAGCATGCAATGACATTCCTTGCGCTCGCGCATGGGCACACAGGGGCAGTTCCAGAAGGCCTGTGACACCTCAGCTTCCTTGTCTTCGTAATGGCGGCAGGGGCACAGGGCACCACCCAGTTCATCCTTGTGACGCGCCAGACCCTTGAGCACAACAGCGGTGACGCCGGGATCGCTGCAGAAATAAGTACCGGTGCGCTGGGCGTAGGTCTCCGCAAACTTACGGATCACCTCAAGGCTTTCAGCTGTGGGCTCAGCGTTTCCAGCGAGCATGTCAGTCATGAGCAGCGGTGGAGGGAGCGGTCAGCAGCGAGAAGCTACGAACGCGCAGACTTTGGGAGATACGAAACCCCAAAGTTTCGTTTTTCGAGCCTAAGGCACCGTCTCGGCCACTGCCGATCGGCCCCAAGACCAAGGCCTTCATTGTGCGCCCCCTCGGCCTCTGGCGGAGGAGTGCTGACGAAGCAGAACAGCCTTTCTAGCTTGCGAAAAGACCGCCGAAACGCGCGCAATGGTCGTCACCAATCAACCCATGGCCGGCTGGCTCGGCCCCCATGAGATCGCCAATCGCCCGATTGCCGAGTGGCTCGGAGAGGAAGCGGAACTCCTGCTCCACACCCCGCCGCGTATCGAGCAGCAACGGCTGCAACTCCCCAGCCCAGCAGTGGTGGATCGCTTCAGTGGCTCCGATCGCAACCCCCAGGTGCTGCGAAGCCTTCAGCAGCTTTACGGCAGCGGTCGACTCGGAGGAAGCGGTTACCTCTCGATCCTTCCCGTCGACCAGGGGATCGAACACTCGGCGGCCCATTCCTTCGCGCCGAACCCTGACTATTTCGACAGCGAAGCGATCGTGGAACTTGCAGTGGAGGCAGGCTGCAGCGCCGTCGCCTCCACCCTTGGCGTGCTGGGGTCAGTGGCGCGGCGATGGGCGCACCGAATTCCATTCCTGGTGAAGCTCAACCACAACCAACTGCTCACCGCCCCCAATCAGCACGAACAGATCCTGTTCGCTTCAGTGGATCAGGCCTGGAACATGGGAGCCGTGGCGGTGGGGGCGACGATCTACTTCGGCAGTGAAGACTGCAACCGTGAGCTTCAGCAGATCGCGGCTCTCTTCGCCCATGCCCACGAGCGGGGGCTAGCCACGGTGCTGTGGTGCTATCTGCGCAATCCCATCTTCAAGCAGTCCGAAGCCGACTACCACCTGGCCGCCGACCTTACGGGCCAGGCCAATCACCTGGGCGTCACGATTGGAGCCGACATCATCAAACAGAAACTGCCAGAGACCAACGGCGGCTACAAAGCCGTGGCGAACGCGCTGGGCGAGCCCTTCGGCATGACCGATGAACGCATCTACAGCGAGCTCTGCAGCGACAACCCCGTGGACCTGTGTCGCTACCAGGTGCTCAATTGCTACGCGGGACGCATCGGCCTGATCAACAGCGGGGGAGCCTCGGGCAGCGACGACATGCATCAGGCCATCCGCACTGCTGTGATCAACAAGCGTGCTGGTGGCAGCGGTCTGATCATGGGCCGCAAAGCCTTCCAAAAACAGCGCCATGAGGGCATCGCCCTCATCCAAGCGGTGCAAGACGTCTACCTAAGCCCGGAGGTGACGATCGCTTGAGCACAACAGTCCCCCGGATCCCGTGGCATCGTGAAGGAACGAGCCGCGACCCGATGGGCGCACACACTCAGGCCCCTACCCGAGAGACCACACTCACCCTGCTGCTTCGGCGGGGTGAGACCAGTGCGGCTGAACTCGCTTCATTGCTGGGGATCTCAGTTCAGGCGATGCGCCGTCATCTGCGCAGTCTCGAAGAGGAAGGCTTGGTGGAGTCATCGCCCATGCCAGCGGGCCCCGGGAGGCCATCCAATCGATGGCGGCTTACCGATCAAGGGCATCAGCATTTCCCTGACGGCAGCGAAGACTTTGCCCTGGGTCTGCTCCAGTCGATGACGGCCACCCTTCCGCCAGAGGCCATGACCTCTTTGCTGGCTCAACAGGCTCTTGAAAAGGCAGAGGCCTATCGCCGCCACATCGGCACCGCACCTCTTGAGCAACGGGTGTCTGTTCTGGCCGAACTGCGGCGGCGGGAGGGCTATGTGACAGACCTGCAGCCCGATCCCGATGGGAAAAGCTGGTGTCTCAGTGAATTTCACTGCTCCGTTCAACGCATCGCGGCGGAGTATCCGGTCGTCTGCGATCAGGAGCTCGAGCTGATGCGTCAGACCTTTCCCGATTGCCAGGTGGATCGCGTGCACTGGCGCCTCAAGGAAGGCCATTCCTGTGGGTTCAGGATCACCCCCGACCATGACTGAGCCCCTCACCCGGGAGATGGTGGAGAAGATCGACGCGACCCTGCTGCCAACCCTGGATCGTCATCACCTTCGCCTGCTGGCCCACTGCTTAAGCAGCTTTCAACAAATGACGGCCCCTGGTGCATCGCGCACCATTCCTTCAAGAGACCAGCAAGAACAGTGGTGCTTGAAGCACCCCCTGCTGCGTGACGATCCCCAGTTTGGGATCCTGTTACTGAATCAATTCGAGGCCGCCGCACGACAGCTGGAGACCCTGGCTCAGTCTTTGGATGTGGCGCCGCTCGACCTGACCCTTGATCACCTGATCGATCAAGCGGTTGCCCATGCGCGTGCACGGCTCGACGCTCCGTAACCCTGTTCGGCCTGCGATCATCCATTCACCCCCTGCGTTCGAACGGAAGCTGCGCATGAGCCTCGTGATCCCCGATGCCCTCAGCTTTTTTCAACGCAGCTGCGGCCGCTGGCGCTCGCAGCGCAGCGTGCATCACCTCCTCCACCGCCGCGCCGAAGCGGGTGGCTCACTGATTGTTGTCGACGACATCGAACGCACCGACCAACGCCTTCAAGAGTTAGCCACCTCCCATGGCCAATCCCCGGAGGCCGTGGTCGGTGGCAGCTTCGTGAGATGGAGCGCATCGATGGCCTGGGATCAAAGCGAGGAGGGCCATGACGGCGAAACGTTTTTCGGCCTGATCCCAGACTCCGATGACGGACGAAGCGGACTGCTACTGCGCACCATGGGCTATGCGGAAAAAGCCCCAGCCACATCGCGCTTTTCCATGGATTCCGAGGATGGCCTGATCCTGGAGACCGCCTACGAAACAATGACTGTCTGGGAACGGTTCAGCTTCCTGAGCCCAGACATTCGCGTGCGATCCAGCACGGTGCAGGGTCTCTCCAACAATGCGTCCTATTGCGTCGAATGCCGAGTCAACGAGGAACAAACCGAGGCGAATGAGGCCACGAAGCCCACAGCACAACCGTCGCAGCAATCGATCTCAGCCCTTGGTTGGTAGCGAGTATTACGGTCTGTAATCGCTTTTCAGAAAAGCCAGGAAGCCACTGAGAACGTCGCTTTACAGTCCGGTTCAGTGTGCGTTGAAGCTCGCGTGGCCATTCCTCTTCTGAAGTACGCGCCGATTACTCAGAACGCTCTGAGAGCGGGTGTTCCCAACATCCGTATCGGCTCTGACGAGGGATCCAGGGCCTACTCCATGGAAATTGCCATGGACGGCGACAACCTGAAGACGGTGATCGAAAGCGCTTACCGCCAGATTTTTTTCCACGCGTTTAAGACCGATCGAGACGTCAACCTCGAATCCCAGTTGCGCGACGGTCAGATCACCGTGCGCGATTTCATTCGAGGGCTGGTCCTCTCGGATACCTTCAAGCGCACCTTCTACGGGTTCAACAGCAACTACAAAGTTGTGCGTCACCTCTGCGAGCGCATTCTTGGCCGCAAGGTGAATGGCAAGGGTGAGGAGCTGTCCTGGTCGATCGTGATCGCCAGCAAGGGGCTCGAAGGCCTTGTGGATGTGCTCCTCGACAGCCAGGAGTACTTGGACTCATTCGGTTACGACACCGTTCCTTATCAGAGGAACCGTGTCCTCCCCGGTCGAGACCTTGGCGATACGCCTTTCAATGTCTCCACGCCTCGCTACGACGAGTACTACCGGGGCATCTTGGGCTTCCCGCAGATCGTCTTCACTGGCACTGCCAAAGCCCTTCCGGCTCGCGCCAAGATCAAACGTGGCGGCGCCCCATCCGACTACATGGCTTGGGTTGCAGGCCTTGCCAATCCCCCAGGAGCCTCCCCAACCAACTCCTCCGACATGGACTACATGGCCAAAGTGCCTTATCGCAGCGTCGGCCGCTGATCGTTTGGCCTTCGCAACTCCAGAAGGGGCTTTGGAGCCCCTTTTTTTGTGCCCCAAAAGCCGCCAGTGGTCAGGATCTTCTGACCCTGGGGAATGCAGGTGATCTGAATCGGGATCTTTCACGCAGACTGATCCCAAAGAAACCTGGGTGACTCCCACCGTGACGCAAGCTCTGACATCTCTGGCCCGCCTCACGCTTCGCCAACTGCGTCAGATGGCGAGTGATCTGGGGGTGACGCTGTATAGCCGCAAGAGCAAAGACGCCCTGGTTTCCGAGATTGCAGAGCGCCAGGAGCGCAAGAGCGGAGATCAAAAAGCGATCGAATCTGAGCTGTCGGCACCCACCCGTTCGACCTCCTCGACTCGCGTTGTCTTTCTGCCGCGCGACCCTCAGTGGGCCTACGTGTTCTGGGAAATCAGCGATCAAGACCGCAAGCGAGCACAAACCGACGGCGCTGCCCACCTCAGCCTTCGTCTGGCTGATGTGACTGGCATTCAGGACGGAAGCTCACACCCCCACACCCTTCAGGAAGTCCCTGTGGATAGCCACAGCACCGAGTGGTACCTGCCTGTTCCCCTGTGTGACCGTGACTATCGGGTTGAGCTCGGTTACCGCGCAGGGGCCAGCTGGATCTCCCTGGCCTTCTCGTCGGTCGCAAGAGTTCCGGCCCTGCATCCGAGCGAGCAGATCATGGATCAGTTCGTGCCGTTCAGCCTGGAGGCAACGCCGGCAGCGGCTGCTCCAAGCGCACCGGTCAATGTTCCCGACAACACCGATAGCGGCCTGCATGAGCGCCTCTACCAAACGGCAACGACCCATTTCCGTAGCCGCCGCGTGGGCTCCGAAGTGCTGCACGAGCAAGAAGGAATTGGAAGCGATCAGCGCGGCCTGAGCGACTCCGGCGCTGGCCTCTGGGCGAGTGGTCGCAATGAGTCCGGCCTTGGCGGTGTCGCCCCTCGCCAACGCTCTTTCTGGCTGATCGCTGACGCCGAGCTGATTGTTTACGGCGCCACCGATCCGTCGGCTCGCCTGACCATTGGCGGTGAGGATGTTCCCCTCTCCAGCGATGGCACCTTCCGGATTCAGGTGCCTTTCCGGGATGGCAAGCAGCTCTACCCGATCGAGGCCACAGCTGCTGATGGCGAACAGAAGCGCAACATCACACTCAACTTCGAACGCGTCACCCCAGAAGACAACACCAACCCTGCGAGCGAAGCTCAGGTTGAGTGGTTCTGACCTGATGAACGACAAGCGTTCAACCCTGCGTTGGATCGTGGCCATCACTCCGCTTGCCGGGGCGATGGCCTTCCCTGTGGTCGTTCCACTGACCATTGCCAAGGTGGGGATCGGAGCCGGTGTTGGCGTGGCGCTCGTTCTCAGCACTGCATGGTTCGTGGCGATGCTGAGCACCGCCGAAATGCCCCATTAATGCTCCCTGGAGCAAGCTCGGGGAACACTGCCATCAGCACCTGAATCCAAAGCCATGACCCTTCGCCAGGTTTGGGGCCTTGCGCTGATGGCGCTTACCCCCATCACCTGTGCCTCCTGCAGCCAAGCAGGACAAGTGCTTGGTGATCCCGCCCCAGATCTATCGCTGCCAGCCGGCATCCAGGTGCACTTCAACCACCGCGATGGAGTTGGCTATCGCAGCCCGATCGATGGCCAGTGGCGCAAGGGAGACAACCTGGAAGCCGAGCTGATCAACGCCATCGATGGTGCTGACGAGGAGTGCCTGGTGGCCGTGCAAGAGCTGACCCTTCCAGCTGTTGCTCAGGCTTTGGTGCGCGCCCAGGCACGCGGGGTTCGCGTGCAAGTGGTGCTGGAAAACACTTACAGCACTCCCTGGAGTCAGATGCATGAAGCAGGCTTGCCACGCCATGCACGTCATCGGATTCAGCGGCTTGCCGAGCTGGCAGATCGAAACGGTGACGGACGCCTCACCGCAACAGAACGACTGGAAGGGGATGCCCTAGCCCTGCTTGCGCAGGCTGGCGTACCGATGATTGATGACACGGAAGACGGCAGCAAAGGCAGTGGATTGATGCATCACAAATTCGTGGTGATCGACCGCCGTCTTGTGCTCACAGGCAGCGCCAATTTCACCAGCTCTGGCATCCATGGAGATGCGGGAGCGCCGCGGACTCGGGGCAATGTCAATCACCTGCTGCGCTTCAACAGCCCTGAGCTTGCTGCCGTCTTTGCCGCAGAATTCACGCGCATGTGGGGTGATGGCCCTGGAGGCGTCGCCAAAAGTCAATTCGGTCGCGGCAAAAGTGATCCCGCTCTTGAACAGGTGCAGATCGGCAACCAAACCATCAGCGTGCTCTTTGCCCCACACAGCAGGAGCCATCCAAATCACGGACTGCGTCTGATCGCGCAGGAGCTGGGACAGGCCCAACGCAACATCGACATGGCCCTGTTTGTGTTCTCAGCGCAAGCACTGGCCAATACGTTGCAAGCGCTGGTGGAGAAAGGCATCAAGGTGCGGCTTCTGGCTGACCCAGGCTTTGCCAGCCGCCCATTTTCAGAAGTCCTCGACTTACTCGGGGTGGCCATGCCGGATCACAACTGCATGCTGGAAGCCAGGAACCGACCATTCACGACACCGGTGAAAGGAGTCGGCACGCCTCGTCTTGCACGTGGTGACAAGCTGCATCACAAGTTCGCCGTAATCGATCACAAAACAGTGATCACGGGATCCTTCAACTGGTCACCTTCTGCCGCTCACACCAACGATGAAACCCTGCTGGTGATCCACTCACCGCAACTTGCCAAACACTTCACCCGTGAAATGAATCGGATGTGGCGCGGGGCAGAACTGGGGATCACCAAGCGGATGCGGCGAAAGCTGGAGCGACAGCATGCACTGTGCGGGAGTGGGCGGAAGAGAGACTAAGCCTTATTTGAAACAAGAAACCACACTCGACTGCGAAACCACCTGGAAACTCAGTAAAGCAACGCTAGACTGAAATGCGAAAAGAGCAGGCTCGCAAAAGCAAATCAAAAGCAAAAAACAGCCCGAAGAGAAGAAGAAAAATGATATGCAAAGCCTCTGTTTTGTGTCTAGCGCCACAAAACATTAAAGAAGGCATGGCAAAATAGGAAAGCACCCGAGGGAATTGATGCCGTCAATTCACAAATCAATTGGCAAAAAAGCACTATTCACCCTGCTTGGGACCCTTAGATTCTTTTTGGTAGCAGCGGCCATCAGCGTTATCACTGTTGAGATAGTCGAAGTCTTTCTAAAAAAGGATGTTCTTCATCTGGCACTCTTTGCCATGTTTTTCTTGATATGCAATTTTCAAATTAATTTAAGCAGACATACAACAGTCCTCAAAAGCGAGGAGCGAGTAAGCAGGCTGTTCATCCTGGCCCTCTTCAGCCTTGGGGCAGCGTTCCTTGAACTTGTTGACCTGGGCTTTGATCAAGTCAACGACAGTCTAAAAGCAAGTCCCGCACTAGCCAGTGCCTATCAAAGCATCTGCATTCTGGAAGCAGGAGTTGGCATTGCCGCCATTATGCTCATCACATTTTCGGTTGATCGAATGCTGGTAACCCTACGGTCGACTGCCCATGACTACAGAGCGATTGACTTATAGCCCTGAGCAGAGCAGCGCCCCTCAGAAGACCAGCAAACTTAGCCCTAAAATGATCGGCCTTCCACAACTCACCTGTACATTTAGACGGCTGAGGCGAACTCATACGACCCGGAAAATCTTGCCGGCCAAAGCCAGAGCAAAGTGCACTTAAGTACTCGCAATTACTTTCGACAATCACTAAAATCCTTATCTCTAGGTTTAGGCGATACAGCCACCGCCCTATATTGCCAATTCACACATAAAAGCAATGCAAAAACCCTCACACATTAACCTTCCCGTAATAACGCTTTGTCTCAGGCTTAAGCCAAAAGATTAGAAGCGGCAACGCAGCCGGCAGACAACAAACACTGGTCATACCAAAAGCAATTTCCACCAAAATCCAGACCCAGACCCAAGGCTTTGGAGGAAGAAAAATGGGAACAAGCGAAAGAAGCGCGCATGGAAGACCGATCACGAAAAAAACTATTCCATAAGCAAAAGCCTCTTCATCCCCAGAAGCCATCATCAAGGGGGCTAAAAGCAGGAGAGCAAAATACAGAGCAGCCATCGCTCCCAAATACACCTTTGCCCAGACAACTACTCCAGGCTTTACAGGAGTCGGGGCCATTGAAAGAACAACCAACTGACATAAATATGATTCAGATCAAGGATTGAAACCACGGAGTCGAAACTTATTTTCACAAGGACCACTGCAGCCCTAAAACATCCGCAAAAAATGCCCCCACGAAATCGATCACCGTTGACACAGCACGGAATGGGAGACCACCAAACCTGAAGCCCTACAAACCAGAACGTCAGCGAGCACGATAGGAAGGGTGAACAGGAGAGTTCTAAATTGAAAAAATCATGCAGAATTAAACAAACGATCCGAATCCATCAAACCAATCACCAGACATGACACCAAAGAGAATCCACCGTACCAATTCGCGCACACATCAAACCAAAAACAGAATAAGAGTCGCCTTATCCACAGCATCACTTCTTCTATTGACAAGCTTGACCAATACAGCCCAGGCAAAAGAAATGATGTGCAAAGTTTCCGATCCAAATGATACCTATGTCAATCTTCGCTACCCAGCAAATGGGGAACTGATGAGGTCACTAGCTAACGGTAGCTGGATCGAGATTGATAGCAATGGGACCACATATGATCAACAAGGACGACCATGGACCGCAAGCGTAAGCCAGCGCACAAGGTCTCCGATTGGCAGAGAATATGTCATGAGTCAATTTGTTTATGGCTGCAGACCCGGCAATTCGTTTTCGGAATGGTTTATCCGTCTCAAGTAAGGCGGATGACCGGCAGACTATGGCGCGATGCAGGCTCCAGATGAACTAGCAGGAGCACCGCGGACGACAAGGCCACGATAAAAAGTTAGAGGGTGTCAGCATACGGAATAGACTCAGACAATTCACTGAAAAATCGATGAAAATTTTGTTTTTCTCACTTGCATCAGCACTTGCAATCATCCTACAAATGCCTGCAGAAGCCAGCAGAGGCTTACCAGCAGATCTTGAATCACTTGATCAACTCTGGCAGACATACAACGCGTCTTGCGAACAGGGAGATCAAAGAGCCTGTCAACTGAAAGAAAAGTATCGCGAAATCATCAAACAAAATTTTCCCAATGCAGTACCTGCTGCATGCCCACCTAACCTCAAAAGAGTGTGGTTTGAAAGTGGCAGGAAGGGAATGGCCTCAGGCTGCCAAATGTTTTAGTGGCTGAGGCTAAAAACGGCCTTAACCCAAGAAACATGTTCAAGACTGACCCCGCTACACGTCCAACGCAAGCTGGATTGCCAGCAGGTTCTTTGGCGGGATCAGTCGAGGGGAACAGGAGAGAACGTGTGCGATTCAGATCAAGAGAGGATGCAGCCTCCTCGAGTCACCTCGAAATCACTTTGCAGCCGTCAAGCGTTACCCCCAAGGTTGTTCCTCCCACAACACCAGCCACAACAATTCTTTGCCCCTTGCTCAAAGAAGTGGCACCAGAAACTTCGTCATCCGTCAAGAAACACTGAACACTCGCAAAGTCGTATTCTCCCCTGATCGAGACATACGGATTATCCAAAATGTCTTTGTCGATAGAGCCAACCGGACCACTGACATAAATCAATTTACCCTCATACTTAGACTCTGCAGCAATTGAATTATCATCAAACTCATCAGCCAAAGTTTTGTAGTTGACCTCATAGCTAGGCGACGAATAATCAAAAGAAGAATAATCCGTATCATCCTCGACCGAGCCCGCCCCCAACACAGCCAGGGCGCCAAGCCCGAGAGACAAAGAAATCAGCTTTTTAATCATTGGCCTAAAAAACCTTAAGGCATCCTAACACCTGCCATTTTGACGAGCACTATTTAAAGGCACCATTAAGTCACGGACCACACAAAAATAGAAGCAAGAAAAGCCAACGCAATATCCAAAACGTCAAAAGTCCCTGGAAGCAAGCCCAGAAACTGGAGAAAATCAGGCACAAACGCTACAAATAAGAACAAGACAAGACGAAACCTCCAAACGGCTCCCTTCACACCCCAAAAAGACTTCAGGCCAAAACTCAACACAAAACACAGAGACACATGCCACAAGGCATTGGGCAGCGAGTAAACAACGAGACGGTACGCAAAATCATCCGCAAGAATAGATCGACAGGAATAATTTAAACCCCTTTTCAGGGAAGGCCACGAATCTCCAACAAACACATGAACAATGCGCTCATACAACAGAGTGGTCGGGCGACACAACGCGTAGAGGGATGAGCCCAACAAAATAGGGAGGAAATATCTCCCCAAAAACCGTTTCATCGGGAGCAAAGACAATTGATAAAACGCCCCTGGGTGCTCATAACAGCGATGAACCAACAACAACTGATCCTCTCACCAAAGTCGCGCAGGACGCTTTCCTCCCAAGCAACCTCAAGCACCCGAACTTGTTCGTCGTTCAACCCAATCCAAACCATTGTCATTGCATCAATCTCTCATGATCAAAGCCTCCACCATGAGCCGGTCAAACACGGGAGGAATCCCCACATTTTTGGGATCATGATCAAGTCAAAACATAAAACATACGACCGATCAATCAAGTAGTACGTGCCTCCGCACACACTGATTTGCTTCCACTCTTGAAAGTAAGACAGGAGTTTTTGGCGTGATGCGAGAGGAGAGCGCTATCGAGTTGATATCCGCATCAGGACACCATGCAGTGCCGACGACGAGGGCGCTTCTTGCTGGTGAGTTGGCAGCCGAAAGAAAGCGCGTGGATCACCACGATGCTGATCGATGTATTGCACCCCCTGCGAACCCGGCGGATCCAGATCGGCTGAAGCGCGAATCAGCCTTCACAATGGCCGCAGGAACGGATTCAAGATGCGACGTGCCCTGCAGCTTCTGATCGGCTTGAGCCTCACTGCTCCTGCAGGCCTCCAGGCCAAACCTGTGTCTATGCCGTATCCAACTCGCGAGGCGCTGCGTGAGATCCAGCTGCAGGCTTACGCCTGCTCCAGAGAGAACACAGCCGAGTTCTGTGATCGCACCGTGAAACTTGCAGATCCGCTGATGGATCACCCCCGCCTGCCAGCAGCCTGCAAAGACACCATCTGGGAACTGCTGCAAAACGCCAAGGTGGTCAGCAGCAACAGTTTTCAGCGCCGGGACAACATTGATCGGCCAGCCCGGCGAATCACCGTGGTCTGCGCCAATCCTGTGAAGCCATCGGCACCCGTACCCACGGGTGCGCCATCTGGGGGATTCAATCCCAATCGAACGTAAAGCGCTGAGCGGGGAGGTCACGACCCTCCTCATCGCGAAGCTCCTGCATCAACTGCACCGAGATCCAGGCCAGGACTTTCCGAGCATGAGCTACGAGAAGTGGTCGTGACCACGTCGTGAAAGCAAGTTCCCGTGTTTACCTGCCTCAGACAGTCCCGTTCGCGTGATGAGCAGCACGGCAACCGCGGAACCCATCCAACGCCAGGTCCGCCTTGAGACCCCGTTCAGTGACCAAAAACCTGGCACTTCAGGCCTGCGCAAAAGCAGCGAACAGTTCGAGCAGCCGAACTATCTGGAAAGCTTTGTTGAAGCGATCTTCCGCACCCTTCCTGGTGTGCAGGGAGGCACCCTTGTGCTCGGTGGCGATGGCCGCTACGGCAACCGCCGTGCCATTGATGTGATCTTGCGCATGGCAGCCGCCCATGGCGTCAGCAAGGTGATCACCACGACTGGCGGGATCCTGTCCACTCCGGCGGCATCCAACCTGATTCGCAGCCGCAAGGCGATCGGCGGCATCATCCTGTCGGCCAGCCATAACCCCGGTGGCCCCAACGGCGACTTCGGCGTGAAGGTGAACGGCGCCAACGGTGGCCCCACTCCAGCCTCTTTCACCGATGCGGTGTACGAATGCACCAAAACCCTGGAGCAGTATTCGATCGTTGAAGCTCCAACCATCGATCTCGATGCCCCTAGCAACCATGGCATCGGCGCCATGGTTGTTGAAGTGATCGATGGCGTCGATGACTTCGTCGAGCTGATGCAGGAGCTGTTCGACTTCGAGAGCATCCGCGATCTGATCCGCAGCGATTTTCCGCTGGCCTTCGATGCCATGCATGCGGTGACCGGGCCCTACGCCACGCGGTTGTTCGAAGAGCTTCTGGGCGCCCCGGCAGGCAGCGTTCGCAACGGCATCCCCTTGGAGGATTTCGGCAAAGGCCACCCCGATCCCAACCTCACCTACGCCCATGATCTGGCGGAGCTGCTGCTGGAAGGCGATGACTATCGCTTCGGAGCAGCCTGCGACGGCGACGGTGATCGCAACATGATCCTCGGGCAGCGCTGCTTCGTGAATCCCAGCGACAGCCTGGCGGTGCTCACCGCCAACGCAACCCTGGCCCCGGCCTATGCAGACGGCCTCTCCGGGGTGGCTCGCTCCATGCCCACCAGCGCTGCGGTGGATGTGGTGGCCAAGGAACTGGGGATCGAGTGCTTTGAAACACCCACGGGCTGGAAGTTCTTCGGCAATCTGCTCGATGCCGGACGCATCACGCTCTGCGGCGAAGAAAGCTTCGGCACCGGCAGCAATCATGTGCGCGAAAAGGATGGTCTGTGGGCCGTGCTCTTCTGGCTTCAGATCCTCGCCAAGCGCCGCTGCAGCGTGGCCGAGATCATGGATGAACACTGGAAGCGCTTCGGCCGCCACTACTACTCACGTCACGACTACGAAGCGGTAGCCAGTGAGGCAGCCCATGGTCTGTACGACCGCCTTGAGGGCATGCTCCCAGACCTGATCGGTCAAGCCTTTGCAGGTCGTCAGATCGCCAACGCCGACAACTTCAGCTACGTCGATCCAATCGATAGCTCCGTCACCAAAGGTCAGGGGCTTCGCATCCTCCTGGACGACGGCAGCCGTGTCGTGGTTCGCCTGTCGGGAACCGGCACCAAGGGCGCCACGATCCGCATTTACCTGGAGAGTTATGTGCCCAGCAGTGGTGATCTGGCCATGGATCCCCAGGTGGCTCTGGCCGACATGATCAGCGCCATCAATCAGCTTGCTGAAATTGAGCAACGCACTGGCATGGACCGTCCGACAGTGATCACCTGATCAGACTGATCAACCAAGCGTTCGAGCCCCCGCGAGGGGGCTTTTTGATGCGCTCCAACAGGCTCAACCTTTGCGGGATCGACGCCCGCGATGGGCGTTGGAATGGCGGTAGACAGGATCGGTGGCCTGCTCCTGCAACTGCCGGGTGGACTCGATGGCAAATCCAGCCAAGGCGCAAGAGGTGATCACCATCAAATAAAAAAGACGCAGACGCCGTACATCGAGCTCAGCAGGGGTGTTGTCGATCAACACCTTGAGGAAATAAGCCAGCGCAAGTCCGACTGCAGCGCCGATGGCAATGGCCACCAACACCCTGGAACCACTGAAACGCTTGGTGATCGCATGTTCAGGGCCTGAAGATTGTGACGACGAACGCTCCATCAACTCACCTGGGCATCAGCGGGCGGGTTGGCATCGGCTTGCCCCAAGAGTGACTTCATCACCACATAAAAGACCGGCACCACAAGCGTGGAGAGGAAGGTGGCGACCAGCAGCCCGCCAAACACCACCAAACCCAACGACGACTGGCTCTGGGCACCGGCACCACTGGCCAGCATCAAAGGCAGGAAACCGGTGAGCGAAGAGATCGCCGTCATCAGGATGGGGCGCAAACGCGACTTTGCGGCGAAGCGAGCCGCATCCAGAGCAGAAGCACCCTCCCCCATCTTCTGGTTGGCGAGGTCAACGATCAGGATCGCGTTTCCTCCTGCCAAGCCGATCAGCATCACCAGACCAACCTGCGCATAGATGTTGAGCACCTGGCCAGCGGCCCCCAAAAACACCAGGGCACCGAGGAGCGCCGTCGGCACCGTGAGAAGAATGATGATCGGATCGGTATAGCTCTCGTATTGAGCCGACAGCACCAAAAACACCGCCAGAATGCCGAGGGCAAAGATCACCACGGCCAACGATCCGGCTTTGACCTCCTCACGGGAAATGCCCGTCCAGTCGAAACCCAACCCCTGGAAGGAGCCGTCATTAAAGATGGTCTTCATGGCGGTGATCGCCTGCCCCGAACTCTTGCCTTCCGCTGGATTGCCCTCGACCTTGATTGAGCGGTAGAGGTTGAAATGCGGGATCACGCTGGGACCGGTGGTGGCCTCCACCGTGAAGAACTCCGCCAGCGGAATCGACTCCCCCTTGGCATTGTTCACATAGATCGCGGAGAGTTGTTCGGGGGTGGCACGGCTGGCGCCCTCTGCCTGGACATACACCCGGCGCACCTTGCCTTCCTGGAAGGTGTCATTCACATATGCACCACCGAAGTTGACGCTGAAGGCCTGCATCGCCGAACCGAAATCAACACCGAGCGAGGCCATCCGATCCCGATCCACGTTGACTTCCACCTGGGGAGCTGAAGGCGTGAACAAGGTGCGCACACGGCTGAGCATCGGATTGGTGTTGCCCGTCTGAACGATCTGCTCTGCTGAACGGAAGAACTGATCGAGGGGATAGGCCCCACTGCTCTGATCCAGGAGCTGAAACTCGAAACCACCACCGGCGCCATAGCCAGGAATCGAGGGTGGTTCGACGACAAACACCCGTCCACCATCGATGGTCATGAACAGCTTCTTGTTCAGCCGCTCAACGATGGCGGCGACGCTGTTCTCACTGCCCTTGCGGTCATCCCAATGCTTGGTGCCGAAGAAAAACAGACCCTTGTTGGGAGCATTGCCGTCGAGACTGGCACCACTGAACAGGGCCGCAGCCTTGATGTCCTTTTCACTGCGGAGCACCTCGGCCACCTGACGGTTGATCGCCAACGTGGTCTCGTTGGAAACACCGTCCGGTGCCTGCACGACACCAATGGCATAGCCCTGATCTTCAATCGGCACAAAGCCTCCAGGGATCCGGGTGAACGCAAATCCAGTGAGCAGAATGCCGATTCCCAGAGCCGCCATCACCATCGGCCGTGCCTTCAGCACCTGCTCCAGGATCTGGGAGTAGCGCTTTTCAAAGGCCGCGTAATAACGGTTGAAATTGACGAAGATTTCGGGCACAAACCACCCCACACCGCCACCGAGGACGGTGAACAACACGACTGGAATCAGATTGGTCACCCCAGCCAGGATCAAGCCGACCACCGCACCACCCACTGCACCGGGCAAGCGCAGCGGACGCCCAGTCAGTTTGCCGGCAACAAAGCCGAGCAAGGCACCAACCACAAGTGGCACCAGGGCCAACGCCGCACCACCTCCGGCGCTGAGCAAGCCATACACAAAACCGAGACATCCACCGGCAGTGGCGTACTGCTGCTTGGAGAGCTCCTTCGTGTCACGGGAGAGCAACAACGCCGCCAGCATCGGCGAGAAGGTCAGGGCGTTAAAGGTGGAGATCCCGATGGAGAACAGGATCGTCGCCGCAAACTGCTTGTAGATCGTCCCTGTGGCACCAGGGAAGAACAACACCGGCAGGAACACCGCCATCTTCACCAGCGAGGTCGCGATCACGGCACTAAACAGCTCGTCCATGGTCGCCATGGCGGCCTGAACGGAGGTGAGCCCCTCGGCCTTCTTGGCCGAGGTGTCTTCCACAACGGTGATCGCGTCATCCACCACCAGGCCAGTCGCCAGCACCAGACCAAACAGCGTGAGCTGGTTCAGGGAGAAGCCAAAGGCGAGCACAAGGGCAAAGGTGCCGATCAAAGCCACGGGAATGGCAATGGCCGGAACCAGGGTGGCTTTCCAGTTCTGCAGGAACAGAAACAGAATCAGCACCACCAAGATCACCGCGTCCCGGAGTGAGTTGGTCACCCCTTTGATCGACTGATTGATGAAGTCAGTGGTGTCGTAAATGACTTGCGATTCAAGGCCCACAGGGAGGGTGCGCTCGAACTCGGCAATCACATCCTTCACACCATCAGACACCTGGATGGCATTGCTACCCGAGAGCTGATAAACCGCTACACCCACTGAGGGGGTGCCCTGGAGATCCATGGCATCAATGCCATAGGTCTCACCACCAAGGCTGACGCGACCAACATCGCGAAGCCTGATCAAACCACCGTCATCGGTGGTGCGCAGCACAATGTTGGCGAATTCCTCCTCGGTGGTCAGACGACCCTGGAGCTGAACGGTGAAGGTGAATTCCTGCCCGTCAGGAGAGGGGGGTCCGCCCACCTTGCCGGCAGGCACCAAACGGTTCTGGCTTTTGAGCTGATTCACCACATCGGTGGATGTCAGCCCATTGGCGGCCAACTTGTCAGGGTCCAGCCAAAGACGGAAGGCAACCTTGCGATTGCCGAAGTAGGTGACTTCACCCACACCAGGCACACGCTTGATGTTGTCGGTGAGGTTCTTATCGAGGTAGCCGCTGATCGTCTCAACGCTGTAAGCGGTTTTGGACGGATCGCTATTGACGAAGTTGTAAACCAGCAGGATTGAGTTCGAGGCCTTATTGACCGTGACGCCAGCCTTCCGAACCTCCTCAGGCAACTGGGGCTCCGCCAAGGAGACCCTGTTTTGCACATTCACCTGGTTGATATTGCCGTCGGTGCCACTGTTGAACGACACCGAAATCGAACTCACACCATCGGCCGAACTGTTGGAGGTGATGAAATCCATCTCCTCCACACCATTGATCTGCTGCTCGAGCACCGAGGTCACCCCTTGCTCCACCGACACGGCATCGGCACCCACATAGGTGGCCTGCACCTTGACGGTGGGAGGTGCAATATCCGGGAGGTTTTCGATCGGAAGGATCGGGATCGCAATCAAGCCAACGATCACGATCAGGAGGCTGCAGACCGTGCTCAGAACCGGCCGAGTGATGAAGTTATTGGATGCAGACATCAGGTGACCTCAGTTCTTGGCCTCAGAAGCACCAGAACTTCCAGCCGCTTTGAGCTGCACCGGCATGCCGTGCTTGAGGTTGAGCAGATTGGTGGTGATCACCTTTTGATTGAGGGTCAATCCCTTGGTGATCGGGTAGCGGTTGTTCTGCAGCGCTCCAACCTGCACCGGGGTTTGCAGGGCAAAGAGGGTGGTCTTCGGCAACTTGCCGTACTGAATGCCCTTGCTGATGCGCTCGATATCAGCCTTTCCTGGATTGGCCTTCAGCTCTTCGAAGCTGCCCATGCGAAAGACAAAGCTTTGACCGGACGACTGGGTCACAGCAGCGAACGGCACAGACAACCGCTCCTTTGACTGCACTTGCACCCGGGTCCGCAACCGCTGACCGCTACGCAGACGTCCATCAGCGTTGGCAAACAAGGCCTTCACCAACAACCCCTGGGTCTGTGCATTGACCTGGGGATCGATGGAATCCACCTTGCCGGTCGCCAGCACCTTGCCGCTCCCCGGAGCGCTCAGGAGCACGGGTTGGCCAAGCGCTAATCGATCACCAAACACCGCCGGCACCTCAACACGGGCCTCCAAAGCGTTGTTCTGGACCAGGCTGGTGAAGGGTTGGTTCTGCTGAACGATGTCGCCCACCTTCACCTGCACATCAGCGACGGTCCCGGCGGTGGGGGAGCGCAGATTGCTGTAGCTCAGGGTGGCTTCCAGGGATTTCACCTGCTCAGCAGCAGCGATGTAACGCGTGCGGTAAGAGTCGCGTTGACGCAGCGATGACGCACCTTGACGGGCCAGGAATTCCTCCCGTTGCCAGTCGAGCTTGGCGGTTTCCGCCTTCGCTTTCTGCTCAGCGAGGGCCGCCCGCTGTTGGGCCTGATCCAACACCACCAGCAATTGACCAGGCTGCACCTGATCGCCCTGACTGATCTTGAGCTCCAGCACCCGACCTGAGGCTTGGGCCGCCAACTGCACCAGGTTGTAAGCCTCAAGCGTGCTGACCGTGTCAATGTCGTCGGTGAACCGTGCCAGCTGCACCGGCGCCTGCTGCACCGCGACCGGTGGGCGCTGAGGGCCTGAGGGACCGCAGGCGGTCACCATGACGCCCAAGCTCAGCAGGCCTGCCATCCGGGTGGATCGGTTCACGCGCACTCCCCTTCACGGGCGAATTATGGGAGAGGTTTTTCAACCTGTTGGTCCCGAACAGGTCAAAATTGGTAGATGGAAACTGAGCCATGACGGCCGACCTGTTCTCCCATCACGGTGATCAGCTGCGTCAACGGCAGGCTCCCCTGGCCGATCGCATGCGGCCGCGCAACCTTGAGGAGTTCGTCGGGCAAGGAGCGATCCTGGCGGAAGGTCGTCTCTTAAGACGTGCCATCGCCGCCGATCGTGTCGGCAACCTGCTGCTCCATGGCCCGCCTGGAGTCGGCAAAACCACCCTGGCGCGGATCATCGCCAATCACACCAGAGCCCACTTCAGCAGCCTGAATGCGGTGCTGGCCGGCGTCAAAGATCTGCGCACCGAAGTGGATGCCGCACGCCAACGCTTGGATCGCCATGGCCTTCGCACCATCCTGTTCATCGACGAGGTGCACCGCTTCAACAGTGCCCAGCAGGATGCCCTGCTGCCCTGGGTGGAGAACGGCACCCTCACCCTGATCGGGGCCACCACGGAGAACCCCTACTTCGAAGTCAACAAAGCCCTGGTCAGTCGTTCCAGGTTGTTTCGGCTGCAAACCCTGGAAGCCGATGACCTGCGAGACCTCCTCAGCCGTGCCCTCTCCGATCAAGAGCGAGGCTATGGCGACCGCCTGGTGACGATCACGAGCGAAGCGATCGACCATCTGGTCGATGTGGCCAACGGGGATGCCCGCAGCCTGCTCAATGCCCTGGAGCTAGCGGTGGAAAGTACGCCCGCAGATGCAGACAGCGGCACGATCTCCATCGACCTCACCATCGCCGAGGAATCGATCCAACAGCGTGCCGTTCTCTACGACAAACAGGGGGACGCCCATTTCGACACGATCAGTGCCTTCATCAAGTCACTGCGTGGATCTGACCCCGATGCGGCACTGTTCTGGCTCGCTCGCATGGTGGAAGCGGGAGAAAATCCCCGCTTCATTTTCAGGCGCATGTTGATCTCTGCCGGAGAAGACATTGGCCTGGCAGACCCCCAGGCGGTGGTGGTGGTGGAAGCCTGCGCCGCGGCCTTCGAGCGCATCGGACTGCCGGAAGGCCTCTATCCCCTGGCCCAGGCAGCCCTTTATCTGGCGAACACCGACAAGAGCAACAGCACGATCGGCATTTTTGAAGCGATCAAACATGTGCAAGCCAGCGCCCGTCAGGACGTGCCCAGTCACCTTCGCGACGCCCACCGTGATGGCGATGCTTTCGGTGATGGCAAGGGCTATCGCTACCCCCATGCTTTCCGGGAACACTGGGTCGCCCAGCAGTACCTACCAACAGCACTCCAAGGCGAAGTGTTCTGGACCCCAAGCCAGCAAGGCTGGGAGGGCACGAGACGCCAACGCATGCTTGAACGTCGTGCCGCCCAGCTCGCCGCCGCTGCGGAAGCTGTGGATGAACACCCTTTGCTGGTCAGCAGTGGGCCCGAGATTCCAGATCTGGAGCGCTGGCTGCAACGCCAACTGAGCCAAGACGGCGAACGGCTCCAACGCCTGCGCGAACGCCTCTGGCAAGGGTTGGCCTGGCAACGCACTGACCGGGTGCTGATGCTGGGGGGAGCGTCACTGCTTTGGAGCCTGGATCCGCTGGCGGCCGTTGCCGATGGCGGTCTCACCATCCTGTGCACCACTCAGGCGGAACACGAGCGGCTAATGGCGCAGCTGCAGCTTCTCGACCCCTTGCAGCGGCCTCAGCTGATTGTGGGCGATGACACCTTTGCCAACCTCACGCCTGACCATCATTTCGAGGTGGTCGCCGGGCGCCTCAACCGCCAAGACATGGGCCAACGCATCACGACACAGCTGCTTCAACAGCTCGATCAACGCTGTCCCGCTGGATCCCAGATACGACTTCTTCTCAGCGACGCCGACCTAGGCCCCACCGAAGCTTTGCTGCGGCTTTGCGAGCCCGGCAAACTGACACCCGAAGAGCAGGGGCTTCTCGACGGCCTACTCACACGCGAAGCCGACTGGATGCACAAACCTCAGCAACAGGAGACGTTGCTCGCTGCATTGCGCAGTCAAGGTTGGCAATTGGAGATCGAACAATGGGAGGAACCCCTCAGCCTCCCCGTTGACAGCTCCCTGCAGGAGCGCTGGCTGGGAAAAGATCGCCCCTTTCGCGCCGTGCTGGCCGATGGCCCCCAGGGGGAATCGGAAGCAGCTTTGCTGCGCCGGCTACTCAAAACGGTGCAGGGCGCTCAGCTCCCCCAACGACTTTTGCACCTGCGTATCAGTGGCCACCGCACCGCGGCTTAGCCAAGCAAAAAGCCCCGGCATCTGCCGGGGCGGGCTGCAAAACGAAGGCAACGTCTGATGACGTTGCGCACTGATCACCAGAGGCCGCGCACTGGAGCAGGAGCAGGTGCGGGCTCAGCAGGCAGGATCTGGTTGGCCTGCACACACTTGGGCAGGAACACGTACCAAGAGAGCAGGGAGGTGTCTTGGGGAGGCTCCAAGCCAGGCTGGCAGACGTTCTGAGCACCATCGGACTTGCCGTTGTCGGCCAGACCGAAATCAACAGGCAGGTTGTCCATGATGCCGGCCGAAGACAGCTGACCATCGATGGAGTCGGCGATGATCGCCGAACGCAGAGCCACCACAGCGGTCTTCTTCTTCATCCAGTAAGGGAAGTAGCTGCGGGTCTGCTCATCCAGCCACGCCTCACCATCGGAGGAGTAGAGGAAGCGGGAGACGCCGATCAGATCAACGTCGTAGGTCTTGGTCATGTTCTCGCGGATTTCATCGGCGGTCCAACCGGACTCGGCGATGCCTTGAGCGAGGCCACGATCGGTGATGTCACCGTCGTTGAAGAAGGTCTTGAACGCACTGCTGGTGGTGGTCCAGACAGCACCACCGGTCTCCCAACGCACAGGGCGCTTGGTACCGGCTTCGGCTGAAACAGCCAGGGTTGAAAGAGTTGCGCCAGCGAGAAGGCCGGCTGCGAGACGATTGAACACGGACGGCGATTGAAGACGTCAAACCTTTTTTAGACACAGAGGAAGAAAGTGCCAACAGTGTTGCTCTCAAGAGCAGCCAGGGAGTGAAACAACCGATCCGATAGGGATCATTGAGCCGCAACAATCACCGCATCGCAATGGATCTGCCAGTCAGGCAACAGTGAAACACTGCAATTGCATCAATTATTGAAGTCGCCTATCAACCAATCATCAAGACGATGGTGATCCAATCTGGGTCCATCCATCAGGGCAGCCATCGGCAAGGCTGAGGCGCACACCCTTCTCAGGCAATGGGCCTCGGCACTGCCAGCGAAGAATCCGCGGACCGCCTTGGCGCACTGCAGCTGCATAACCTTCCTTTCCGCGCCGAGGCTGCAACCACAACTCACTTCCAGCAGGAGTCGATGTCACAGTTGCCTCCAACTGCGGCCCACTATCCAGCCCCAGATCGCGGAGCGAAGCAGCGAAATGGCCCCAGTAATGGCGAGTCATTTGGCCCCGAATGAACTGCTCAAGCAGGGCTTCGGCATCACGCCGCTGCTGCAGAGTCAACTCACGCTGTTGAAGCGCTCCATCCACCATCAGCAGATCCGGACGTCCTGAAAATGTGCGTCCTTGCGACGAGTGCAGGGGTTGGCGAAGACCAACAATCCCTACAACGACAAGACAACCTGCAGCCACCCATGACGGTGCTGAAGCAGAACGGGACCACACCACAACCACTCCAAACGGGAGCCTCAAATCACGCTAGGCAAAGCATTCCGCTGTGCACAGGATTGGCACCAGCGACGACATCTCCCTGAGAGGCCACAAGGGCCAATATCCAATCCCCCTGCCGCCAAAGGTCAGAACAAAGTTGCGTTCCATCGCGTTGATCGACCACAAGGTTGCCGTCAGGCTCACAACACCAGTGCGCAAGGTCGCGGGCCAGGCTGCCTCTCTGCCATTTGATCGCCGCTTCCTTGCGCACCCAATGCTCGAGCACCGCTTGACGCTGCTGCTGATCCGATAGCGCCAGCAGCCCAGGCTGCTCCGCGTTGCAAAAGAAACGGCGCACAAGCGCGTCCGCCGGAATCCTCCGATCGGCGCGTTCCAAGTCCACCCCAATCCGCCAAGGGCTCCAGGCCACCAACAAGGCATCCGGGCAGTGGCTCAAACTGACGAACCCCCATCCATCCGTGAGCTCAGGCGGCTGACCCGGCGGGGCCTGAAGAGGCAGCTCAGCAGCGGGGATCTGCAGCAACTCCGCGATCAAATGACGCATCCAACGGCGTGACCAGCGGTAATGGTCGCTGCGGGGAGCGGGCAAAGTCCCTGCCCAGACCTGCTCTTGGGACGACAAATCAATGGTTGGCGCCGGATGCGACAACGGCAACAGCCAGAGGGCGGGTACGCTCCGCCTCGGCCTCTGAGCACGTTGACATGCCGCTTCAAATCGGTGATCCCGCACCTGATTTCACTCTCCCGGACCAGAACGGGGCATCGCTGCAGCTGTCCTCTCTGAGAGGAAAACGCGTGGTGATCTACTTCTATCCCAAAGACGCCACACCCGGTTGCACCAAGGAAGCCTGCAATTTTCGCGACCGCTGGGACAGCTTCAAGCAGCACGACATCACGGTTCTCGGCATCAGCAAAGACAACGCCACCTCGCACCAGCGCTTCATCACCAAGCAGGAGCTGCCGTTCACTCTGCTCACGGATGAAGAGCCCTGTGCTGTGGCCACGAGCTACGAAAGTTACGGCCTGAAGAAATTCATGGGCCGCGAATACATGGGCATGATGCGCCACACCTTCGTGATCGATGCCGACGGCAACCTCGAACTGATCTACCGGAAGGTTAAGGCCGACACCATGGCGGATCAGATCCTGACGGACCTCGGGCTCAACTGAGTAGAGCCACCAGCCCCTCCATCACAAGATCAGGAGCATGGCGTACATCGGCCCCCCTCGCGCGCAGTTGGTCGTGCAGCAGGGGGGCGTCGCCACCGCACAACCACAGGGGCCAACCACACTGGTGCTGAGCCTCCAGCAGGAGACCCAGCAACGATTGAACTGCGCCTCGCTGCATTGCCTCGACTGTGAGCTGCGGGAACAGATCACGGGGCAGAGAACCAAGCTTCTCCGGGTGGGGTAGATCCCTGGTTCCGGAAGCCATGGCCCGCAGCTGCAAGCCAAACCCCGCCGCCAACTGGCCGCCGGCAAAACTGCCATCCGCTCGCACCCGGGTGAGGCTGAGCACCGTTCCGGCATCGGCAACAAGCAACCCGTCCTGCGTCAGAGGGTTAGCAGCACGCCAAGCCGCACAGCCGGCCAGGGCACGATCGACTCCGAGCCAGGGAGGCAGTCCCTGCAAAGGCACATCAGCCAGACCAATGCGCCTGGACTGAGAAAGGCGTGGATGGTCAGGCACGGGGCCTACCGCCGCCCAGCCAATCAGATCCACTTGGTCCAAACGACATGGCTCGGGCTGGGTGTGTTCAAAACACCAGCCGCGCGGCGCGTCAACAGCCCAATGCCAACGACTGTTGCCGATCAGAAGAGCATGGCCGCCCTCTGGCATGCCTAGATGCCTTCGCCAGCCAAACCCGAGAGACCCTCGGACCCGCTCCCCGGCAGATGAATGCCGCATTCCTGCTTGAGCCCACCGAAACGGGTGCTTCGCCCGGATTGTTCGGCACCGTCAGGAGCACTGGAGTGCCAATCGCCAACAGTGGAGTAGCCCTGATCGAACAGGGGATGCTGCGGTAGTTCGTGCTCCTGCATGTAATAGAAGACGTCTCGCGGGGTCCAGCTGAGCAAAGGCCTCAAGGAAAGACGACCTCGAATGGGTTCGAGCCACTCCATGGAGCTGCGGTGATCCGTCTGCCCCCGACGCACACCACTGGCCCAGCACTGGACGTCGAGGGAGGCCATTGCGGCTTCCAAAGGCTCCACTTTGCGGATCTGGTGATAGAGCTGCAGGTCTTCGACTTTGCCGGTGTCCCACAGCTGGCCGTGCAGAGCTTCCATCCGCGCAGGGGAAAGCTCGCTCTGGGCCACCCGGAGGTTGAGCTGAAAGCGATCGCACAGCTGAGCGGCGTAGCGGTAGGTCTCCTCGGGAAGATATCCAGTGTCGACCCAGATCACCGGGATTGCCTCGGCACCATCCAAGGTGCTGAGCATGTGCAGCAAGACCGACGACTGGATCCCAAAACTGGTGGTGATCGCAAAACCATTGCCAAAGCGTTCGTGCGCCCAGGCCAACCGTTCGACAGGAGCAAGCTGCTCCAGCAATGCCGCATCCTCGGCCGACCCGGCAGCCGCGGATGACGTTTGTCGTGCCGCGGCGGCAGTGGTGAGGCCTTCAGTCATTCACCCATCTTCTAATGCCGCCGGTCCCAATCGAATGCCTATGGTCGTTTTCACTCTTTACTGCAGCGATGACCTCCCGATCCACTGGCTTTGAGGGGGAGACAGCACGGCCCGTGGTGATCGTCGGCGGAGGCTTTGCAGGCCTCACGGTTGCCCTCAGGCTGAGCCGGCAGAGGCCAAGACCTGGAGTGGTTTTGGTGGAACCCAGGAAACAGTTCGCCTTCCTGCCGCTGCTCTACGAACTCCTCAGCGGTGAAATGCAGCCTTGGGAAGTCGTGCCCAGCTACGACACCCTCCTCAACAGCTCCGGCATCGCTGTCATTCACGACCGCGTCAGTGCCGTGAATTGGAAAGACAAAGAGGTGCAGACCGCCTCCGGCCAACGACTCGCCTACGAGCAGCTCGTGCTTGCCACGGGCTCGCAACCCAATGATTTCGGAGTACCAGGGGTCAAGGAGCATGCCCTGCAATTCCATTCCCCTGACGATGTAACAGCGCTGCGGCAGCGCATCAAAGACCTGCAACGCCAGGGAGGTGCTGTGGAAGGGGCAGTGCCCGCGCTGGTGATCGTCGGGGCGGGTGCCGCCGGCGTAGAGCTGGCCTGCAAGCTGGCCGACCTCACCGAAGGGCGCATCAGTGTGCACCTGATCGAACAGGGCGATCGCATCCTTCCCATGGCCAAGGCCTTCAACCGCGAACAAGCGGAGGCCTACCTGGCGCAACAAGGCGTGCACTGCCACCTGAACACCCGCGTGGAGTCCGTCACGCCCAACGACGTCAGTCTTCGCGATGGCGATCAATCCACCGTGCTCCCCCATCAGGGATTGATCTGGACAGCGGGCAACAAACCAAGACGGCCCCAGCTGATCCCCGAGATCACAGCCAGCAACGGGCGACTGGCAGTGGATGAGGCGCTCCGCAGCCAGGATTTACCCGATTGTCTGGTGCTGGGGGATCTGGCCATGCGTGCTCAGGCGGATGGTGCGGAAAGAAGCCCATGGCCTTGCACAGCCCAGGTGGCGATGCAGCAAGGAGAAGCCGCGGCCAACACCTTGATCGCCCTTCAAAAGGGGACACAACCCGAGCCATTTGCCTACAACGACCTCGGCGAAATGCTCAGCCTGGGGATCGGCAAAGCCACCCTCACCGGCATGGGGATCACCCTCGCCGGCCCGCTGGCCTTCAAGTTGCGGCGTCTCACGTACCTCGCCCGGTTCCCAAGGCTTTCACTGGGCTTGCGATCCGCTGGAGCCTGGCTGCTGAGCCGTTGAAACAAACCCACTTAGCCGGACGCACCAAAGGCCTGCGTCCCTCGCAAGTGCGTCAGGCCGAACGCCTCGGACACCGGCGCCATCCACAAGGGGCCGGTGCTGACCTGCTGGCCCTAGAGCGTCTGGCCGAACTGGTGATTGACCTTGCCCAGCCTCTCCATCTGCTGGTGGACACCCGAGGGCTGTGCCGCCTGCTCTGGGTCGGGCCTCTGACGGAATCCGGCCAACTGCTCTCCCACTTGCCAGCCAACTCCCGCCGACGATCGGACGACCAAGGCGGTTGGCGTCTGATCAGCTGCCTGAAAGGACAGGCTGACGCAAGCCTGAGCCTGGATGCCCGGGAGTCGGTGGTCGCACTCGATCTCAATCCCGACAGCTGGCTGCGTTATCCCTGTCAGCCCAAGGCCGGCGGTCTCTGGCGGGCAGGAGCCTGGCGACCGGACCCAAGCGCCCCTCTGGGCTGGAGTGCCGTGGGCAGCGATCAGTTGCAGCCCTTGTGCAATGAAGATCTGCCTGCCGTGGATCACGTTGCGTCATCACCCGCTGCCACCCCATCGGCCGCTGCTGGACAGGGTGAGGAGCGGGTGCTGCTGCTGACCCTGTCCAGCAGCGACCCCAAACGCAACGAACGGGATCTCGCCGAGCTGGAGGGCCTTGTGCGCAGCGCAGGTGCCAATCCGGTGATGGTTTGCCATCAGAAACAGTCAGGCGCCAACCCTCAGACGCTCTGGGGCACCGGCAAACTCCAAGAGGCCGCCCTCGAAGTGCGGCGGCACAACGCCTCATTGGTGATCACCGACCGCGAACTCTCTCCAGTCCAGGCCCGCAACCTCGAACGCTGGCTCGACTGTCCGGTAATGGACCGGAGTGAACTGATCCTCGACATCTTCGCCCAGCGCGCCGCAAGCGCAGCAGGACGCATCCAAGTGGAACTGGCCCAGCTGCGCTATCGCTTGCCCCGCCTCCTGGGGCGGGGCCGCAGCCTCTCCCGCCAGGGAGGCGGCATCGGGACCCGAGGACCGGGGGAAACCCAGCTGGAAAAAGACCGCCGGGCGATCAGCCGACGGATTGAGGCCCTGCGCAGAGCCACCAAACAACTGGAGGAGCATCGCGCCCGACTACGCGACCGTCGCGAGAGCCTGCCCAGGCTGGCGCTGGTGGGTTACACCAATGCCGGCAAATCGTCGCTGCTCAATGCCCTGTGCGTGAAAGGCGAGCGCAAAAAAGTGCTGGCCGAAAACAAGTTATTTGCCACCCTCGATCCCACCACCCGACGCCTGACCCTGCCCCAACCCGCCGCTGCCGCCAGGGAGCTGCTGATCACCGACACGGTGGGCTTCATCCGGGACCTGCCCGATGCCCTGGTGGAAGCATTCCGGGCCACATTGGAGGAAGCCCTGGACGCCGATGTCCTTCTTTTGGTCGTGGATCTGGCTGATCCTGACTGGCAGGCGCAGCTCACCGCTGTGCATCGCCTTCTGACGGACCTGGGCTGCAACAAACCCCGGCTCGTGGTGGCCAATCAGATCGACCGTTGCCAGGTGGAAGCAATTGATGCCATCACGGATCAGGAATCTGAGGTGATCTTTATTTCTGCCACCGATGGCACCGGACTGCAGGGGCTGAAGCAACGCTTGGAACGGCAGTTCTGGGAGGTCGAAACAGACACCTCTACGGTGGCCATGCCGAAGCCCGACGGGCCCGCCCCTCCATGGTCGAACTGACTGCGGCGCTGCAGAACCCCCAAGCCCAGATCACGCTGGCGGTGCTGGGCCTGGCTGTCGTGCTGTTCGTCACCGGAGCACTCGCACCGGAACTGACCGGCCTGCTCAGCGTCGCCTTGCTAATGAGCACGGGTGTGCTCACCCCGGAACAGGGTCTGGCGGGGTTCGGAAGTCCGGCCCTGATCACACTGATGGGGCTGTTTGCCGTTTCTGCTGCGCTGTTCCGCAGTGGAGCCCTCGACCGCCTGCGGGAACTGATTGCGTCTGAGCGCATTCGCAGCTCCCGGCGAATGGTGGCGCTGCTCTCGCTCGTGGTGGGGCCGATCTCCGGTGTGGTGCCCAACACTCCAGTGGTGGCAAGCCTTCTACCAGTGATCGAAACCTGGTGTCATCGGCGACGCATCTCGCCATCCCGGGTGTTGCTGCCACTGTCGTTTGCCACCTTGCTGGGGGGAACCCTCACCCTGCTGGGGAGCTCGGTGAACTTGCTGGCCAGCGACATCAGCCGCCAGCTGGGCTTCGGAACCCTCGAGCTGTTCAGCTTCACGGCCATCGGCATTCCGGTTTGGCTCGCCGGGTCGGCCTACATGCTGGTGGCCTCTGGCCTCCTGCCCAATCGTTCAGACACCAGTGAGCGATTGCGTACCGACCAATCCCAGATCGGTTATTTCACCGAAGTCAGCATCCCCAACAACTCCACCCTTGTGGGCCAGACCCTGCGCCACAGCCGGCTGCAACGTCGCTTCGATGTCGACGTGCTGGAGTTGCAACGGGGACGCGAGCGGGTCTTGCCCCCCTTAGCCGACCGCCGTCTTGAAGCGGGCGACAGGCTGCTGCTGCGAGTCACCCGAGCCGATCTGCTGCGTCTTCAGCAGGAACACACCATTCAGCTGGCCGATGCCAACCGGCCAGCAGCCAACCCCATGGCGCTGAGTGCTGGCGACAAGCCCCTGTTCAGCAACGAGGAAAGCGGTCAGAAAACCGTGGAAGTGCTGCTGCCGGCAGGCTCCACCCTCGCGGGGGCCAGCCTGCGGGAACTTCGGTTCCGTCAGCGGCACAACGCCACAGTGCTCGCCCTGCGCCGCGGCCAGCAAACCGTTCAGGAGCGCCTGGGGCAGGCCGTGCTGCGGGAAGGAGACGTGCTGCTGCTGCAGGCGCCCTTCGATGCCATTCGCGGACTGCAGGCCAGCAACGATCTGCTGGTCCTCGATCAGCTTGAAAACGATCTACCCACAGTGCAGCGCAAGCCCTTGGCAGTCACGATTGCCCTGCTGATGCTGCTGATCCCCACGGTCACCCCAATTCCCTTGGTGGCGGCCGTGTTGCTGGCGGTGGTACTGCTCGTACTGGTTCGTTGCCTACGCCCTGGCGAGGTGCAACGGGCGATCCGCCTGGACGTGATCCTGTTGCTGGGTTCCCTCTCAAGCTTCAGTGTCGCCCTGCAAACCAGTGGTCTGGCCGATGGTCTGGCTGCAGATCTGGAGCGGCTTCTTCTGCAGTGGCCCGCCTACTGGTCACTGGTGATGATCTTCCTGGTCACCACCCTGATCACCAACGTGATGAGCAATGCCGCCTCCGTCGCCCTGCTCATCCCCGTCGCCACTCAGCTCGCCCAACCGCTCGCGATTCCTGCCCAGGCCATGCTTTTGGTGGTCTTGTTTGGGGCCAGCCAGTGCTTCCTGACACCCATCGGGTACCAGACCAACCTGATGGTGTTCGGCCCCGGTCGGTATCGCTTCCTGGATGTACCCCGCTACGGAGCTGGCCTCACGGTGCTGATGTGCCTTCTAGTTCCTGCTCTAATTCTCTGGCACTACGGCACCGTGTGATCGATGCCGATTCCCACCGCCATCCACCGCACCCAGGCCTGGTATCGCCGGCTCACGGTGCCCCAATTCACCGTGGTGACAGGCCTGCTGGTGGTGGCCGTCGGAACCCTGGTGTTGGCCACGCCGCTGTGCTCGGGGCCCAGCGTGGGGCTTTGGGAAGCATTTTTCACCGCCGCCTCAGCAGTCACAGTCACCGGGTTGAGCGTGATCGATGTGGGGCGGGATCTGACCGGCTTTGGTCAGGGGGTGCTTGCCCTGATGATCCTGGTGGGAGGCCTTGGTTTGATGGCGATCACCACCTTCCTGCAGGGATTTGTGGTGCGCGGAACAGCACTGCGCCGCCGCCTGGATCGCGGCCAAACCCTCGACGAATTCGGCGTCGGCGGCGTTGGATCCACGTTCCGAGGAATCGCCCTGACGGCGGCCGTTCTGATTCTGCTTGGAGCGGTCGTCCTCTACTTCTACGGATTCACAGACCTTCCCCGCGGTGGCGGACGGCTGTGGGCCGCGCTGTTCCACAGCATCTCGGCTTACAACAACGCTGGCTTTGGGTTGTGGCACGACAGCATTGAGCATTACCGCACCAACAAAGTGGTGAATGGGGTGGTGCTGCTTCTGATCGTGCTCGGAGGCCTTGGCTGGCGCGTCACCAGCGACCTCTGGAGCAACCGCAAGCGCCTCCAACGCCGCAACCTCAGTCTCCATACCCGTCTGGTGTTGCGGTCCTCGGTGATCCTGATCGCCGTGGGCACCCTGGGGCTACTGGTCACCGAGAGCCTCACCCAAGGGCAGCTGCTCACGGGCATGGCCTGGCCAGAACGGCTGATGAGTGCCTTATTCGAATCCGTGAGTTCCCGCACCGCGGGATTCACCACCGTGCAGCTCTCTCTTGCGAGCGTCTCGGACTCGGGGCTCCTGCTGCTGATGACGTTGATGTTCATCGGCGCCAGTCCAGGCGGAACAGGAGGCGGCATCAAAACCACCACGGTGGTTGCGCTCATGGCGGCCACGCGATCCACCCTGCTGGGCCGCGAGGAGGTGGTGATCCGCAACCGTGAGATCTCCGACAAGGTGGTGCTGCGGGCGGTGAGCATCACCGTGGCGTCCCTGATGTTCGTGCTGGGAATGGCCCTGCTGCTAGCCCTCAGCACCAATCTCAAGGGCGACGAACCATTCACCTTCCTCGAGCTGCTGTTTACCTGCATCTCAGCCTTTGCCACCGTTGGCCTCGACCTGGGAGTCACCGAAAAATTGAGCCAGTTCGGCCAATTGGTGCTGGTAGTGGGGATGTTTGTGGGCCGCCTTGGGATCCTGTTGCTGCTGAGCGCGATCTGGGAGACCCTCAAGCGCGAACGCAACAATCGTCAGAATCGAATCGGTTTTCCGCGGGATGATCTTTATGTCTGAGCTGGAGCGACGGGCATGAGGGAGTGGTGGCACTGGTCTCAAGCCCAGGGCGAGCAGCTGCAGAGCTTTGGGGTTGTGGGCGTTGGGCGCTTTGGCAGTGCTGTCTGCCAACAACTGCTGGAAAACGGCGCTGAGGTGCTGGCTGTCGATCGCGACCCTCGCGCGATCGAAGAGTTACGTCAGCAGTTGCCGTCTGTTGAAGCCCGCGTGGTCGACTGCACCGACGAGGAATCCCTGCGTGCCGCAGGAATCCTCGACATGGACACCGTGGTGGTGGCCATCAGTGAACCGATCGAGGCCAGCATCACCGCCACACTGATCGCCAAAGACAGTGCCGGAACGCGGGTCCGACGGGTGATCGCCCGGGCCACCAGCGACCTGCACGAAAAAATGCTCAAACGGGTCGGTGCCGATCGGGTGGTGTTCCCCTCGCGCATGCAGGGCGAACGGCTGGGCCTGGAACTGGTGCGGCCGAACTTGATGGAGCGGCTTGAGCTGGATGAGCGCCACTGCATCGAAGAGATCAAAGTGCCGAGTCGCTTCGTTGGTCGATCGCTCCGCGACCTGAACCTGCGCAAGAACTATCGCGTCAACGTGCTGGCGGCAGGACCCGCCAAAGAGCTAACGGTGAACCCACCGGCCTCTCACATGCTCGTGGAGGGCAATGTGCTGGTGGTGATGGGTCTGATCGACGATCTCCAAGACCTGCCCAAGGATTGATCGCATGCGCGTTCTGGGCCTGATGAGTGGCACCAGCGCCGATGGCGTTGATGCGGTGCTGGCGCATTTCGAAGGTCCCCCGACACATCCGCGCTGGCACTTGCTGCGCAGCGCGTCCCTGGCCTATCCCGCTGAACTGCATCGACGCATCGTGTCAGCAGGGCAAGGTCACCCCCACTCCGCAGCAGCCCTGCTGGATCTCGCCGAAGACATCACCGAGCACCAGGCTGCCGCCGCCCGGGCCTGCGATCCCGACGGCCAAGCGGCAGTGGTGGGATGCCATGGACAAACCCTCTGGCATCGCCCTCCCCAAGCAGGGAAAGGTGACGCTGCGAAGCGGGGAACCAGCTGGCAGATGCTGCAGGCACCGCTGTTGGCGCATCTGTTGCAACGCCCAGTGGTGCACGACTTTCGCGCCGCCGATCTCGCCCTCGGCGGCCAAGGCGCACCGCTGGTGCCGATGGCAGACGCTGCGCTCCTGGGGGCAGCATCCGGCTGGCGCGCTCTGCTCAATCTCGGGGGGATTGCCAATCTCACCCTCATCCCCCCCGGCACGGGCCCCGACCGTCACTCCCCTGTACTCGGCTGGGATTGCGGCCCCGCCAACACCCTGATTGACCTGGCGGTGGAGCATTTCAGCGAAGGCCGGGAGCATGTGGACCGGGATGGTCGACGCGCCGCAGCCGGACACATCCAGGACTCCCTGCTCAACCGCTGGCTGCAGGAGCCCTACCTGCACCAGCCGCCACCCAAATCCACCGGCCGCGAACTGTTCGGACGCCAAGACCTTCAGCGACGCCTGATGGAACTGGAGGGCCGCCATCCCGATGACTGCATCGCGACGCTCACTGCCTTCAGCGCCGCCGTGGTCGCCCAGGACCTCGATCAACTGACCGATCGCGGACTGCCGCGCCCCTTCGAACTGGTGGTGGCCGGAGGAGGCAGCAACAATCCTGTTCTGATGAACGAACTGCAACGCCGCTGCCGGGGCCTCCGCGTGCGCCGCAGTGATGACCTGGGCCTGCCCGCGGAGAGCAGGGAAGCACTGGTCTTCGCCCTGCTGGCCTGGTGGCATCAACGAGGCCATTGCGGCAATGCGCCGGCAGTCACCGGAGCCAGCAGGGCATCTGTGCTGGGCGTGCTGGCTCAGCCCCCTGGGGTCTGAACGGACTTGAATCAGCCCGGCCGAAACAAGCGCAGCCGACGGGGGGCACCCCGCAACCGACGGGCCGGCTGGGATTCCAATTCGGAGCGAATCTGAGCCGAGTCTCGTGCCCTTGGCTGAGCCACAGGCGCCTGGGGCGCACCCTGCTCAAAACGCTGCACGCCCTGCTGAATCAGCACCTTGGCCATGTTGCTAACGGTGCGCGACTCCTGCTCGGCCAGGGCCGCCAGCCGTTCGCACAATTCTTCGGGCAGCACCACCTGAATCCGAGGCGACTTCGGCTTGCCACTGGATGAGGTTTGGCGGGTGGCCATGCCCCTGAGTGCGTCAGAGCTACTTCAGAGTGTAGTCAGATGCGCAAGGATAGTATCCAGCACTATGCTGTGGTCACGCTTCAGCACCTTGCTCACCCACCCGGAGAGCCCATGCCCCGATCAGCCAGCCAGGCGCCCAACGCTGGGGAAGCCACTGCAACAACAGGCAAGACGGCCCCTGAGCTCCCGAAGACGCCCCCCAGCAGGCGCGCTCCTCGGGCTGCATCCAGGACCTCGGCACGCCGCAGGCGCAGCGCTCCAGCGCAGCGCAGCCAAGAAAACAGCGACGTGCTTGTGTCGGCTGTGATCAGCACCTATCTGCTCACCCATTTGCACCACGTGTTGCAAAGGGCTGAATTCGGTGCTGTGCAGGAAGGGCGTCAATCTCAGGCGGCCAACTACGCCCAGCTGCGCAAAGTGCTCTGCATGGATGCCCGCAGCATGGAAGACGCCTCGGCATCCGGCCTCCGCGATTCCGACCTCGAGAGTGCTGCCTGAAGGTTGTTGCCCAACAACCTTTATCGCAGAACAGCCTGTCGCAAAAAAGCCTGGCATTCACTCCAGAAGCCAAGCGAGAGACAACGTCTGCATGAGTGAACAATCCGCAGGTTCACAACAGCGGCAATCCAAAACCGGCGACTCTGAATAGCTTGAAGGAGAGTTGCCACCCTCTCCATGAGCAACGCTGCTGAGCTCTACCGCAGGATCGAGAGTGATCATGAGCTCACCAATGGCCTGTTCCGCCAGGCGCTCCAGAATCCAAGCGGAGCAATCTCGGCCATTTGCGAGATCGGCCAGTCCCTTGGATTGCCCGTGACACCCGACGAGGTCAAAGCGCACATCAGCAGCCTCGATGACGACCTCACCAAACAGTGGCTGATTAAAGCCAGAGGCGGCCTCTAACCTCCCGGCCCTATTTCCATTTGCCGTCAGCTCGGCTGGTGATCTCCGCCGCCCCCAGGCAGACATTGAGCATGGAGAGCAGGCTGAACACAGCCCAAGTCAGAGCGCTGTTTCTGACGGCTGTAGCCACCACCGCCTGCCCAGCTGAAAAAGAGCCAGTAGCTCACGATCGCCAGGCCTGCGGCAACCACAAGCGCCGTCACCTGTTCCAGTCGCCGCATGGCCTCGGAGCTCCGTTCTCGCGAAGTCCAGTCTGCATCGCCCCCTCCGCACGGGATGATGTGGGCCGCATGCCCCCACACCTGTGCTGAGACTGGAGCGCGTCAGCAAGATCTATCCCACGGGAGAGGTGCTGAAAGATGTGACATGGGAGGTCAAGCCAGGCGACCGCATTGGCCTGGTGGGCGTGAACGGCGCCGGAAAATCAACCCAGATGCGCCTCATTGCCGGGCTGGAAGAGCCATCGTCCGGCCAGGTGGTGCGTCAAGGGGAACCCCGGATCGCCTATCTGCAACAGGAATTTGATGTGGACCCGCAACGGACCGTGCGGGAAGAGCTCTTCCAGGCCTTCGGTGAAGCCGCCGAAGTACTGAACCGCCAACGGGCAGTGGAGGCTGACATGGGATCAGAGAAAGCGGCCGAGGACCCGGAGCATCTCGACCAATTGATTCATGAGCTCGGGCGGCTGCAATCCCGCTTTGAAGCCCTGCATGGCTACGAACTGGAAGCTCGAATCGACAAACTGCTTCCCACCATTGGCTTCACACCGGAAGGCGCAGAACGCACCGTTGCGGACTACTCCGGCGGATGGCAGATGCGGATCGCCCTGGGCAAAATCCTCCTGCAGGATCCCGACCTTCTTCTTCTCGACGAACCCACGAACCACCTCGACGTCGCAACCATTCAATGGCTGGAGGGCTATCTCACCGAACAAACCGCGGCTCTCGTCGTGATCAGCCACGACCGCACATTTCTCGACCGGGTGTGCAACCAGATCGTGAGCACTGAACGCGGAGTATCCCGTGCCTACCTCGGCAACTACACCGCCCACCTCGAACAGAAGGCCCAAGAACGGGAAGCCACCCAGGCCGCTTTTGATCGCCAGCAAAAAGAGATCGCAACCCAGCAGGCCTATATCGATCGGTTCAGAGCCAGCGCGACCCGGAGCACCCAAGCCAAGAGCCGCGAGAAGCAGCTTGACAAGGTGGAACTGGTGGACGCTCCTGTGGAAAGCGTGAGCGGACCCAGTTTTCAATTCCCGCCGGCACCCCGCTCGGGCCGTGAGGTCGCCCGCTTTGAGAACCTCACCCACTCCTACGGCGACAAGATTCTGTTTCTTGGCGCGGAACTGGACGTGGAGCGCGGTGATCGGATCGCGTTTGTGGGCCCCAATGGCGCTGGAAAATCCACCCTGCTGCGCCTTGTGATGGGCATCGAGACCCCGGATGAAGGCAGCGCCGGGCTCGGAGAACACAACATCATTGCCAGCTACTTCGAGCAGAACCAGGCCGAAGCCTTGGATCTCACGAAAACGGTGATCGACACCCTTTTTGAAGCGGTGCCGGACTGGACCCAAACCCAGGTGCGCTCCTTACTCGGCAGCTTCTGCTTCAGCAATGAGAGCGTCTTTAAGGAAGTCGGCAAACTCAGCGGCGGCGAAAAAGCACGGCTGGCCCTGGCCCTGATGTTGCTAACCCCTTGCAATCTGCTGGTGCTGGATGAGCCCACCAACCACCTCGATATTCCCGCCAAACAAATGCTGGAGAACGCCCTCTGTGACTATGACGGCGCCGCTCTCCTTGTCTCCCACGACCGCTATTTCATTTCCCGGGTCGCCAATCGGATCGTCGAACTCCGCGACGGAGAACTGATCCTCTACCGCGGCGACTACGACTACTACCTACAGAAAAAGCAGGAGGAAGCCGAGCAGGCGCGTCTCGCCAAGGTTGCAGCAGAAAAAGAAGCCAAACGCAAAGCGAATCAGGCGAAACAGAAGCAGAAACAGGCAAAACGCAAAAAAGGCTGATACCAGATCAGGCGCAAATTGCAAGATGAAACTTCATACTTGGCTAGGCAGGAAGACTTATTTCTCTTTGCCGACCAGTTTTGTCTGCATAGGCTGACTTCACTGACTCCTCGGGCCCGCCATGACAAGCCTTCACTCCAACCATGACGGCCCCAATGGCGACAACGGTCTCAACTCGGATCAACAGCACGAGCAGACCTGGGATTCGGTTGAAACCTATTTCCATTGCATCACCACTTGCTCTCTTGATGACGGGGAGTGCGTCACCCGTTGCGTTGAACAGTTGCGCGATTCCGACTCCTGACCTTGGTGATGCGGTTCAGCGCTGCAACCGACCCATTTCCGTCGGGGTCATGGTCACCGCCACCCGCCGACTGCCCCTTTGAACCTCCACCTTCAATGGGCGATTGACCCCATTGCGATCGATGGCCGTGACCACATCGCTTGGAGTTTTGACCGCTGATCCTGCAATCGCCACAATCACATCGTTGGTCTTCAAACCAGCTTGAGCGGCTGGCCCATTGGGCACCACAGAACGCACAACGGCGCCATGGGGATTGGGGGCACCGGGCCGGGGCGCAGGCACGGCCGAGAGGGTGACGCCGACCATCGGATGACTGGCACGGCCAGTGCTGGCGAGCTGCTTGGCAATGACACGAGCGCGATTAATCGGGATCGCAAAACCCAAACCGGCCCCAGGGCCTGAACGCACCAAGGTATTGATGCCCACCACTTCACCTGCGGCATTAAGCAGCGGGCCACCGGAGTTACCCGGATTGATCGCGGCATCGGTCTGAATCAGGTCGAGTCGCTTCCCAGAGATCCCCAACTGGGAGACGTTGCGATTGAGATTGCTGATGATCCCCAACGTGACGGTATTTTCCAAACCGAAAGGATTACCCACAGCAATAGCCCAGTCCCCCACTTGCAAAGCGTCGGAATTTCCAAGAGGCGCCGTGGGCCACGGGCCACCCTGATCAAGACGGACCACAGCCAGATCCGTGAGGCTGTCCTGGCCAAGCACCCGGCCGGAGACCCGACGCCCATCGGGCAATCCCACCATCACCTGTTCCGCCTTCTCCACCACATGGGCATTGGTGAGGACCAGGCCGGAAGCTTCGAAAATCACGCCACTGCCTTGTCCGGTTTCCACCCTTGAACGGGGAGCGAGAGGCCCCTGGAGACCGAAGAAGCGCCGGAAGACTGGGTCCATCATCAAGCCCCTGGGAAATCCAGACAGCCCGCCGGCCTGAACCGTGCGCTTGGTTTCCAGGGTCACCACTGCGGGACCGCTGCGCTTGACCGCGTCGGCCACAAACGAGCGAGGCGTGATCAATCCTTGGGTGGCCGGTGCCGCCTGAACTGTGGCGCCCGGAGCCAATGACCACAGGGGCATCGCCAGAGCCGCAGCCGACATCAACAGGGGGATGGATCGCCGAGCGGACATGGTTGTCACTTCAGGCCAACGATCGACAGACCGTAGACAGAAAAGACGCGAAGAACCGCGTGGATTGGTCGCGCAGACGTGACCGGATGCGACCGGACCAGCGAAGATGAAGAGATGCACGAGGACCCAGAGCACAGGGTCCACCGCGACCCCCAGCTTTGACGCGATGCTCAACAGCTTGTTCCCCTTGGTCTACGGCGCCGTTTTTGTGCTGCTGCTTTGGCAAGCCTTCCGGGTGATGGGGCAGGGGTTCAAAGCCGCCCACCCGTCCAAAGACCGCACCGGCAAAGTGACCGTGCATCCAGAACTGCTTGATCAGGACGGCCGCCTGACGGAGGAAGACCTCCTGACGGTTCGTTTCAGTGGAGACCAGGAGCCCTCAGAGAACCCCGACTGAATAAGGTTGGAGCCACGGCAGCCCTGAAAGCGCCGATTGGACTCGTAGGGGGGACTCCCAAGGTGGATCAACGAACACGGATCGTGGCAGCGGTGATCAAATCCGTGAAATTGCCTCCTCGTTTCCGGCTGCGGATGCTGAAAGACGATCCCGTGCGGCTGGAACTGAGCCTCACCCCTGCCTACGGCAAGCAACCCATCCAGGTGGGACTGGTGGAATCACTCGACCTCGTGGCACGCCGTGACCGCGAAGGACGCATCCCACGGGACCTTCAGGGCACCTGGGACTGGACCGTTCGCCATGGCCAGGTGAGCACCGGGGGTTGGAACCCTTACTTGAAGGAAGCACTGCAGACCATGTTTGAAACCGGCCTCCCCGCCATCGTTTACGAGGAACTGACCGGCGAGGACTATCACCCCGTTGATGGGGCGCGCCACGTCCGCTGACCCATCCATCCGAGGGAGTACTTCACAAGCGATATGAAGGCGTGCGAACCGTTACCGCACGCCCGGCCCAGTTGGGCTAGACAGAACAAGTTCGGCCTTTAAGGTTTTCTTTATGGCCACCCTCCGATCGTCCCTTGGCCCCCTGGTGCGCCTGCTGGCTGCCATGGGTGCTTTGAGCAGCCTCCTGCTTCTGGGCTTGCTCAACCTGTTCAGCTGATCGCAACCGCGTTGCCTCAACCGCCATCGGGATCCTTCCCGATCGATCCCTTGCTGCAGCGCCTGCGCAAGAACCTTTCGCCAGGCTCTCTTGTCCTGTTGCAGGCTCCTCCCGGAGCAGGGAAAACCACCCGAGTCCCCTTGGCATTACTCGGTCAATGGCCTGAAATCCCTCCCATGGAGGGCACAGTGCTGATGCTGGAGCCCCGACGTCTGGCGACCAAAGCCGCTGCTTCGCGTCTGGCAGATCAGCTCAATGAGCCCCTCGGGGAACGGGTGGGTTACGCGGTGCGTCATGAGAGCAAACGCAGCCGCCGCACCCGGCTGGAAGTGCTGACTGCCGGCTTGTTTCTGCGCCGCCTCCAGGCCGATCCAGACCTTGAGGGGGTCAGTTGCGTGATCTTCGATGAATTCCACGAGCGCGGACGGGACAGTGATCTGGCCCTGGCCTTGGTGCGCGACACCCAGACCCTGTTAAGGCCTGATCTAGCCCTGCTGCTGATGTCAGCAACCCTCGACCTCAGCGACCTCCAAGCACGGCTACCAAACGCAGACGTACTCGCCAGCGAAGGGCGGGCCTTTCCAGTCAGCACCTGCCATCTCCCACCCCGAGCGGACGAGTCCCTGAGCCGCACGGTGTTCAGAGCTGTCGAAGCCCATGGCCTTGCCCTGCTCGATCAGCCGTCCCCAGAGCTGGCATCGCCAACCCCGCCAACCGTGCTGGTGTTTCTGCCCGGCCTGCGCGAAATCGAGCGCTGCCGCGACCAGCTGGAGCAGGCGAGTTCCCTCGCGCGATGGGAGATCTGCAGCCTCCATGGCCAACAGGCATTGGCCACGCAAGCACAAGTGCTGCACCCCTGCCGTTCCGATGTGGAGGGACGGATTGTGCTGTCAACCGCCATTGCCGAAAGCTCGCTCACCATTGACGGCGTCCGCCTGGTGATCGACAGCGGCCTCAGTCGCCACACCCAGTATTCGCCGGGCACTGGCATGGAAGGCTTGGTGACCGTTCCTTCCAGCCAGGCCAGCGCTGACCAAAGGAGAGGCAGAGCCGGCCGACAAGGCCCTGGCCAGTGCGTGCGTTTGTGGTCACCTGCAGAGCAGCAACGGCGCCCCGCACAAGATCCACCAGAGCTCCTCCGCTGTGACCCTCAACCCCTGGTGCTCGACCTGGCGGCCTGGGGGGCTGGGCTGGGGCAAGAGCTGACCTGGCTCGATCCCCCGCCGTTGGCATCCTTGCAAGAGGGGCAGCAAGCGCTCAAAGACCTGGGTGCGCTAACACCCACAGGAACCCCCTCGCGCATGGGGAAGCAACTCGCCCAGCTCGGTACTCACCCACGGCTGGCGCTGATCTTGGTGCAGGCGCGCGCATGGGGGTGCAGCGGTCTCGGCGCGGATCTTGCCGCGGTCCTCAGCGAACGCGATCCGCTCAACCCCCGTGACCATGGCGCCGATCTGGGTGCCCGTTTGCAACGTTTGCAGCAACGCGGAGGCGACCGTATGGGCACGATCCGGCGCCTCAGCCAACAACTGGAACTCCAGCTTCAGCACTTACCGGCGCTACCGGATGAGGCCTTGCCCGGCTGGAGTGATCCGCCTGGTGAACGCGACGACGCCATGACCATTGCGGCTCGCCTGATTGCCACGGCCTTCCCTGAATGGCTCGCCCTACAGCGCGACGCGCAACCCGGGCGCTATCAGCTGCGCCAAGGGCGGGGCGCCCAGCTGCCGGAGGGCGACCCCTTGTTGGGGCATGACGCTCTGGCGGTGGCAAGGCTCGACATGGGAGGACGCAATGCCCGGATCCAACTGGCACTCCCCCTACCGAAAGCCTGGTTACAAGATCGAGCCGAGCTGGAAGGGAACTGGCGCACCACCGTGTTCTGGGACGACGCCAGCAGCAGCGTCCGAGCACGCCGGACCCTGGCGTTGGGTGCCCTCAACCTTCAAAGCTTGCCGCAGCCCAAACCGCCTACTGCGGAAGCCTGTCAGCTGTTGTTGGACAAGGTGCGCGACCAGGGGCTCGAGCTGCTGCCCTGGAATGCACGAGCGGAGCAACTACGGGCCCGCCTGCAGATGCTGCATCTAAAGCAAGGTGCTCCCTGGCCCTGCCGTGACCACGAACAGCTGCGCATGGCACCAGAAACCTGGCTGCAGGATGCACTGCATGGCTGCATGGGTTGGCGCGACCTCAAAGAAGAGACCCTCATCGAAGCGCTCTGGGGGGATCTGGACTGGAGCAGCCGTCAAAGGGCAGCACAGCTGCTGCCAGAACAGATTCGAATTCCGTCAGGGCGCCATGCCTCCCTGCGCTACAGCGAACAGGAGGTTGTGCTGGCCGTCAAACTCCAGGAAATGTTCGGCTGCGACCAGAGTCCATCCGTCCTGGGAGGTCAGCTACCGATCACGCTCGAACTCCTCTCGCCAGCAGGACGGCCGCTGCAACGCACACAGGATCTTGCTGGGTTCTGGGACGGGAGCTATCAGGACGTTCGGCGAGAGATGCGCGGGCGCTATCCAAAACACCCCTGGCCAGACGATCCACGCACCTGCCAGGCCACCGCAAAAACCAAAAACCGACTCCAAGCGGAAGCCAAGGGCCAGAGCCGATGAGCAATGCCGCGAACAGCCCTGCGCCAGAGTGTCGGTACTTGCCTGCTGGCTTTGCCCAGACTGTTCGTCAACAATCGCCGCGATGGCGCCCGGCTGATCAGCAGTGCGCTGGTGCTGTTCACCATCTTTGCCACCCAGATTCATCAGACCTGGGCGCTGCCTTTCGTTCTGTTCTTCACTGTGTTGTGCCTTTACTGGGGCATGCTCTACCGCCGCCTTGACCGCTGACGCCCCACCGACTTACTCCGTCCGTGAGCTGAACACAGCCATCGGATCACTGCTGGAACGCGGGTTTGCTCCCCGCTTTCTTGTGCAGGCCACCGCATCAAAACCACAGGTCAAAAAAGGACACCTCTGGATCACACTCACCGATGGTGAGGCCAGCATCACTGCCGTGGCCTGGGCCTCCAAGCTGAAGCAACTGGACTACGTGCCCGCAGACGGTGAGGGGGTGACCGTTGTCGGGAAGCTGAACTTCTGGGCGGCCCGCGCCACCCTGGCCGTCCAGGTGCTCGATCTGCGACCGAGCCTGAACACGGTGCTACGGCGGTTTGAAGCAGTGCGCGCTCTGCTCGAAGCCGAGGGAGTGATTGACCCGCTCAAGCGACGGCCGCTGCCCACCGCCCCACGACGCGTCGCTGTCCTCACCAGCGTGCCCAGCTCCGCGTTGGCAGACATGCTGCGCACAGCCCGCGAACGCTGGCCACTCAGTGAGCTGCTGGTGGTGCCCATCCCCGTTCAAGGAGACGTCAGCAACCGTATTTGCTCCGTGCTTCAGCGGTTGCGTGACGCGCCCGAGCCTCTGCAGGCTGATGCGTTGGTGCTGGCCCGTGGTGGCGGCAGCAGGGAAGACCTGATGGTGTTCGATGACGAACAGCTGTGCCGAGCCATCGCCACATTTCCTGTGCCAGTGGTGACTGGCATCGGCCATGAAGACGATTTAACGGTGGCTGACCTGGTCGCAGACCACCGAGCGGCGACGCCGACAGCGGCGATCGTCAGTCTCTTGCCATCCCGCGACACGGCTCTCCTGCAACTGCAGGAGCGGCTCCGTCGTCTCGCCAATCAACGCCAATGGTGGCTTGAACGGAAACGCCAGGTGCTGTGGGAGCGCCGTCAACGCTGGCAACTGCTGCAACCACAGGTGCTGCTGCAGCAACGACGCGATCAACTGCTCCAGCGACAGCAGCTGTTGCGAGCACTCTCGCCACAACGCTGGTTGGCACGCGGGTTTGCAATCCTTGAATCGCCGGAGGGGACGGTGTTTCGCAGCGTTAGCGAAGTCAAAAAAGGAAGCGACCTGGTGGTGCGTCTCAACGATGGAACCATCGCCGTTCAGGCGCAGAGCATCCGACCATCGAGCGCGGAGCAACCCGTCACCCCGTAGCGTTCGAGCAGTAGAGCAAAACTGATGGCCCCTCGAACGGCGAAGGACCCTCTCAAACAATGGCGCAAGGATGCACAGAGCCTCAGCTATGAAGAGGCTCTGCAAGCAGCCGATCTACTGCTCAACCAACTTCAGAGCGACACCATCCCACTCGCTGATCTGCAGCAGACCTACCAGCGCGGCCAGATTTATCTCGAGCACTGCGAAACACTGCTTGCAGCAGTCGAGCAAAGCGTACTCACGCTGGATCCCGACACGATGACCAGCCAACCGCTCAAAGACAGCGCCAACAATGACTAATCCTGTGCGTTGGATTTACCTGCTGCTGGCAATCCTGGGGGGAATCCTGCCCTGGCAAGCCAATCTTGAATTCATGCAGGCCCAAGGGGGGGCAGGCTTTGACATTCAGCAATTCATCGCTGATGCGAATATCAACGCTGCAGCACGGTCCCTCAGTCGAGATCTACTGATTGGCGCAACAGCCGTCAGCATCTGGATCGTGGTGGAGGCACGACGTCTCCAAGTGAAGCGTTGGTGGATTGCCCTGGTGGCCTGTTTCTCAATCTCATTTGCGTGTGGGGCACCACTGTTTCTCTTCCTTCGTGAAGCACGACTGAAAGAAATGGAAATGGAAAGCGGTGATCCGTCTTAGGGCTCAGCGCTTCGGCCTCAGTCCAGTTCTTCCGCACTGACGTCAATGGTGGCGGCGCTCGCAGGCACCGCGTTGTCTTCGACAGAGCCTGAAGAGGGTGCAGAACCAGTCGACGACGTGGTCGGCAATTCAGCTCCACACATCTGGCAGCTTCCAGAGGTGGCAAAACTGACCGTGCCGCAAGCCGGGCAGGTGCGCATCCGGCTCTGCAACAGCCTCCACCCGATCCAACCCACACCACCGAGGATCACCGGCAGTGCCAACACCACCAAGATCAAGCCCCCTGCGACATCGAGAAGCACCCGTCCGGCAGCGGTTGGCAGCAACAACAAAGCCAACAGCGCGATCCAGACCAGGGGAATCGGAGAACGCAAGGGTCGAACCGCTCAGATCAAGATTCAGTGTCGCCGATCTTTGGGAAGAGAGATAGGCCGGTCACGTTCGGATCCCCGATGCGGCGCAGATACCCGCGAGCAATCACAACGCTCCAGCATTGGCCGTAATAGAGAACCACTCCCACCATCCAGACCCACAAGGTGAGCACTAAAACGCTTCCAATCACGCCATAGGCCTGAAAACGTGAACCCAAGGAAAGAATGCTTCGGCTGACAGCCAAGTTGAGAACAGTGAGCAGAACTCCGATCAACGCCGCACCGGGGATCAATGGCTTCAAGGGGACACGACGACTGGGCAATAGAAACTGCAACAACAGAGCCATAACAGCAAAGCCGAGGCATGGAATTAAGAATCGACCAAAACTAAGCACAGGGATATAACGCAAGACCCCTTCCAGCCAAGGCACAGACAGCACAAAGTCAGCGAGCGCGGCAGCCGGAACCATGCGCAAATTGGCACTGATCTGATCGACAACAATCAGCAATCCAATCAACAACACAACGACAAAAGCCTCAAGTCGTACTTTGACGAACTGCCAGACCTGCTGCTGCCAAGGCAGATCAACCCGAGCCCGAGGCAAGACTCCATGCCAAATTCGATCAGCACCACGTTGCAAGGTGAGATAAACATTGCCAGCCGTTACCAACAGAACGCCTGCACCAAGAACACCAGCGCCCACACCCTGACGCACAAGCTGATCGAGCGTTGTCCGCACCAAAGCAACAACTGAGGGCGGAAAAATATTGGCTGAATACTCAACAATCTGATCAGTCAAGCCAACCTGGCGCCCCAAAAACCAGGAGGCAATCGAAAGCACAATCAACAGCAGCGGGAAGATCGACTGCAGGGTGTAATAAGCAAATGCCGCACTGAGATCAACGCAGTCATAGCGACACCAACGCAGATAGGCCTGCCAAAGCGACCGCACCACGCGCTTTACAGCAGATCGACGCCCCATCAAGATCAGCTTTCCATACCCGACGCTAGCAACCCCCCACATCTCGATCTGAAAGCGAGCACAAAAAAAGCCGCCCCGGACGGAGCGGCTTTCTTCTCAGAAGAGGCGATGGAGGGTGTCAACACCACTGCCATCACCTTCTTCAGATTGAAAATTGAGTTTTACCTGGCATCGAGTTATTTTCTCAGGGGGCTACCCCCCAAATATCGTCACCGCTGCTGCGTTTCACAACCGAGTTCGAGATGGATCGGAGTGGTGCCACAGCGCTATGGACACCAGGATAGGTCTCAATTCTCAAGGATGAACCCTGAGAACTGCATAGGTTTTGATCACTTGCGTGATCTCATCTAGAAAAGAATCAAGCTTGTTTCAAGGCAAGAACCAAAATGTTGGTCAAGCCCTCGGTCTATTAGTACTCCTCTGCTGCATCCATTACTGGACTTCCACATAGAGCCTATCAACGGGTGTTCTTCCCGTGACCTTACTGGGTTACCCCATGGGAATACTCATCTTGAGGTGGGCTTCCCACTTAGATGCTTTCAGCGGTTATCCACTCCGCACATGGCTACCCAGCGTTTACCGTTGGCACGATAACTGGTACACCAGAGGTGCGTTCCTCCCGGTCCTCTCGTACTAGGGAGAAATCCTCTCAATATTCCTACGCATACACCGGATATGGACCGAACTGTCTCACGACGTTCTGAACCCAGCTCGCGTACCGCTTTAATGGGCGAACAGCCCAACCCTTGGGACCGACTTCAGCCCCAGGTTGCGATGAGCCGACATCGAGGTGCCAAACCTCCCCGTCGATGTGAACTCTTGGGGGAGATCAGCCTGTTATCCCTAGAGTAACTTTTATCCGTTGAGCGACGGCCCTTCCACTCAGAACCGTCGGATCACTAAAGCCGACTTTCGTCCCTGTTCGACTTGTAGGTCTCACAGTCAAGCTTCCTTCTGCTTTTGCACTCGTCAGCTGATTTCCAACCAGCCTGAGGAAACCTTTGCGCGCCTCCGTTACCTTTTAGGAGGCGACCGCCCCAGTCAAACTGCCCACCTGATACTGTCCGCTCCCCGGATAACGGGTGAACGTTAGAACCCTAGCTCTGAAAGAGTGGTATCTCACCATTGACTCCCTAGCACCCACGAGCACTAGATCAACGTCTCCCACCTATCCTGCGCATTCAGAGCCCGGGCACAATACCAAGCTACAGTAAAGCTTCATAGGGTCTTTCTGTCCGGGTGTATGTAGTCCGCATCTTCACAGACAATTCTATTTCGCCGAGCCTCTCTCCGAGACAGCTCCCAGATCGTTACGCCTTTCGTGCGGGTCGGAACTTACCCGACAAGGAATTTCGCTACCTTAGGACCGTTATAGTTACGGCCGCCGTTCACCGGGGCTTCAGTCGCCAGCTTCGCTTACGCTGACCGGCTTCCTTAACCTTCCGGCACTGGGCAGGCGTCAGCCCCCATACATCGTCTTGCGACTTAGCGGAGACCTGTGTTTTTGGTAAACAGTCGCCTGGGACTCTTCACTGCGACCAGCTCTCGCTGGCACCCCTTCTCCCGAAGTTACGGGGCCATTTTGCCGAGTTCCTTAGAGAGAGTTACCTCGCGCACCTCGGTATTCTCTACCACCCCACCTGTGTCGGTTTCGGGTACTGGCAGTTATGCCTTAACGGGTATAGAGCTTTTCTTGGAAGCATGACGTCACCAACTTCGCTGCCGTAGCAGCTCGTACTCACGCCTCAGCTCGGATCGTTTTCGCCGATCCTCAACGCCTCGAACGCTTGAACCAGTAACCAACATCTGGCTTGGCTAGCCTTCTCCGTCCCTCTTCCCAAAACATAACCGGTACAGGAATGTTGACCTGTTATCCATCGACTACGCCTTTCGGCCTCGCCTTAGGTCCAGACTAACCCTCCGCGGACGAGCCTGCCGGAGGAACCCTTAGGGTTTCGGTGCATGGGATTCTCACCCATGTTTTCGCTACTCAAGCCGACATTCTCACTTCTATGCAGTCCACGCCCGCTCACGCTAACGCTTCACCCCACATAGAACGCTCCCCTACCATAAATCCGCAGCTTCGGTACAACACTTAGCCCCGTTCATTTTCGGCGCAGGATCGCTCGACCAGTGAGCTATTACGCACTCCTTTGAGGATGGCTGCTTCTAGGCAAACCTCCTGGTTGTCTGGGCAATCCCACCTCCTTTATCACTTAGTGTTGATTTGGGGACCTTAGCTGGCGGTCTGGGCTGTTTCCCTCTCGACCATGGAGCTTATCCCCCACAGTCTGACTGCCTCGCTACACACAGGGTATTCAGAGTTCATCTCGATTTGGTACCGCTCTCGCAGCCCGCACCGAAATGGTGGCTTTACCCCCCTGCTGGAGCACGAGACGCTACGCCTCAACGTATTTCGGGGAGAACCAGCTAGCTCCGGGTTCGATTGGCATTTCACCCCTAACCACAGCTCATCCGCTGATTTTTCAACATCAGTCGGTTCGGACCTCCACTTGGTATCACCCAAGCTTCATCCTGGCCATGGTTAGATCACCCGGGTTCGGGTCTATAAACACTGACAAACGCCCTATTCAGACTCGCTTTCGCTATGGCTCCACCATTCCCGGTTTAACCCGCCAGTGCCTATAAGTCGCCGGCTCATTCTTCAACAGGCACACGGTCACCCTATCAGTAGGGCTCCCATTGCTTGTAAGCTCACGGTTTCATGTTCTATTTCACTCCCCTCCCGGGGTTCTTTTCACCTTTCCCTCGCGGTACTGTTTCGCTATCGGTCACACAGGAGTACTTAGCCTTACGAGGTGGTCCTCGCGGATTCACACGGAATTTCACGTGCTCCGTGCTACTCGGGATACAGCTAGGTCAGTTCAGTTTTCGTGTACGGGACTTTCACCCTCTGTGGTGTGCCATTCAAACACTTCCACTAACATCCCTTTTCCATAACGCTGTCCCACAACCCCGATAGTCGAAACTATCGGTTTAGGCTCTTCCCCGTTCGCTCGCCGCTACTGAGGGAGTCGTTTTTACTTTCCTTTCCTCCAGCTACTAAGATGTTTCAGTTCGCTGGGTTGGCTCGCGCCAGCCTATGGATTCAGCTGGCCGTTCTAGGGGTTGCCCCATTCGGAAATTCCCGGATCAAAGCGTGTTTCCAGCTCCCCGAGACTTATCGCAGGTAACCACGTCCTTCATCGCCTCTGTGTGCCAAGGTATCCACCGTGAGCCCTTTGTAGCTTGACCAATGTATCTCCATCACGCTTGCCGTCGTTGAAACGGATTCTCCATAATTCATTGCTGAATTAAAGATCAAACTCCCAATTGCTCGACACAATCAGAAGAACGTGGTGGAGTCTCGGCTCTTGCTCAAGAATCAAACATCATCCATAAAAGAATGATGCATCCATGAGATGCTTTTATTCTTTCCAGACTCACCTATGCAGTTGTCAAGGTTCTGCTAGAACTCAAAACTGATTGCTCAGTTCGAGCCCAGCATCTTATCAACTAAAAACTGATTCGATCAATTTCTAGAATGACAGGAAGCTGGGGTCTTCCAGCGGACACATCTAAATCACACGCCATTCGAGCTCAACTCCATACTCTGAAGTTGGGGACAAAGTTCGGTCAGTGGAGGTTAGGAGACTCGAACTCCTGACATCCTGCTTGCAAAGCAGGCGCTCTACCAACTGAGCTAAACCCCCAACACCGAATGGGCCATCCTGGACTTGAACCAGGGACCTCACCCTTATCAGGGGTGCGCTCTAACCACCTGAGCTAATGGCCCAGGAGTCTCATCCCTTTTGGGGTGTGACCTAGACAAAGTTTAGGAACTAAGAATCTCCATCAAGCAATCTGCATCACTGCACACTCTTGACTTCAAAGCTGAGGTACCGATCGACCTAAGGTGACAGGATTTCGGCCTAAGAATAAAAGCACTCAGGCATCAAAATCATTGTGTTGTCTCCCTGTTAGGAGGTGATCCAGCCGCACCTTCCGGTACGGCTACCTTGTTACGACTTCACCCCAGTCATCAGCCCCACCTTCGACGTCCTCCTCCACAAGGGTTGGAGTAACGGCTTCGGGCGTGGCCAACTTCCATGGTGTGACGGGCGGTGTGTACAAGGCCCGGGAACGTATTCACCGCAGTATGCTGACCTGCGATTACTAGCGATTCCTCCTTCACGTAGGCGAGTTGCAGCCTACGATCTGAACTGAGCCACGGTTTATGGGATTTGCTAGCTCTCGCGAGTTTGCTGCCCTTTGTCCGTAGCATTGTAGTACGTGTGTAGCCCAGGATGTAAGGGGCATGATGACTTGACGTCATCCACACCTTCCTCCGGTTTATCACCGGCGGTCTCTCTAGAGTGCCCAACTCAATGCTGGCAACTAAAGACGTGGGTTGCGCTCGTTGCGGGACTTAACCCAACATCTCACGACACGAGCTGACGACAGCCATGCACCACCTGTCACTGCGCTCCCGAAGGCACTTTCCGGTTTCCCAGAAATTCGCAGGATGTCAAACCCTGGTAAGGTTCTTCGCGTTGCATCGAATTAAACCACATACTCCACCGCTTGTGCGGGCCCCCGTCAATTCCTTTGAGTTTCACACTTGCGTGCGTACTCCCCAGGCGGAACACTTAACGCGTTGGCTACGACACCGGAGGGGTCGATTCCCCCGACACCTAGTGTTCATCGTTTACGGCCAGGACTACAGGGGTATCTAATCCCTTTCGCTCCCCTGGCTTTCGTCCATGAGCGTCAGTTATGGCCCAGCAGAGCGCCTTCGCCACTGGTGTTCTTCCCGATATCTACGCATTTCACCGCTACACCGGGAATTCCCTCTGCCCCTACCACACTCTAGTCCAGAAGTTTCCACTGCCATGATGGAGTTAAGCTCCACTTTTTAACAGCAGACTTTCTGGACCGCCTGCGGACGCTTTACGCCCAATAATTCCGGATAACGCTTGCCACTCCCGTATTACCGCGGCTGCTGGCACGGAATTAGCCGTGGCTTATTCATCAAGTACCGTCAGATCTTCTTCCTTGATAAAAGAGGTTTACAGCCCAGAGGCCTTCATCCCTCACGCGGCGTTGCTCCGTCAGGCTTTCGCCCATTGCGGAAAATTCCCCACTGCTGCCTCCCGTAGGAGTCTGGGCCGTGTCTCAGTCCCAGTGTGGCTGATCATCCTCTCAGACCAGCTACTGATCGATGCCTTGGTGAGCCATTACCTCACCAACTAGCTAATCAGACGCGAGCTCATCCTCAGGCGAAATTCATTTCACCTCGCGGCATATGGGGTATTAGCAGCCGTTTCCAGCTGTTGTCCCCCTCCTGAGGGCAGATTCTCACGCGTTACTCACCCGTCCGCCACTAACCCGAAGGTTCGTTCGACTTGCATGTGTTAAGCACGCCGCCAGCGTTCATCCTGAGCCAGGATCAAACTCTCCGTTGTAGATCATTTCCTCTTAGACGTTTTTCACATCCTCAAAATGATTTGCTTCACCCGCAAAGCAGCAAAAATGCTCTCCGCAGTTGTTGCCTCCTTTCAGCTGACACAAAAAGGGTTCTTAAGAGTGCACTTCTAGATCTCTCTATCCATGACTTTCCAGAATCTCAGATCCGGTTGTTGCTCCGTCACTTCGCACACCGGCAACAAAGAGGCTCGTGAAAACCTCCCCGTTGCAGCGAATGACTTCAACGCAACGAAAATTTTTGACGGGACCTCACACCTTTATCGCAATTCCATTCAGCTCCTCACCTCACCTTTCAGTTCGGCTCAAAACCAAACGCGATAAAAGCGTCAGTTCCTAAACTTTTCAATTGTCCAGGTTCTCGCTTCCCTACTCCCTCTCAGGAGTGGTTCTGCGCTGCGGCCTCGCGACCGCCTAATGAACTTACAACACCGTGGGATCGCTCCCTCATCTGTTGCAAGCGCCACAGACACAACAAAGCTCTCGCCTCATCAGACCGTGACCTGCGCTCTCGCCTCTCGGCTCCTGCGCAGTCCAAAAACATAACCCATCAATGGGCTGTGCTCCAAACCCACCGGCGTAGGGCAGTCGAAACGGAGTTCAGGCCTGCAGTAACGCCTCGCCCCACTCGCGGAGACGCTCCAGCATCTCGACGTTTCCCGCCACCACGACCGGAAAATCGGCATCTGATAAGTCATCTCCGGCGTTAAGGCTGCCCGGATCTCGCGACAGCCAGATGATCGGACACTCCAGCTCACTCAGCACGAGCCACACTGCAGCCAAATCCCAGATCTTGGGAGTGGCTTCCAAGGCACCTGCGGTCTGCCCCATCGCCACACTCAGCAAATTGAGACTGGCGACTCCAAGCAATCGAATTTTTCCCGGAAAACGGCGATCGGGACGACGTTGCAACACGCGAATCGAGCGGCTGCACAGCGAGACACAGGCACTCTCAGATGCAGTGCGTGTGTCCGAAGTCAGGAGCTTGCCGTTGCGCCAAACGCCTTTCCCTCTGATCGCCACGATTCTCTGCCGCAACGACGGCACATCAAGGAACACCTCCGAGGGGACACCATCCACCCAACGCGCCACTGAGATCGCCCAATAAGGAATTCCGGCAGCAAAGTTGGTGGTGCCATCCAAGGGATCCACCACCCAGTAAGCCTGCGTGGTGGGCACAGACTTCGAGCCTTCCTCGCTAAGCACGCCTTCTCCGGGGGCAATCAGACCAAGCCCCGAAGTAATCGCTTCATCACTCCAGCGATCACAGGTGGTGATCAGCGTGCCGTCGGACTTGAGATCAGCAGAGATATTCCCGAAATCTTGACGCTGGCGTTCAGCAACCCGATCGAGCAGCTGATGCACGGCATTGAGCTGCTGAGACGAGAGCGCGACTGCCACGATCGGGAACTACCCCTCAGACGACATAACAGCAGCTTGGCAGGCCGGTCGATTCGGAATCGGCTCAATCGGCACGCTGTAGTCCTTGTCTTGAACAGGCTTCGTCGCCGACAGTTGAACGGCAGGGCAGGTCGTGACCTGATCCAGGCCGGTGCGACGACGCAACTGCGCCAGCGAGGTGTTGTAGGTGGTCACGGCATCGGCATAACGCACCTCGGCCTGGGTGAGATCCCTCTGGGTATCCACCACTTCACGCTGCGTGGTCACACCGGCCTGGAAACGCAATCGAGCCAGACGCAGGGATTCGCGTGCAGAGAGAACCTCGCGGGTGGTGGTGTGGATGTTCTGGTTGGCCGTGCGCAGATCGAAGAAACTGTCTTCGACTTCCTGACGGATCTTGTCCCGTTCCGAAGCGAAGTTGTAGGTGCTCTCCTCAGCCTTCTGCTTGTTGAGCCTGTACTGAGCACGGGCCCGACCGCCATCAAAGATGTTCCAGGTGGCATTGAGCGCCACCGTGTTGCTGGCACTCCAGCTGTAATCGGCCATATCCACTGGAGTCTGAACGGCGGTCTGTCCCTGGGTTCGGGAGGTGGAGAACGTGTTGACCAAGCTCAGAAGCGGCTGCACTGCGGCTAAAGCCGCATTGGCATTGCTGTTGTTGATGGAGATGTCGAGGATGAAGCGATCCAGTTCTTCGCGGAAGGCATAAGCCGCCACGATGCTTTCCTGCAACGAGGGTTGCCAGATTCCAGTCACCCGCGCTGGGGATGCAGCGGTCGGCGTGATGTCCTGAGGGAGGTCCAGCTGGGCCGCCAGCGCACGACGGGCTTTGGCTTGATCGCGGACAGCCTCGCTGAGCAACTGCTGGTCGCGAGCGAGCTGGGTTTCGGCTTCCAGAACCTCCAGCTTGGTGGCGACGCCAGCCTCAAAACGGGCACGAGCATCGCGCAAACTCACGAGCGATACCCGCACCGACTGCTGACCAATGCGCACCTGCTCGTCCTGACGCTGCAAGTTGAAGTAGCGGGTGGCGGTATTGAGGCGCAGCTCACGCAGGGCAATTAAATAGGTATCGCGCGCTTTCTCGTAGCCGTCGCGTGCAGCGGCGATCTGGGGAACACGGGCAGGGTCGATCAGGTTCCACTGCACCTGAGCCGCAAAGTTGGCGGTCCACTGGCTGCTGGTGGTGTAAGGACTAATGGTCTTGCCCGTGACAGGGTCAATGCGGGGCTGACCGAAGCTGGGGCTAGCGGGGTCCTGAACCTTGAGGAAGTCAGGGTTGCGGTATTGATCGGCGGAGAGGTACTGCGGCAAGCCATTGGCCGTGAGGTTGACCGTCGGGTACCAGGCAGAAATCGCAGCCAACAACTGGGATTTCGCTTGCTCAACTTGGCTAGCAGCCGCCTTGAGGCTGGGGTTATTGACCTCGGTGAGACGCTCAGCCTGCTCCAGGGTCAGGGGGCGCAACTCACGCACCTTCACTTCGCTGGGCTTGTCGGGCAAGGCCAGCGATGGAGGGGATGCAAGGGGCGTGAGGTCCTCAGGGAGGGTGGTTGCCGCTGGAGGCAACACGGATGGATCAGCCTTTGGCCTTGATCCATGGGTGTCGATTGCTGAGGGCAGTGCGGTCTGATCCAGCAGCCCTGTCTCTTCGTTCAGCTCTTCAGCACGAAGCGAAGCAAAATTGGTAAACGTGAGGGCGCTGGCAACGAGCAACAGGCGAGCAGCAGTCCGACTCACAGCAATTCACAATCTGGCTCGGAGCTTAGGGGCTTTCTTGGGTCTCGCCGAGCACCGCGGCCACGATGTCAGCTGCTCCATGCACGATGCGGACCGGCACGGGTAGGCGTTGCTCCAGTTCCGCCAACGTCATGTCGTCCAGAAACACTGGTTCGCCCTGGCGAAGCATCACCGCCGGCAAGAGCAACTGATCCCCCAACTCTCGTCCTTCCAGGCCTTGAAGCAAGTCTTGCCCCGTGAGCAGTCCGGTCACCACCTGATCCTGCCCCCAGTAGGGACTGGGCAGGCCATGGAGAAGAAGGTTGACGCCATCCACCGCATTCAGGCGCGCCGTGACCGGAGTCAGGGCCTCGTCCACCAGACGGCCCACAACCCAGCTGCTGCGTAAGGGTGTGGGAATGGAGACGGGCAACCCGGTGCTGGCGTCATCCAGCGCTTCGAGAAACGCGCGAATGCTGCCAACTCCATTTTCTTGTTGAGGCAGGTCTTCGTAGCTGGCGCGTGGAGGCAAGGGCTGACCAGCAATCAGATACCACTCATCCGACAACCAGGCGAAGCGACTCCCGAACTGGGCCTGGAAGCGCTGCTGCAGGGGCTCAACGCGAGCGATCACGGCGCGGGCATCGAATGGCGTCACCGGAACCAGACCATCACCATCCGGACGGAAACGGGTCAAACCAACCGGCACCACGGCCGCCGACAACACGGCAGGCCACTCACCGCCTGCAAAACCAGCGAGGTCGAGAAGCGTTCGCTCAAGCGCATCCCCATCATTAAGACCCGGACAGACCACCACCTGAGCGTGAATCTGGAGATCGCGTTCCGCGAACCAGCGCACCTGATCCATCAACAGACCAGCGCGAGGATTTTTCAACAGCTGGCCACGGAGCTCGGGGTCTGTGGCATGCACAGACACAAACAATGGCGTGAGCCGCTGTTGTTCGATCCGCAGCCAGTCAGCGTCGGTGAGGTTGGTGAGGGTGAGATACGAGCCGTAGAGAAAACTGAGGCGGTAATCGTCGTCTTTGAGATAGAGGCTGCTGCGGCGTCCGGGCGGCTGTTGGTCGATAAAGCAGAACGGACAGGCGTTGTTGCATTGCCGCAAACCATCGAAGAGAGCCTCACTGAATTCCAGGCCCAGTCCGTCATCGGCATCTTTCTCGAGGTCGACCTCATGCAGCTCTCCCGCCGCATCCCTGACCTCCAGATGGAGCTCCTCCTCCACACACAGGTAGCGGTAATCGATCAGATCCCGGGGTCTGATGCCATTGATGCTGAGCAGCTGATCGCCGGGCTCAAAACCAAGCTCCTCCCCGATCGAGCCGGGCTCGACAGCAACTACCACTGCCGGGGCAGGCTGCCGGGAGGCGGAGTCAGGATCCAGCGCCGCGACGGCGACACCGGCAGAGGGCTCATTCCACACGCCGAAGGAGCTGCTGCATTCAGTTTGCTGCGGAGGTTGACCACCAGGCCAGCAACAGCACACCGAACAGCAGGCGATAGACCACAAAGATCCAAGTGCTGTGGCGCTGGAGGTAGCGAATCAACCAATCAATGGCCAACCAAGACACCACCGCGGCAGACGCAATCCCGACCAGCAGGGGCAGCACACCACCTGTGTTCGGATCCCCCAGAGCGTCTTTGAGCTCCACCAATCCGGCAATGGTGATCGCAGGGATCCCCAGTAGGAAAGAAAAACGAGCCGCATCCGCCCGCTGCCAACCGTCAAATAGAGAGGCGGTGAGGGTGCTGCCGGAGCGGGAAACCCCAGGAATGATGGCCAGCGCCTGGGCGAGTCCCACCACGAAACCATCACGCCCCTGCACCTGAACGAGCTGCTTGACTCTGGGACCAAATTGTTCAGCCAGTGCAAGCAGCAGTGCCATCACGATCGAGACGATGGCAATCGAGGGCACGCTCCGCAGAGGCGAGCTGGAGTAACCCGGCCAAAAGGTCTTGATCAGGAACCCGACCACAAGAATCGGCAGGGTGCCTACCGCCATCGCCAGGCCTAGGCGCGCCTCCGGCTCGCGCCATTGCCCGCGACTGACGGCAGCACCAATGCCACGAATCACGTTGCTGAGATCGCTACGGAAATAGGCGATCACCGCGGCAATGCTGCCGAGCTGAATCACGGCAGTCACGGAGACCCCTGGATCTCCCCAGCCCGCCAGCACAGGCACCACCTTGAGATGGGCGGTGCTGCTGATGGGAAGGAATTCCGTCAACCCCTGCACCACCCCAAGGATGAAATTGCGCCAACAGGCTGCCAGCAGGCCAGGAGCCGCCACAACGTCAGTCATTGCCAAGACCAAAGCAGGTCGAAGCTATGCGCTACGCGGCTTAGGCGCCAGCCCCCGCCCTCTGGCATGGGTCTTCTAAGGTTTCGGTTCTTTCTTCACAAACGGAGGCTCTCCTTTTGCCAAGCGGCCTGATCCAATCCGAAGCGCTGGATCGTCGCCTGCTCAGGGAGCTTCCCCTGACCCAAGAGCCGCGTCTCAAGGCTGAATCCCAGTCCCAGATTCAGCTCTGGGCCGCTGGCTTAGTGGTGCTTCCTGTCTTTTTGCAGGCTCCTTGGGTGCGGCTCAACCCCTTCAGTGCCTGCCTGTTCACGGTGGTCTTGCTGGCGGTTGCCATTCCGCTGGGATGGCAGCAAGCCAAAGGCCGACATCAAGCTGGGTCTCTGCTGCTGGGGTTTTGTGGCAGTTGGCTGGCTGGGAGCTTGTTCTGGGGATGGCTAAGGGCGCATCCGAGTTGGCACCTCCCCGTCGAAGCCATTGCCCTGCCTCTTGCTCTTGCTGGCCTTGGCAGTCGATGGAGGCTTGGATGCGCGTTCTATCTCTCGTCTCTGGTCGGAACAGCCCTTACCGATCTCGCCATGGCGCTGACCGGAGTGATGCGTTTCTGGCCCGCAGTGGTACAAGCCCCCTTGCATGAGGCCAGCCCACTGCTCCATTCCGCAGCGACCTCGCTCGAGCAGCCTCTCGCCATTGGGGTCATCGCCCTGTTGGCAACCCTGATTCTGAGTTCAGCGCGCTGGATGCACCGACGGGGCAGCTCCGGCATCATCCATGCCGACAGTTGGGCTGTCGCGGCGTCCGTGCTGATCACCACCGTGATGGTTGATGGCCTTTTCCTGGTGCTGGCCTTGATTCACCCAAGCCTGAGTGGGCTGATCTGAAACGAACTGCAAAAGCTGGTCACAAGAGCAGGGATTTGGCCAGGACTGACTTGTATGGTGCCTCTACCGGCGATGCCGGAAGTCTCGTTCCGATTCCTAACGGAGTGTTCCGATGAAGCGGCTGGTCTCCTGGCTGACTGGTGTTGTGGTGATGACAGGCCTGCTGCTGGGGCTAGTCCTTCCCCAAGCGGCCTATGCCGATGAGATTCGCAACGTTGCCGACGACAAGATCGCTGAGCGCGGCGACAAGGTGGACCTGAACAACTCTTCAGTGCGCCGCTTCCAGCAGTTCCCCGGCATGTATCCCACCCTCGCCGGCAAAATCGTGCTAGGTGGCCCCTACGACAGCGTTGACGATGTGCTGAGCCTTGACCTGACCGAGCGTCAGAAAGAGCTGTTCAGCAAGTACCGCGACAATTTCGTCGTCACTGCCCCCTCGATTGCCTTGAATGAAGGCTTCGACCGCATCAACGATGGTCAATACCGTTGATCGGTTGATCTGATCACGACCTCTCGCGTTCAATCACCCTTGAAAAAACCGCCGGAGCTCCCGGCGGTTTTTTTGGTTCTGGCATGAGATCCCACCCCTCCACTGGCGAGCCCATTCCTCCAGGCCCCTGGGATGTGGTGGTGGTGGGTGCCGGTGCGGCAGGGCTGATGACTTGCCTTGAACTGCCTCAAGGGTTGCGGGTCCTGCTGCTCAATCGCAACACCAGCCGTCGCTCATCCAGCCGATGGGCCCAGGGGGGCATCGCCTCGGTGACGCGACCGGACGACAGCGCCGCCAGTCATGCCGCCGACACACTCCAGGCAGGGGCTGGGTTGTGTGATGGCAATGCAGTACGCCTGCTGGTGGACCATGCCCCCCAATGCGTCGAGCGACTGCTCCAGGTCGGCATGGCGTTCGATCGCAACAGTGACGGCAGCCTGGCGACCACCCTTGAAGCGGCCCACAGCCATCACCGGGTGCTGCATGTGCAGGATCAGACGGGGCGAGCCCTGGTCGATGTGTTGCGGGAGCGCGTGGAGCAACGCGAAGGCCTGCTTCACAGGCGAGGTGTTCGCGTCAGCAAGCTTTGGGTGGAAGACGGCCGCTGCTGCGGCGTGCAGGTGCTAGATGGGCCCTTGCTGCACTGGATTCGGGCGCGGGCTGTCGTGCTGGCCACCGGCGGAGGGGGCCACCTTTACACCAACACCACCAATCCCGCCCAGGCAGCCGGTGAGGGCGTGGCACTGGCCTGGCAGGCCGGCGCCGCCATTGAAGACCTGGAATTCGTTCAGTTCCACCCCACTGCTCTGCATCGACCTGGGGCTCCCTGTTTCCTGATATCCGAGGCGGTGCGTGGTGAAGGTGGTGTGCTGGTGGATGCCACTGGCAACAGCCCCGTGGCCGGCCTTCCAGGAGGAGATCTTGCCCCCCGGGATCAGGTGAGTCGCGCGCTGGTGCGCAGCATGCGTGCCGCCGGCACCGACCATGTCGGGCTTGACCTGCGCCCGATCCCTCGGAGCCAGGCGGAGCGCCGCTTCCCCACGATTCTTGAGCACTGCAGGGAATTCGGTCTGAATCCCCTCGAACAACCCCTTCCTGTCGCTCCGGCAGCCCACTACTGGATGGGTGGAGTCGCCACCAATGCCCATGCCGCCACCAATGTGCAGGGCCTGTATGCCGTTGGCGAAGCCGCCTGCACTGGCGTGCATGGCGCCAACCGCTTGGCCAGCAATTCACTGATGGAATGCCTGGTCTATGCCAGGCAACTGCGAGACATCGACCTGCCGCTGTGGTCGCAGAGCGACCGCCGCAGCCTGGACCAATTAACAGCCGCGCCTCCAGCGCTTCGCACGAACCTGGTCAGCAGCCAGAACGCAACAGAGCTCAAGCGGGGGATCAATCAGCTGCGCAAGCAATGCTGGGCAGTGGCCGGTGTGGACCGCTCCGTGCCCGGGATGCGAGAGGTGCTCGCGGCAACACTCCGGGCCATGCCCCGGCTCGAGCAGGAAGAAGCACTTTCATTAATGAACAGTCAGCGCACTGATCAACAGTTCCTGCTGGAGGAACCGAGTCGGCGTGACCTCAACCTGCTGCTGGACCTGAACCACCGCCAACGCACCAGTGCGCTGCTACTGGAGGCCTGCCTGTTCCGGAAGGAAAGCCGCGGCGGCCATTTCCGCAGTGACGCTCCAGTGGCGTTACCGCATTGGCAATGCCACTCACGCCAACAAAAAGGGCGGATGATTCACACCCGCCCAGTCAACCCTTAAACCTGAACCCTCGATGGATCAGAAATCGGCAGGGCCCTGGTAGCCAGACAACTTGGCGAGCTCATCCAGAGGCTTGACCCCGGAATCGAGCGTCCCGTCAATTTCCCAGGTGGGGAAACCCTCGATGCCCTTTTTCTCGCACAGTTTGGGCTGACCATTCACCCCATCTGGAGCGCACTCCACCACATCCAGCTTTTCGGCAGCCTGCTGGCCAAACATTTCCTTTTGTTCCGTGCAATGAGGGCACCAATAGGCGGTGTAAAGCACGGCACCTTCAGCAGTCAGATGCTCGGCAAGGGCCACCTTGGCCGGGGAACTCGTTGTGGTCAGCGCTGGAGCAGCACGACCATCGGGCCGGTTCGGATCAACCACCGAAGCCCAGATCAAACTCCCGAGCAGCACCGCCAACCCCAGCAGCACTCCACGAAACAGCAGAGGCGCGGGATCATCCCAACCGCCTCCGGCCACTGCCAACACCAAGAGAATCACCGAGATGGTGGCTGAGAGAACGCAGAAGAAACAGAAGGCGTCAATCTTGAACACCATCAAGCCCATCAGCACGAAACTGAAAACGGCCATCGACAGGGAGACCGTGAACAGCCCCCACCAAGTACGGCGGGAGAGGTCAGCTTTGTTCTCCGACAGACCAGGGAGGAGAGGAACGATGGCCATCACCAGCACGGCCAGATAAGCCAGTAGGCCAGCGAACGACAGCGGGATGCTGAATCCATCGCCCTGAAACAACGTGCCCCAGGGGCTGTTGAGCACTTTGTCGCAACCATCGCCACCCACGGGGCAAGTGAGCTGACCAAGCAGCCCCCAACGCTTGAGGGTGATCGAACCGGTGTCGATCAAACCCACAGTGGCCAGGACCGCCATCGCAATCCGGACCCACTTCGATCCAGGGTCCTGGCGGCGGCGACTGGTGAGGCGCGTGGTGGCCATACAGGCGAATCAGATGACCGCAAGTTTGCCAGGGATTGCGGCGTTGTTCAGGCTGCCGCCTCGCCATGAACACACGGCTGCGCCTTGCGATTGGAGGCGCAACCGTAAGGTGAAGAATTACGAGTTCCAGCCCATGGGCGGCGACGCGACGACAGCAAGCGCTCAGGCCGCACGGCCCACGGTTGCTTTCGCGCATCTGGGCTGCGAAAAAAACAGAGTGGACACCGAGCACATGCTCGGGCTGCTCTCAGAAGCTGGATATGGCGTCAGCAGTGATGAGAACGACGCCAATGTGGTGGTCGTCAACACCTGCAGTTTCATCCAGGACGCCCGGGAAGAATCCGTGCGCACTCTGGTCGGTCTGGCGGAACAGGGCAAGGAGCTGATTATTGCGGGTTGTCTGGCCCAACATTTCCAGGACGAACTGCTGGAGTCGTTGCCGGAAGCCAAGGCGATCGTCGGCACAGGTGACTACCAGCACATCGTGGATGTGCTCAAGCGGGTCGAAGCTGGAGAGCGCGTCAAACAGGTGAGCGAAAACCCCACCTTTGTGGGCGACGAAAACCTGCCGCGATACCGCACCACTGGCGAAGCCGTGGCCTATCTGAAGGTGGCCGAGGGCTGTGACTACCGCTGTGCCTTCTGCATCATTCCCCACCTTCGCGGCGACCAGCGCTCACGGCCGATTGAATCGATCGTGGCCGAAGCCCATCAGCTGGCGGCACAGGGTGTGCAAGAGCTGATTCTGATCAGCCAGATCACGACCAACTATGGACTGGATCTCTATGGAAAGCCTCGGCTGGCAGATCTCCTGAGGGCCCTTGGCGAGGTGGAGATTCCCTGGATCCGCGTGCACTACGCCTACCCCACGGGACTCACCCCCGACGTGCTGGCTGCATACCGAGAGGTCCCCAACGTGTTGCCCTACCTCGACTTACCTCTTCAACACAGCCATCCTGATGTGCTGCGGGCCATGAACCGCCCCTGGCAGGCCGACGTGAACGAACGCCTGCTGGATCAGATCCGTGAGCAACTGCCGGATGCCGTGCTGCGCACCACCTTGATTGTGGGTTTCCCAGGCGAAACCGAAGAGCAGTTCGAGCATCTGGCCTCGTTCATCGAGCGTCAGCGCTTCGACCATGTGGGCGTCTTCACCTTCTCCCCTGAAGACGGCACACCGGCAGCCACCCTTCCAGACCACGTACCTGAAGAGGTGGCCATCGCCCGCAAGGACAAATTGATGGGTCTGCAGCAACCGATTTCGGCTGCGGGCAACGCCAGCTGGGTGGGGCGCACAGTGGATGTACTGATCGAACAGCACAACCCCACCACCGGCGAAATGATTGGCCGCTGCGCACGCTTCGCTCCAGAGGTGGATGGAGAGGTGCTGGTGCAACCGGGAGACAACGGCATCCAGGCCGGACCCGGAACCATGGTGCCGGTGTTGATCACAGGGGCCGACGTCTACGACCTCACCGGACGGATCGTGGGCGCCGCCGACATGGTGGCGGCAGCACGCGGAGCCTCGTGAGGGGCCACCTCGACTGGCATCAACAGCAACGCAACCTCTTCCTTTTTGCTTCCGGCCTGAGCACAGCAGGGTCGTTCGCCGGCCTCACCGCCAAGGGCTGGATTCTGATGAGCGGAACGCAGAACGCCATGCTCCTGGCACTGCACTTTGCTGCCCTGTCCCTGCCCACCCTGCTGGTGAGCGGACCCGCAGGGGTCAGGACCGATCGCATCGGGTGTGAACGAGTGCTGGTGCAGGCGCAATGGGCCCTGCTGGGGGCAGGCCTGCTCGGTGCCCTGGCCATTCCTTTGCTCTCGGGCCAAGCCCAGGTGGTCATGCTGTTGAGCAGCACCCTGCTCACGGGCATTGCCGGGGCCTACGAACTCACTGCCCGCAACAAATACTGCGCTCTGCTGGTGGACTCACCCCAGCAGCTGGCCCCCTACCTCACCAGCTTTTCAGTGGTCTTCAACGTGGGCAAGCTGGTGGGTCCCCCCATCGGTGGCTGGCTCGTTGCCCTCACAGGACCAGCCATGGCGCTGGGCCTTGATGCCCTCAGCTACCTACTACCCATCGCGAGCGTGATCTGGCTGCTGAAACCCAATAGAAGCCTTGAGCAGCGCAGCGACAATGCCGAGAGCACCACGTTGAAGGCCGCCTGGAACGAGTGCGGTCCGGTGCTGCGCCACGTTTTGCAGTTCACAGCGTTGATCTGTGTTGTGGGCTTCTTCCATCCAGGCCTGGCACCTCTGATTGCAGCCGACACCCTGGGACCAGACCCCCGAGATCTGGGATTGTTCACGAGCGTGCTGGCGGCAGGGAGCATTACCGGCGGCATCGTGCTCCAACGCAACAGCCACAGGTTCAGTCACCGTCCTGCCCGCACTCTGGGATGTTTCGCACTGATCACAGCCGTGGCCCAGCTAGGGATGTCCCGAGGCGGTTCGATGGCCGTGGTGCTGGGAATGGCTTTTTTAATCGGAGCCGGAACGGCAGGTCTGCTGAGCAGCGCCAACTTGGTCACCCAGGTGGGATCTCCACAGGTCATCCGTGGCCGAATGGCCGGTCTCAGCCAGATTGCCTTCCTCGGTGGCGGGGGACTCAGTGGCCTGCTTGCAGCACTGCTCGCCACAAACCTCGGCTTGAACCAAACCTTCGCCATTACTGGAGGCGTCGGGCTTGCACTTGCGAGTTGGGAGATTTGGAAACGCGGCGGAAGCACACTCGAAGAGCAGTGCTAATAGCTGACCGGGTCTGGGACGTGGACCAAGAAAGGGGCGTGAACCCCTCAGATCAACTTGATCCCACGCAGCACGCCACTGATCACAGCAGCGGTGACCAGACCGGCACCGACGAGACCCAGATAAATGACAACGCCCACGGCAGTGATGGCAAGACAGACCCATTAGATCAGACCCGGGGCCGGTCTTTGCCAGATACGCCTTAAGGTTGATGCATTCAAAGTCCTGAATTCGGACGGGTCTGCGCCCATCGCCGGCGACCTGCTTCTGCTCAATTCCAGCCCCGTCGCGATCTCACCATGCGCACCCTCTTTCTCTACCCCCAGTTCCCCAAGACGTTCTGGAGCTACGAGAAAATCCTCGAACTGGTGAACCGCAAGGTGCTGCTGCCACCCCTGGGGTTGGCCACCGTTGCGGCCCTACTCCCCCAGGAATGGGAGATGAAGCTGGTGGACCGCAACGTGCGGGAAGTCACCGAAGCCGAATGGCAGTGGGCCGAACTGGTGGTGATCTCCGGAATGATCGTCCAGAAGGACGACATGCAGGTGCAGATCCGAGAGGCCAAGCGCCGTGGCCTGCTGGTGGCCGTCGGAGGCCCCTACGCAAGCTCCACTCCAGACGCTCCGGAAATCGCGGACGCTGACTTCAAAGTGTTGGACGAGGGCGAAATCACCCTCCCTCAGTTTGTCGAAGCCATCCAACGCGGTGAACGCAGTGGCCGCTTCAGCGCCGAAGGCGACAAGCCCGACGTCACCGCCACGCCGGTGCCCCGTTTCGACCTGCTTGAGCTGGATGCCTACGACTCGATGAGCGTGCAGTTCTCAAGGGGCTGCCCGTTCAACTGCGAGTTTTGCGACATCATCGTTCTCTACGGACGCAAGCCCCGCACCAAAACCCCCGAACAGCTGGTGGCCGAGTTGCAGCGGCTCTACGAGTTGGGGTGGAGGCGCTCCATCTTCTTGGTGGATGACAACTTCATCGGCAACAAGCGCAACGCCAAACTGCTGCTTCCCCAGATCAAGACCTGGCAGGAAGAACGGGGCTACCCCTTCAGCTTCGCCACCGAGGCGTCTGTCGACCTTGCTGACGACGAGGAGATGATGCGCATGATGCATGAAGCACGCTTCGAGAGCGTGTTCCTCGGCATCGAAACCCCTGACGAATCCAGCCTGGAAACGGCTCGCAAAGTCCAGAACACGCGCAATCCCCTGGATGCGGCAGTCGATCGCATCACCGCCAATGGCATCCGGGTGATGGCCGGCTTCATCATCGGCTTCGACGGCGAAAAGGATGGTGCCGGAAAGCGCATCGTCGATTTTGTAACCCGCACCGGCATTCCCGCCGCCATGATGGGCATGCTCCAGGCCTTGCCGAATACGGCCCTCTGGCACCGTCTCGAGAAAGAGGGGCGCCTGATTCAAGACAAGGATGCAGCCAAGGGGGTCAACCAGACCAACCTGCTCAATTTCAAACCCACTCGTCCGATCCGCGACATCGCCAACGAGTACGTGGAGGCTTTCTGCGCTCTCTACGAGCCGAATGCCTACATGGATCGCGTGTACTCCTACTACCTCAAGATGGGCGCCCCTCGGTGGAAAGGGAAGGCCAAACTGCCCACCTTCACCGACCTCCGCGCCCTCTCGATCGTGGTCTGGCGCCAAGGCATCAAACGCGGCACCCGCACCCGCTTCTGGCGCTACATGCTGAGCATGGCCCGCAAAAACCCGGCCATGCTTGAGCAATTCCTGGTGGTGCTCGCTCACAACGAACACTTCATGGAATACCGCGCCATTGTGCAGCGGGAAATCCGCGAACAGCTGGAATCCCTGCCTCCTGAAGAACCCCGGAACACCCGCGAACTTCAGCCGGTCTGAGCAATCGGAACCAAGCCGGTTCCGGTTGCTGGTTAATCCTGCACGTAATCAATCCCTGTGAGCAGCGCCAGTTCAGCGCGCTGCAGTTCACGACCCAGATACAAGGCGTGATCAAGGCAGCTCAGTGGATGGGGACCATCTCCTTCCGTGAGCTGGATGCCCATCTCTTTCGCTGTACGTGCGCGGTACACCGCTGCTGCCGTCCGCGGCCCAGACCCGCGGCAGCTAAGCACCTCACCCGTTTCGGGATCGGTGGCCAGGCCCCGCTCGTCGACGTCGTTGCGGTAGTGCTCCACCACCAGCTCCGCCGTTTCACGATCGAGCTTGATCAGGAAATACCCAGCGGGATCAAGGGCAATAAACCGCTGCGACAGCTGATCATCCAAGGCCTTGCGAGCCTCAGGTCTGGCAACGGTCTGGGAGAGATCAACCATCACTTCACCCTACAAATTCCAGGGCTGGCGGCTCTGACTTGAACGGCAACTCCGCGTTGATGGCTTCGATTTCCTCGGCCATCAGCCCATTGGCCTGCGGTAACCACTGACGGATCAGCCCATCCATTCCGGAGTGGTACCAACGGTGGAGGCTGGCATGGGGCCGAGCCACAAACCCGCGACGACGCTTGTGGCTACCGCCTGCACCTGGATCAAAGCTGTGCAGACCGTTCTGCAACGCCCACTCAATCGGGGCGTAGTAACAGACCTCGAAATGGAGACAGTCGATCTCCTCTTCACTGCCCCAGTAACGGCCCCAGAGCTGCTGCCGATCGTGCACACAGAGAGACATCGCCACCGGATCACGGGGATCACCGCGGTGAGCGCTGAACAGCACCACCTGATCCCGAAGCGCAGGACTGGCCAGCTGATCAAAAAAAGCGGCTTCAAGGTATTTGCTGCCCCACATCCCCCAACGGGCGCAATGCTGTTCGTAAAAGCCGTGCATGCGCTGCAGCAGCTCCGCATCCAACGCCTCACCGGTTAACGCCGTCACGGTGATCCCCGCCTGCTGCACCGCGCGCCGTTCGCGTTTGATGTTGCGCCGCTGGTTGGCATTGAAGCCAGCCAAATAATCCGCGAAGGTCTGCTGCCCGTCTGCCGTCCACAAACTCTGTTGGTTAACCCAGGTGGCGCAGCCGGCGGCTTCCGCCAGGGGCTGCCACTGCGGATCCACGTAGAGGAAATTGCAACTGAGAATGCCGTTGCGGCCAGCAAACTCATCAATCACCTGCAGCATCAACGCTGTGAGCTCTAAAGCGTTTTCCTCCGCGGCAATGTGAAAGCGATATCCCTGCACCGGACTAACCGGGCTCATGCCTACCAGCTTCGGGTAGTAACGCTCTCCGAGGTCTGCAGCGAGACGGGCAAAGACCTGATCAAAGACAAACTCGCCATAGCTGTGGCCCTTCAGATACAGAGGTGCCACAGCCACCAGCTGCTCTCCACGCCAGAGAGAAAGATGCAGAGGTTGCCAGCCCTGATCCGGCGCGATGCTGCCGGATTCCTCCAAGGCCACCAACCAATCCCAGCGGTAGAAGGGAATGACGTGCTCCCCCACCAGGGCCTGCCACTGGGCTTCGGGGATGTCCCGCAGTGAACGATGCCAGCGGGCAGACAGCGCGGTCATAGCCAGCGGTGAGGGGTCTGTTGGGCGACGTTAACCATCACGCGCCCCAGCGGGCGCAGAGTGGTGGTTTGCGGTGATCACCGCTGTGAACAGTTCCGCCACTCCCGCCCGCGTCGCCCTGGTGATCACCATGCTCACCCTGGGGCTAGGAACCAGCCCCCAGGCAGCCCGAGCAGGCTTGCTGCAACCGGTGCTGCAGATGCTTCGACCTCGGCTGGAGGCTGAGCTCACCGACACGTGCACCAGCCTGGTCGGCGAAGCCACCGGAGGATTGGAGGGGATCGAGACCTTGGCGAAGGGACCTTGCCGATCCGCAGCCAAACCGATGAGCGAATGCCTGATCCGCGAAGCGGGCCGCAGTGGCCGGGAACTGGAATTGCTCAGCGAATTGATTCGCGGCACGGTGGGCGACAACTCCACGCTCGTGATCCGGCGTTGTGTGAGCTCCCTGATGGGCTTACCCGCGGATGGCCAGGGGAGTCTCGAGGGATTGCTTCGTCAGCTTCAGGGGGAGCGCCGACGCTGATAGCGAACCACCAGTTCATCCTCTTGCAGCCGCTCCGCACCCTGCAGGATCCAGGCATCGGAGCTCGCCAGAGATGGGGGTAAGCCAGCAGCATCAAACGGCACCCAGCTGTGCTCTCCGCCCACCACCCGCGGCGTGAGTGTGAGCTGCAGGTCATCCACGGCATCATCCTGGAGGCATGACGCCACCAGGGAGGCACCGCCCAGCAGCACCAGGCGTTGCATCCCTTGAGCCGTGAGCTGGGTGAGGGTCTCCTGCCATGTGGCTCCCATCGCCAAGCGTTGCGAGAACCCGGCGGGCGCTGCCGAAGGAGCCGCGGCCTCTTCCCCATGCAGCAACCAACGCTCCAAAGGCTGCTGAAAAAAAGGCCACTCCTCGGGGAAGGTGGGGGTGGCCGATCGACTGACCACGCACGCAGTCGGCTGAGGAGAACGTTGCGCTTTGGCCCTCTCCTCCAGCAACCCGGAATCACGAATCAGACAGGTGCAGTGATGGGCCCGCAGCGTGCCGGCACCCATCAAGCAACCGTCGGCCCAGGCCAAAGCCTGTTCCAAGACTTGGCGGTCACCCGCTCCACCCAACTGCGCTGGGCCTCCACCAGGAAAGGCCAAGCGGCCGTCAAGGCTAACGGCCAGCACCAGACGAACAGTCGGCCTGAGGGGCAACGGAATCAGGAGGCCATCACCGCCTCAAGAGCAGCGGGCTGCATCTCGAGCTGGGGCACTTCGGCGTAGACCTCAGCGGCATTGTTTGGGCTCTCCTGGAGGCGCACCTTGTGCAGCTGGGCTCCAATCGCGCGAATTGGGGCGGACAACTGATCGGCGATGTGGAGGGCAATGTTCTCAGCCGTGGGAACACAATCCACGAAATGGGGAACGTCCTTGTTGAGGAAGGTGTGGTCGAAGGGCTCCACCACGAGGTCATCGACCAAACGCTGTAAAGCGGCCAGGTCGCAGACCATGCCGGTGCGGGCATCAATCGCGCCCCGCACGGTCACATCCACCAAATAGTTGTGGCCGTGGCCATGGGGACGGGCACATTTGCCATAGATCGCCTCGTTCTCCTCCTGGGAGAGTTCTGGACGGGCCAGCCGGTGGGCGGCAGCGAAGTGGGTGCGAATGGTCAGGTAAGCGTCCATGCCTTGTCCGAGGTAATCAGCCCAGAGGGTTTGAGATTCATGCAGCCGCAGGGCGACCAAGGGGAGGTGAGGGGAAAGCCGCTGCCAGATCACCCGCACGAGGGCTTCGGTGGTGGGCAGACACCCCTGAGGTTGAGAGAGGTCAAATTCCGGCCACGCCTCATTGAGGAAGCGGAAATCCAGCTGGCCAGTCACCTCCGAGCGGATGGCGTGTTTGACATCCGAGAGATTGAGAACCATGCCGTCCGCATCGAGGGCACCAGCCATCGACACGATCAGCTCATAGTTATGTCCATGGCCGGGGGCGATGGCGCAGGGGCCGAAACGGGCAGCGTTGTCATCGGCACTGAGTTCGGGCAGCCAATAGCGATGGCTGGAGCTGAAACACGCTCGTCGGGTGATGACACAGCCGCGGCCACGCCCATGGGGAGCTTCTGTCATGGCGCGATCAGTCAAGGGGGCATCCTAGTGAGTCCAGCGGCGCGACCGAGCAGGCATGACCGACCAACCCCAGAACGGGCCCCACCCCCTTCGCTCCCGCCTGGGGGGCCGCAACCTTTATCTGGTGGGAATGATGGGCAGCGGCAAGAGCAGCAGTGGCCGTCCCCTGGCCCAGCAGCTCGGCTACGGCTTCGTGGATGCCGACCCCGTGATCGAACAAGTGGCCGGTCGGCCCATCCCGCAGATCTTCAGCGAAGACGGCGAAGACGGCTTCCGCGCCATCGAAGCCCAGGTTCTGCAGGCCATTGGCCAACGCCATTCCCTGGTGGTGGCCACCGGCGGAGGGGTCGTCACCAAACCAGAAAACTGGGGCGTGCTGCATCAGGGCATCGTGATCTGGCTCAACCCAGGACGGGACCGGCTTCTGGCTCGACTGCAGAACGACAGCACCCAACGGCCGCTCTTGCAGACCGAGAGTCCTGCCGAAGCACTGGATGCGCTGCTGGAGGCGCGCACGCCCCTCTATTCAGAAGCAGATCTCCAACTCAGCGTGGGCGATCAGTCCCCTGAGCAGGTGGCAACCATGGTGTTGGATGCCCTGCCCTCAATCCTCACCCCTGCGTCGGGGGGTCCAGGCGCACCGCAAACCACTGCAGGTTGAGGCCTGGCTGCAACTCCAAATCACAGGCCGTTTCCAAAAGACGCTGCGCAGCGGCGGCGGATGAGCCAAGCCCACTGAGGTCTTCCGGTAATGCATCCAGGCACCGCAGGTGCCGTTCGAGCCATGCCAGGGTGTCGTCGGCACTGAGCAGCTGCTCCGGCTGACCGGGCTCCAGCACCACGTAGTGATCACAGGCACGGATCAGGGGATCAGACATGGGGCGACGACTGCTGACGATGATCATCGGCCTGCTGGGGCTGCAGGTGTTGCTGTTTGCTCCCCTGCCTGCCGCCTGGGCCGCTGATGGCTGGCTGACCGAGCGCCTGGAGGCCTGGCCCAACTGGCAGCTCCCCGCCCCACTGCCGCGGCCCCGGGCACAGCAGGATTTGGTGTATCCGACCTGGTTCGAGGGGACCTGGCGGGTGGAGAGCACCGACCTCGAGGACGACAGCACGCTTGACCATCTCGCCCGCTTCGGGACCACCAGCACCAGCAGGGGCGCCGTGGTTGGCGATCGCAAGTTCAATGCCCGCGCCATTGGCAGCGCGGTGCTGGGGGACCAGCTGCTGGCGGTGGAGCAAGCACCGGGTCAGGTGAACCGCCAATTGGCACGGCTCTCAAACGACCGGCAACTGGAAACCACCGTGATCGGCAGACGCGAGAGCCCTCTCGATCAGCCCACATTTGTCAGCGATGAGCTGGTGCTGCAAATCCTCCATGGCCCTGGAGCGCCCCGCATCAGCCGCATCGAGACCCTCAGCCGCTATGAACGCTGCGATGACGGCATCTGCGCCGAGCAGTGGCAGGCGCGCTACAGCCCCCCCGGCGAGGACATCACGGCCGCGCCACTGCACCTGAGTCACTACCGACTGACACTCAAACGGCAGCCGGATCCGACTGCATCAACTGCGTTTCCAGCTGATCGCGCCAGTGGAACAAAGGCTGCAAGCGGGGGTGATCACTGAGACCTGCCACTCCCTGACCGGCGAGCAGCTCTCCGGAAGACGCCGGGAAACGCAGCAACGACACCTGAGCCGCCACGGCGATATCCGCAAGGCTAAGGGTGTCACCCACCAACCAGGGCTTCAGCGCCACGGAATCCGCGATTGCGATCAGGCTGGCGAGCATCTCAGCGCGCCCCCCCTGGTCGACCACCTCGCCAAGCCCCTGTAACCACCCACCCGGCAGAGCCGCGACGGTCTGACGCACGGGCGACGGCAACCCATCGGGCAGTAAGGCCTCCCGCAGAGCGTTATCACCCACCGCTGCCTGGGCCAGGGCCATTCGGGCAGCAGCGGCCAAGGTGGTGTCCGCCCAATCTTCGATCAGTTGCGCTTGGGCCCGGTGCCAGGGATCGGAGGGAAGGAGGGCCGGATCAGGTTCCAGGGTCTCGAGATGGCGGGCGATGGCACTGGAGTCGGCCACCACCGTGTCGCCATCGACCAACACGGGCACCTGGCGCTGGCCCGACAACCGGAACACATCGATCTGCCCCACACCGGGAACGACTTCCACCACCCGATAACTCAGGGATTTGGCCTGAAGAATCATCCGCACCTTCAAGCAAAAGGCGGAGTGACGGAACTGATGGAGCTCCAACATGGCCAGACCTGCCTTGCGACCGGCAGAGTAGCCATCAGATTCCAACGTTCGCCAGCTGCATGCGCGAGTTTTTCGTCAACGTGACGCGCTATCCGCGCTATTTGATCGCCTTCACCCTTGGGGTGATGAATTCCGTTGCTGAGCCCCTGGCGCGGCGACGCAGCAACCCCGTCACCGCGGTGGCCCTCATCGGCGCGCTGATCAGCGGAATGATCAGCATGGGCCTGGTGTTGCGTGCCATGGTGACTTCATCACCTCTGGCTTGAGTCGCCATGGCACCGGGACGGCGTGTGGAGCGGGTCGCGGCCCTGATCAGGCGCGAAACCAGTGAACTCTTGATCAATGGCATCCGTGATGAGCGGGTGCATCAAGGGATGGTGAGCATCACAGAGGTGGAGGTGAGTGGAGATCTCCAGCACTGCAAGATCTTCGTCAGCATCTACAGCGAAGAGGAGCAGCGGCAGCAGGTCCTGGAGGGTCTTCAAGCCGCGAGTGGCTACCTGCGGGGGGAGCTGGGACGACGACTGCAGATGCGTCGCGCCCCTGAAGTGGTGTTCCAATTGGATCGCGGCATTGAGAAGGGCACGTCGGTGCTCAACCTGCTGAACCGCCTCGAGGACGAGCGGGAGGAACGGGGCGAGATTCCCCCTGGCAGCGATGTCGAGGACGCTTGACGCGCAGGCTCTGCGCCGGCGGGTGGCCAGCCTGCTGGTGGTGCGAGCCAGTGGCCATGCCGGGGACCGGCAACGGCGTTATCCCCGATGGGAGCTGGCCAATGCCGAACTGAAGCGACTGCTCGAAAGCGGCGTGGGTGGGGTCATCCTGTTGGGTGGCAGCAGCGTGGAACTACGGCAACGCTGCCTACAGCTCCAGAACTGGGCTAAAGGCCCGCTGCTGCTCTGCGCTGACGTGGAGGAAGGGGTCGGTCAGCGTTTCGAAGGCGCCACCTGGCTGGTGCCGCCCATGGCACTTGCGCGCTTGCATGCCAACGACCCCGAACGGGCCGAAGCCCTGGCAGAGCAATTCGGCCGCTGCACCGGACGCCAAGCACGCCACTGCGGCCTGAACTGGGTCTTGGCACCGATCGTGGATGTCAACAACAACCCTGCCAATCCCGTGATCAACGTGCGGGCCTGGGGAGATGACCCGGACACGGTGACGCGCCTCACCCTGGCCTTCCAGAAGGGCGTGGAGCAGGAGAACGTGCTGGCCTGCGCCAAACACTTTCCTGGCCACGGCGACACCGCTGAAGATTCCCATCTCCAGCTGCCGGTGATCCCCCACACGCGGGAACGACTGGAGCAACTGGAACTGGCTCCTTTTCGTGCCTCAATTGCAGCCGGCATCGACAGCGTGATGACGGCCCACCTGCAGATTCCATCCCTTGACCCCGACCGTCCCGCGACGCTGTCGAAGGCAGTGCTCAACGATCTCCTTCGCGATCAACTGGGATTTCAAGGCCTGGTGGTGACCGATGCCCTTGTGATGGAGGCGATCCGGGCCCATCACAGTGCAGGCGATGCCGCCCTGCTGGCCTTTGAAGCAGGGGCGGATCTGATCCTGATGCCGGAAGACGCGGACGCCGCCATCACAGCGATTTGCGATGGGCTTCGCAGCGGGAGGATTCCCCGGGAGCGGCTGGACGCCAGCGTGGAGCGTCGGCAGAGGGCCCTGGCCAAGGTCGCAGAGGCCAGCGAATGCGAGACAGGGGCACTGGAACTGGAACGGCAAGACGAACGGGCCCTGAGCGAGGCCCTACTCCAGCTCACCTGCGAGCGTCAGGGCCCCCAGCTGCACCCCCTGGGCGCTGCGCAAGGCATCAATCTGATTCGCATCGATGGCGTGTTGGCCTGCCCCCAGCTCCCGGCAACGGCACCAGGCCTGAAACAACCGGAGCAGGCGGGCTTCCGCGCACTGATCACCCACCCGGGCGCGCTGTCGATCTGGGAGACCAACCACCCCGACGCGCCACTGGCCTTGGACCGCCTGGGGGCAGGGCCGGTGTTGCTGCAGCTGTTCCTACGCGGCAATCCGTTCCGCGCCGGACGAGAACAGCAGGAACCCTGGGAAGCAGCTTTGGGTCAATTGCAGGCAGCCGAGCGGCTGGCCGGGCTAGTGGTTTACGGCAGCCCTTACGCCTGGGAGAGTCTGCGCGCCAGGCTCGCCCCGTCGATTCCAGCGGCCTACTCCCCAGGCCAGATGCCCGAGGCCCAGGCCCTGGTGCTCAGTGGCCTGATCAGCAACCAGGGCGCTGAAGCAGCGGAACCGGACGGCCCTGGGGAAGGCTTCACCGACTGACCCGCCCAGCCAGCACACGCCGAGCAAGGGCCGTAACCTCGGCGCCAGCCGTTCTGCTTCCATGCTCAGCCTCAACATGATCGTTCGCGATGAGGCCGAGCGCATCGAAGCCTGCCTGGCCTCGGTGCGGGATCTGGTGGACGAGATGGTGGTGGTCGACACCGGCTCCCGGGATGACACCGTGCAGCGGGCGCAAGCAGCCGGCGCCCGGGTGGAACAGCAGAGCTGGCCCGGTGATTTCGCACCCGCCCGCAATGCAGCCCTGGAGCTGGTGACTGGCGACTGGGTGCTGGTGCTCGATGCCGATGAACAGCTCGTGCCTGAAGCGATTCCGGCCCTCAAGGAGCTGATGGCCCAGCCGGATGTGCTGGTGATCAATCTGCTCCGCTTTGAGCGGGGCGCGGCGATGGCTCCTTATTCGAGTGTCAGCCGATTGTTCCGGCGCCATCCACGCCTGCAGTGGAGCCGGCCCTATCACTCCATGATCGACGACAGCGTCGAAGCTGTGCTCAGGGATGAGCCCCACTGGCGGATCGTGAACTGCGGCACTCCAGCCCTGCTCCATGACGGCTACAGGCCCGAACTCCTGGCCGGCAGCGACAAAGCGGCACGGCTGCGAGACGCCATGGAGCAATGGCTTCAGGCCCACCCAGGCGATCCCTATGCCTGCGCCAAACTCGGCGCCCTGGAGGTGGCTTCAGGCCAGCGGGAACGAGGTATCAACCTGCTGCAGCAAGGTCTTGCCGCCCTCAAGGACGCTGGCGAGCGGGCCGCTGAACGCTACGAACTGCTGCTCCACCTGGCCATCGCCCAGCGGGATCAAGATCCAGCCCAGGCCATCACCACCTATCGCCAAGCCCTTGACCTCCCTGTGGAAGCGCGTCTCAGCCTTGGGGCCCGCCTCAACCTGGCGACCCTGCTGATGGAAGCCGATCAACTCGATGAGGCCATCCGCCTAACCACCATCGCCACCGAAGAGGCACCGGAAGTGGCCCTCGGTTGGTACAACCTCGGCCTGATGCAAAGACGCAAGGGCGACATCGCCGCGGCGATCCGGGCCTATGCCGCAGCCCTCGACCGTCACCCCGACCACCCCGAAACCCACCAGAACTTGGCCGTGGCCCTGCTCCTTGGCGGTGATATCGATGGCGCCCGCAAGGGCTTCCGCGTGGCCATCGCCCTGCTGGACGACCAAGGAAGATCAGAGGAAGCAGAAGCGCTTTACAAGCAGGTGCAGGGAATGGTGAAGCTGGATGAGGTGGGTGCCTGATGCTCCCCCTCGAAGGCCGCACGGTGCTGGTGACGCGGGCCCAGGAACAACAGGGGGAAGGGCGCAGGCAGCTGGAACAGCTGGGCGCCCAGGTGATCGATTTGCCAGCCCTGGTGATCGGCCCGCCGGATGAGTGGGGGCCCCTGGACGATGCCCTCGACGAACTGGATGAGTTCCATTGGCTGCTGTTCTCCAGCGCCAACGGTGTGCGGGCTGTGGAAGAACGGCTGCAGCGTCTCGGGCAAAGCCTGGCCCGACGCCCCGGCAGCTTGCGCATCGCGGCTGTGGGCCGCAAGACAGCGGCCCTGCTGGAGCAACTGGGAGCACCCGCTGATTTCGTGCCGCCGGATTTTGTGGCCGACAGCCTGATTGAGCATTTCCCCGTCTCAGGCTGGGGGCTGCGGCTGCTGATCCCCAGGGTGCAGAGCGGCGGACGCACCGTGCTGGCAGAAGCGTTCGGAGAAGCGGGTGCCCGGGTTGTGGAGGTGGCCGCCTACGAATCCCGCTGCCCGGACCACATCCCTGAAGCGGCAGCCTCTGCGCTGGCATCTGGCGAGGTGGCCGCCATCAGCTTCAGCAGCGGTAAAACCGTGACCCACACCGCCCAGTTACTGGAGGCCCGCTTTGGGCCCGACTGGCGCCAGTTGCTGGCATCCACCCAGATCATCTCGATCGGGCCACAGACCAGCCAACGGTGCCAGGAGGTGATGGGCCGAGTCGATGCGGAAGCGACCCCCCACGACATTGCCGGGCTGGTGCAGGCCTGTGTTCAGGCCTTGGGCTCCGCCAAACACACCGGGGGTTGAGTCTTGCCATCCACCGCATAGGTGAGACAACCGCTCGGAAGGTCGATCGACAGCACAGACCATTCCTTGGGCAGCAAGGGAGTCTTGATGCCCTTGCAACGACCGGCCTGCCCCAGGCAGACGGGTCCAGAGCCCGACGCGGTGCGCACCAACGCCTGCACCTGGCCACCCACCGCCAGCACCCCCTGAAGGCTGAGGCCAGCCGACGCTGCGGCCGTGGTGCTCTCACCCCCACCAACGGCAGCTGAAGAACCCGCCGAAGCGCCTGTCAGGGGAGCAAAGGGGTCGACACGGCCCCGACTGACCGACCCCTGCACCTGGGCCGTGGTCGGTAAGGGAGTGAGGGCGGCCGGTGGGGTCGCAGGACTCACCACCGGGGGTTCCGGGTCGGGCTTCGCACCAGAAGAGCTTGTCCCAGCATTCGAAGGCTGGGACTGGGATGGTGGCTGCGACTGGGACGACGCGGGTTCATTGACCTGTTGGCCACTGCAGCCCACGGCCACGAGCGTCAGCAACAGGCTCGCTAGCCGTTTAGGCCGAAACGGCGTAATCGCTCTCCACCAGATCCCTGAATCGGTCAAGGTTTGCCTGCAGTTCTTTCGTGACGATCCCCCCCAGGATGCTTGGTTCCATCAGGGGTGCCAAGACCCTTGGGAGTTCGTAGGTCACGCTCAGCTTCACAGCCGTGCGATCGGACGCTTCGGAATAGAACCGCACCGCTCCCTTGGTGGGCAATCCACCCACCGACTCCCAATGCAGCTGCTGCGCCTCCACCCGGGTGGTGATCCGCGCCTTCCAGCTGAAGCGAAAGCCTTGGGCCGCCAGAGTCCAGTCGGTGAGGTCAGGATCATCCAGGGTCTTGACCGATTCGATCCAGCGCATCCAACGCGGCATCGCCTCCAGGTCGCTCCAAACCGCCCAGACCCGCGCCACGGGAGCGTTCACCTCGGTGGTGACAGTGTGTTCAAGCCAACGTCCCATGGATTCGTTCAGGCAACAGCGGCATTGGTGGCCAGGCTGGCCGACCGGCCCAGGATGGCAGCCGCTGCCAAATGACCGCTCATGGTGGCTCCCTCCATGGAATCGATGTAGTCCTGCTTGGTGTAGCTGCCGGCGAGGAAGAAGTTGGACACCGGTGTGCGCTGATCAGGCCGGAAGGGCTCCATGCCAGGGGCTTCGCGATACAGCGACTGGGCCAGCTTCACCACGTTGCTCCAGGTGAGCTTGAGGTTGCGAGCCGACGGGAACAACGCGCGCACCTGGGCATCGGTGTGGGCGACGATCTCGTCCACACCCTTGGGGATCCAGGGATCGCCGGGTGTCAGCACGCACTGAAGAAGGGACCCCTGCCCTTCCTTGCGGTAGTCCTCAGGGCTGGCCAGGGCCAGATCAGCGAAGCAGCTGAAATCTGCATCTGCTGTGTAGAGCAGGTTATTGAGCCCAGCGGGAGTGGCCAGATCACGGCGGCGCTGTTCCTGCACCTGCTCGTCACCCAGCTCCGTCACCCAGCCGTCGTACCGCAACTGAACAGTGGCAACAGGGACCGCTTCCAGCTTGTGGATCGCCTCGAACTGAGGGAAACGACGCCAGGCCTCAGGCAACAAACGCTGAATCCCGGGCACATCGCAGGCAGCCAGGTAGGCATCAGCCTGCACCTGAATCTCTCCATCAGGGGTACCCAGGGTGAGCGACGTCACTTCAGGCGACGCGCCCTCGCTGAAGTGCACCTCTTTGACACGGTGGCGGAGGTGAAGCTTGGCTCCACGGGCCTGGATGTACTCCAGGATCGGACCGGTGAGCCAGCGATGGGGCGACCCCTTGAGCAGATTGAGCTTTGAAGCCTCGGTTTTGGCCGCAAACATCATGAAGATGGTGAGCATGCAGCGGGCGGAGATCGCCTCGCAATCGATGAACCCCAGGGCGTAGGCAATGGGATTCCACATGCGGCGAATGCTCTCCATGCTTCCGCCATGGCCCACAAACCAATCTTGGAAACTGACGGAATCAAGGGCACGAATCGTGCGCATCGCGCCTTCGTAATCCACAAGGCCACGCACAATCGGGCTCGTGCCAAGGGCTAACGCATTGCGCAGCTTGTCAATCCAGGTGAGCTGGGGGGTTGTGAAGAACGCCTTGAGGCCGTTGAAGGGAGCGCCGAGAGCGAAACGAAAATCGAGCTCACGCAGATCACCGCCCTTGTTGCAGAAGAGGTGGGTGTGATCCTTCGGGAGAAGGTTGTCGATCGCTCCCACCTTGCGCATCAGGGCGAACAGGTTGGCGTAGTTGAAGAAAAAGACATGCAATCCCATTTCGATGTGATTGCCACCGTCATCCACCCAGCTGCCAACCTTGCCGCCCATGAAGGGACGTGCTTCGTAGAGATCCACCTGGTGGCCAGCATCCACCAGATCCACAGCCGCGGCCAATCCAGCCAGACCCGCACCCACGATCGCGACCTGCACCGGCTGCTCCCGCCAAAAAACTTCACGACTCTATGAATGCGCCATCCCGGAATGGGCCTCAATACAGTACGGAGAACGGACTGATTCCCACACCATGACCGCATCCGTCCCCTCCAGCGGCACATCTGAGAGCCCCGTCAGCGGATCGGACATGGCCGCGCCCCACACCGCAAGGGACGGCAAAGGCATCCAGATCACTGACCCGGCCATGCAACAGCTTGCCAAGCTCTGCCGCGAACAGGGCGAAAGCCAGGTTCTGCGCGTGGGTGTGCGCTCCGGCGGATGCAGCGGCATGAGCTACACGATGGATTTCGTGCCCAGCAGCGAGATCGAAGACGGGGATGAGGTGTACGACTACACCGCTCCCGATGGCGCTGATTTCCAGGTGGTCTGCGATCCCAAGAGCCTGCTTTACATCTACGGAATGCAGCTCGACTTCAGCACTGCATTGATCGGTGGCGGGTTCAATTTCACCAACCCCAATGCCAGCCAGACCTGCGGCTGCGGCAGCTCCTTCGCGGTCTGAACCGGCTGCATGGGAATCTGAGGTCACTGCCACAACACGCGCACGGTGACCGAGTCGCACGAGGAAAGCCTGTTCGAGCAGGCCATGGCCCGCTACCAGGACGGAGCTGCAGCCAGTGACGTGCTGGACGATTTCATCGCCATCACCAATGCAGCCCCCCGGCAGTCGGCGGGTTGGACCTGTCTGGCCTGGTTGCAACTGCTCTGCGACCAGCCCGAAGAGGCACTGCGGTCTGCCCGCTTCGCCGTGAAACTGAACGGCCAGGACCCCCAGGCCCGCATCAACTTGAGTGTGGCCATGCTCGAAACCCAGGCCAAAGGGGTGCGCGACCACATCCAGGTGGTGCAGCAAATTCTTGCGGTGGCGCCGGAAGTGACTCAGGAACTGCAGGCCTCGATTGCCGACGGCCTGGCCCGCAAGCCGGGTTGGCCTGCCCTCACCAAGGTGAAGAGCTGGCTGGAGATCTGAAGTGGCACGGCTGCTGCTGCTGAGCAATGGTCACGGGGAGGACCTCTCCGGCGCCTTGCTGGGCAAAGCTCTCAAGACCTGCGGCCATCAGGTCGAGGCCCTGCCGTTGGTGGGTGGTGGTCATCCTTACCGGGACGCCGCGATCCCCGTGGTGGCCAACACCCGGGAATACAGCACCGGCGGGCTTGGTTACACGAGCTGGCGCGGCCGCCTCACCGAGCTGATTCAGGGGCAGGTGCTGCATCTGCTTCAGGCCTTGCTGCGCCTGCTGCGGATCCGCAAGCGCTACGCACTGGTGGTGGTCATCGGCGATGTGATCCCGGTGATGGCGGCCTGGCTCAGCGGCAGGCCCGTGGCCACATACCTGGTGGCCTACTCCAGCCACTACGAGGGGCGCCTCAACCTGCCGTGGCCCTGCGGCAGCTGCCTCAGCCATCCCCGCTTCCAAGCGGTCTACAGCCGCGATCTGCTCACCGCCGACGACCTCAGCAGCCAACTGGGCCGGCCGGTGCAGTTTCTCGGCAACCCCTTCATGGACCCGGTGCTGGCAGCCGCCCCAGCACTGCCCGCCCGCCGGCGGCGGATCGCCCTGCTGCCCGGCAGCCGACGGCCTGAACTCGAACACAACCTGCAGCTACTGCTGGCGCTGATTCAGCGTCTACCAGCACCCCTGATCAGCAGCGGCGAACTGGCCATCGACCTGGCGCTGATTCGCGCCCTGGATGATGCCGCGCTGAACGCCCTGACAACGCCCCTCGGCTGGCAGCTGCGGGAGGCCGACAACAGCATGACCCTGATCAAGGGATCCCACCGCGTTCACGTGCGCCGGGGCCAGTTCACCTCCGTGCTCCAAAGCGCTGATCTGGTGATTTCCATGGCCGGCACCGCTGCCGAACAGGCGGTGGGTCTGGCCAAGCCAGTGCTCCAGATCGCCGGCGCAGGGCCACAATTCACCGCGAGCTTCGCTGAGGCCCAGCGACGGCTGCTGGGCCCCACGGTGTTCTGCGCGGAAGGCGACAGTGGATCAGCCAGCACCCTCGATGCCAGCGCGCGTCTGGCGTTGCAGCTGCTCGAACGCAGCAGCCAGGATCCATCTCTCCAGCAACGCTGCCGCCAACAGGCAGATGAACGGCTGGGCAGCATGGGCGGGGCTGCACGCATGGCTGCTGCAATCACGGCCTTGATCAAGCCCTAACCCCCCAACAACTCTCGCCAGCGATGCCGTCGACCCCTGATCAACCCACCTGGAAGCTCTGGCTCGACCGGTTGCTGGTGGTGGATGTGTTCCTGGTGCTGGCGGGGGCCGGCTGGTTCGGCATCGCCATTGTGGCCAGCAGCCAGGGAGTCGAAGGCCCCCTGCATCTGTTCCAGCAGCTCTGGGACCCCCTGTTCACGCCCGCCATTGGCCTGCTGATCGCCTCAGCGCTCGTCAGCGGGATTGCGTCGTGGTGGCAGCGGCGAGGGCCTCAGGCAGATCGGGATAGCTGAAGCTGAACCCGAGCTGAGGCAAACGCTCCGACCGCACATGCTGGCCATCAAGCACCACCCGGGCGCCATCGCCCAACAGCAGATGCAGCACCGGGCCGGGCACGGGAAGAAGGCTGGGGCGTCCCAGGCAACGTCCGAGCGTGGAGGCAAAGCTGGCCATGCTCACGGGTTGGGGAGCCACTCCATTCACCACCCCGTCCCAGCTGCTGTCGGTGAGAGCGGTCTGAATCAGGGCGCACAGATCGGTGCGATGGATCCAGCTCATCCATTGACGCCCTGAGCCGATCGGGCCGCCGAAACCAGCGCGGAAGATCGGCAGCATCTTGCCCAGGGCACCACCATCGGCCGCCAGCACGATGCCAATGCGCACCACCACCAGCCGGGTGGTCTGCGGGCGACCCGCGGCGGCGGCTTCCCAATCGCGACAGAGGGAGCCGAGCACATCCGTGCCAGCAGCACTCGACTCAGCAAAACTGGCCTGTTCGCTGGTGCCATAGAAGCCCACGGCGGAGGCATTCACGAGCACAGCCGGGGGCGTGGCCAGGGCCGCCATTGCTGCGGTCAGATGGCGGGTTGTGGCAATGCGACTGTCGTGGAGCAGCTGCAGATGGGCCGGCGTCCATCGCTGCTCAGCAATCGGTTCACCGGCCAGGTTCACCACCCCCTCAGCGGTGGCCAGCGCCTGCTGAAGAGCACCGCCCTGCGCCCAGCTGCTGGCCTGGGCGGGATCACATTGCACCCACTCGACCTGCTGTTCGGGCGCCCAGCTCACGGCGGTGCGGGGACGCCGGCTCACCAACGTCAGCTGATGGCCTGCCTCCTGAAGGGTTGGAACCAGCTCCCGTCCGACCAAACCAGTGCAGCCGAGCAGGAGCAGACGCATGGGAAGCGGAACAGGCGTAAGGGCGCCACGTTAAGAGGATGGGGCGGTGTCGAGTGGCGGATCGGCGCCGGGATCCGGGAGGGTGATCTGGAGGCGACGCGCCAAGGGAACCAGGGCAAACCCCTGGATCAGGAGTCCGTAGAGCACCACGGCCAGAGCCAGCGGTGGCATCTGCCAGCCCCAGGGCACATCCGATGCCCAAGCACCGATCGCCAACGCGATCGGCACCGCTCCCCGCAAACCGGCACAGACCACGAACATGCGCTGCGGTGGAGGGAATGCGGTACGCAACAGGAGCACCTGGACGATCACCAAGCGCACCACTTGCATGACCACAAACAGCAGCAGGCCCCAACCGGCTGCGTGCACCACATGGGTGGGGTCCACCACTAACCCCATGCAGAGGAACAGCAGCAGCTCGGCCATTTTGGCGAAGCTGGCATGGGCTTCCTCGAGAACTTCCCGATCAAGGCTGTCTGCATTGCCCATCACCAGACCTGCCACATAGGCGGCAAGCAGGGAGCTGCCGCCGAGCAGGATGGTTCCCCCACTGAGCACCAGCAACAGCGCCAAACTCACCACCGGCAACATGGTGCTGTGGCTGAGGCTCGTGCGGCTTCTCAGCAGCTGCACGGTGAGGCTGCCTCCGAAGAAGCCCACCATGATTCCGAGCAGAAACTGACGCACCACGTCAATCACCAACTGCCCCGGCGTCACCCCGCCACCACCGACCAGGGCCAGGGCCACTCCCGCCAACACCACCGCCATCGGGTCGTTGAAGCCCGATTCAATCTCGATCAAATCCAGCAGCGGCTTGGGCAGGCGATTGCGGAGTGGTCGCAGCAGGGCAAACACCGCGGAGGCGTCGGTGCTCCCCACCATCGCCCCGACAAACAACGCTTTCGGAAGGCCCGTCGTCCATGACGCCCCCGACACGCCAACGCCAAACAGCAGCATGACGACTGCCAGCAGCACCGAGGTGAACACCACGCCCAGAGTGGCCAGACGCGCAGCAGGCCGAATCACCCCTTTGACCTGTGACCAGTTGGTGGTGAGGCCCCCGAAAAAGAGCACCAGCACCAGGGCGGCCTCGGTGATCTGCTGGGCCTGGTGCAACGAGAGCAATGGCGCTGCCCCAGCCCCGGAGCCCAGTTTGTTGTCGATCAGCAAACCCAGCAGCAACACCATCAGCACGCCAGGCATGCGGATCCGCTCGGCCAGGTCGTCCAGCAGCACGGCCAGCAGGAGCAATCCACCAAACACCAGCAGATAAATCGCAAGCTGGTGGGTCACGGAGCCGACCGCAGAGGGACGGGTTGGTTCTAGCCTGCATTCCAGCCCACACCTTCTTGATGGCCGAAACCGACACCGCGGCGCCAGCCAAGGCCAAACCCGCTGCCCTCAAGAAAGGTGCACTGGTGCGGGTCAACCGCAAGGCCTACGCCGGCAGCGTGGAAGCTTGTGCCAGCGATCCCACCCCTCCGGACTACATCTTTGAAGGCCCCGGCGAGATCCTGGTGGTGAAAGGCAACTACGCCCAGGTGCGCTGGCGCCGACCGGTGCCCGATGTGTGGCTGAAACTGGCTCAGCTTGAAGCCTGGTCCTGAAGTTCAGACTCCACGCTCTTCACGGCGTTCGGGATGGATTGCAGCGCCGACGGCACCCGCCAAAGGGCACCGGACAGCACGGCACTGAGATCATCGAGAGCGATCAGCAAAGGCTGCTCACCATGGCGTTGCCGCGCAGCTGATGTGATCGCTGCAGCTCGCCAGGGATTCCAACCGGCAATGGTGACCACCGCCCGGTAGGCACTGGGCCAGGGATTGGCGGGGAGAACCTGCTCCAGGGCCGCGAATTGGGCTGAAGCTTCGGCTGGGCGATTGGCCAACACCGACAGCAGCGCCAGGGTCCAACGGGCCTGGGCATCGTTGGGGTTCTGCGCCAGACGTGCCCGGGCCTGACGGCGTAAAGGCTGGCGATAGAGGAAGTGACCATCGAGCATGTGCTCCGTGGCCACGGCACTGAACAGGGGGTCGAGGCCTTCCGGACCGGCGGCCAGCCCCTGGGCCAGTGCAGGAAAACGCTCAACAAAACCCGGCGCAGCAGGAGAGTCCGCCCGGCGCTTCCAGAGGGAATAGCTGTCTCCGCCGCTGCGAGGGAACTGCTCCACCAGGGCAAACACGCCGCTGTTGCGCACGGCCTGATCCAGCTTGCGAGCGCTCTTGCGCACCGAGCCCTGGTCACCTTCCGCCAGCACCACCCATTCGGCCCGGGCCAACACCGGTTCGCGATCACGGCGACTGCTGCCCAACTGTCGACCCACCAAGTGCCCTCCACCGCGGCGGCCGTAATAGCTGACGTTGTGCTGATTGAGATCTGCGGTGCTCGGCACCACAATCAAGGTGGTGGGGTCCGCCCCGGCAGTCGCACCGCCAGCGCGGCGCACAATCGCCTCCAGCGGCCCCTGCTGACGATCCTTCAAGCGACTGAGCTGCGCTTCCGCGCCAGCCTCAGTGCCAGCACCGACGCCCAACACCAGCAACACAGCCGGAAGCCATGGCGAATGCTGAGGCCAGCGCTGCTGACACCACACCCCCCACTGCCACCATCCCCTGGTGAGCAGCAACAACAGCGCCGGTAGAAGCGGGGCGATGTAGCGGTCATCCTTGTTCGGGCTCAGGCCGGTAAACACCCACCCCGCCACCAGGCTGATCAACAACCAACACCAGGCCAGGCGATCGTCGTGGGCTTCAGCGCCAGGTCCCAGCGCCCCCCGCAACGGGCTGCCTGGCCCAAGCCTCCAGCGCTGCCAGCTCCAGAGAAGCAATCCAGCCAGACCCACCGCCAGCACCACGCCCCCCAGCTGCTCGGGCAACAGGCGTGGGTACCAAAGCCAACCCTGCAGCGACAGGGGGCCTGGATCGCCCTCACGGGCGGCGGATTCCAGCACGGCCCGGTTGGTGCCCCCCAGGGTGGTGATCCAGTTGTGCCGCAACCACGGCAGCACACCCGCCAGGATCAAGGCCAAACCGGCCAGCAACTGCACACGCCGGCCAGCACCCCGTCGCAACGCCTGCACAGCCGCCCAGGCCAGCGCCGGTAACAACACCAGCAGGGCGCTTTGCTTCACCAGCAACGCCAGCAGGCAGGTCAAGGCAGCCGTGAAGGCCTGGTGCCAGCGGCCACCGCGTTGGGGATCCCACCAGCACCCCAGGCGCCAAAGGGCGAGGGTGACCGTCGCCGTGAGCGGCAGCTCCAGCACGTAGTCACTGCGCAGATCGAGCAGAGCTGGCGCAAGGGCCACCAGCACAGCCGCCAGCAGCGCAAAGGCACGGGCCGCGGGCCGCGGTCGGCGCAGCTCCAGGGCCCAGGCCGCCACCGCCAGCAGCAACAGTCCATGCCAGAGGCTCAGGGTCCAGGCAGCCTGGGCAGGGGCATCCCCCGCCAGAGCCATCACACTGCCGTTCACCAATGAGGCAAGGGGGGGAATCTTGGGCGACAGATCGAGCAGCGCATCCCAACCCTGCCAACCGCCTCCGGGGAGGAACCCCAGAGCCCGGCCGTGGTCGAGAGCGCTGTTGAGATAGTCGGCCTGATCCCAGGCGGGAATGCTGTTGAAGTGTGTCCACCACAGGCGATCCGCCAGCGTGGACAACAGCCAGACCAGCAGCAAGGCCAACCGGAACAGCCAAGCCGACATCAGGCGATCTCCAAACGGCGCCGTTCCTGCTGCAAACGCTGGCGCCGCTGCTTGGCCTCCCGCAGCATCTCGCGGCCGTCGTGGAGATAACTGTCCACGTAGCCCATCGTGTAGCGCTCGAGTTCAGTCACCGCATCCTCCACCTCCGAAAGGCAGTGATAAAGGCTGAGGCCGAAGCCACGGGCCCCCTCAGGCACGGGCAGCGACTGATACAGGTCCTTCACCTTCTCCAGCTTCCGCTGGCTGGTCTCGATGTAGGCACAGAAGGCCTCCATCAAGGTGTCGTCGTAGGGGTCGGCGGACAGGGCCCGCAACTGGGCGGGAAAGGGATTGATCACCTGGCCGAGCTGACGATCCACCGGGGCGTACACGGTCTGCAACCAGTGCACCAGGGCATCATCAGCCGCAGCAGCCTGACCACTGGCCGCATGGGCCGCCTGACTGGCCCTGGCATTGCGAGCCCCACGGCGGCGGGCCTCCGCCACCCCTTCCGCCTGGGACGCACCGATGCCAACGGCGCTCTGCCGGTCAAATTGGCGGCGCCGCTCCGCATCCCCCAACAACTCCCAGGCGGCATTGAGGGCGAGGATCCGCTCAGGATCACCGCCGGCATCGGGATGATGCTGTTTCACCAAACGGCGGTAGGCGGCCTTGAGTTCGGCCTGGGTGGCCTGGGCTGTGACCCCCAACTCGGCATAGGGGTTGTTCACAACTGACCATCCAGCCGCGGGGGCAACGGCAGGGCCGAGCTGAACATCGGTGTGGAGAGATAGCGCTCACCGAAGCTGGCGAGGATCACCACAATCCGTTTGCCTTCCAGCTCCGGCCGCTGACCGAGTTGAAGAGCAGCCGCCACGGCCGCACCACTGCTGACACCACTGAGCAACCCTTCCTCCCGGGCCAGGCGACGACCGATCACCATCGCCTCCTCATCACTGACAGCCATCACCTCATCAATGAGGTCACGGTCCAGCACTGGGGGGACAAAACCGGCACCGATGCCCTGAATGCGATGGGGGCCTGGGGGCTGACCGCTGAGCACCGCGCTGCCCGCAGGCTCCACCGCCACCACCTTCAAACCTGGATGACGCTGCTTCAGCAGACGTCCGCAACCGGTGATCGTGCCTCCAGTGCCCACCCCTGCCACCAGCACATCCAGCTGGCCTTCGGTGTCAGCCCAGATCTCTTCAGCGGTGGTGCGGGCGTGGATCGCGGGGTTGGCAGGGTTGGCGAACTGCTGCAGCAGGTAGGCCTCAGGGATTTCATCCACCAGTTCCCGAGCCAGGTCAATCGCCCCCTGAATCCCTTCAGTACCCGGAGTGAGCTGCAGTTCTGCCCCGTAGGCCCGCAACATCGCCCGCCTCTCGGTGCTCATGGTGTCGGGCATGGTGAGAATCAGGCGGTACCCCCGGGCTGCTGCCACCATCGCCAAGGCGATCCCGGTGTTGCCGCTGGTGGGCTCCACCAGCACCGTGCGCCCTGGTGAGATCGTGCCCGCCTCTTCTGCCGCCTGCACCATGGCCCCGGCGATCCGGTCTTTGACCGAGGCGGTGGGGTTGAAACTTTCCAGCTTTGCCACCAGCTCAGCCCTGCAACCACTGGCTGCAGGCAAACGATTGAGACGCACCAAAGGCGTGCGTCCCACCAGGGCCGTGATGTCGGAGGCAATCACCATGCCGTCATCCAACCAGACAGAAGTCAGAACTGAAAGCTGATTTTGAAAAGAGCTCTGCAGCCAGGTTGTGGTTGCAAGCAAACCGAACACCCACGGCGGTGCGGCCATCGCAATGCATCGGGCACTGATGCATCCCATGACCAAGACTCACAGCGCAACGATCACCAACGGGGCATTAATCACAGAAGGGGGCAATCTTCGCCACATTCCCAACAAAAAAGCCCTCCAAGGGGAGGGCTTTACGAAGAACAAATAACAAAGGATTCACGCAGAAGCGGGAATCCTTCTTGTTCGTCAGATCAGAACTTGAAGGTGGTCTGAACCAGACCGCCGAACACATTGAACTGACCGTCGTAACCACCGCCGTTTTTCGCCAGATTGCTGGTGTACTGACCCATGGGGCGGGACAGATAGAACACGGCAGGGGTGATGGCGATGTTGTCGGTCACCTGGAAGTTGTAGTACCACTCGAAGACATAGTTGCCATCGAAGGGAGTCTCATTGCAGGTGCCGGCCTTCTTGGACGCCTTCGTGCAGTTCTTCAGGCTGGTGGCGAAGGTGGGCTGACCAACGGCAAAGCCCATGTCATTGCCCTTGAGGAACACATCGTCCCACTTGAGGCCAACCATCCAGCTCTGAGACTCGGTGGGGGTCTCTTCCACCAGATTGTCGGCGCTCACAGTGTTGAGGGCCCAACCCAAAGAAACGGAAGGAATCCAGCCAGCCTCTTCTGGCTGCCAGTAAGCGTTCAGGGCGTAGCTGTTGGAGCTGCTGTCTTGACGCTTGTCGACACCATTGGCGTTCTCGAACACACAGTTGTTATTCCAGCTGTTGTTCTTGGCGAACTCGGTGCCACGACGCAGACCATTGCCGCTGTCGCACTGTCCGTAGCGGTAGGCGAACGCAGCACCCCAACGGGAACCGCCATAACCGAGCTGAGCCAAGAAGCTCGCCTCGGAGTTGTCGGTCATGAAGCCACCCTCACGGGCGTTGGAGCTATTGCCATTGCCGCTGTCAGCCACATAGTTGGCGCTGACGCTCCAGGCGTTCTCACCCTTCTTGACCTTCTGCTTCCAGTAGGCACCGATCAGCTGACCGGTTTCCTTGTTGTAAACGCCGCTGGTGCCCATCAGAGCAGTCCAGTCGAGGATCTTAGCGCCACCCTTGTTGTAAACAGAGGGCCAGATCGCCAGAGCTTCGGTGTTACGAGCTTCAGCACCAACGAAGGCGGTGAACTCTTTTCCGATCGGGAACTTGTAGTAGAGGCGATCCAGCTTCACGTTGTTGGCAATGCGATTGGAGCCAGCCACGCCGGAATCGGTTGCCACGTCGAGGGCGGCCAGATTCACACCAGAACCACTGAAGGCATTCAGGCCCTTGGTGAAGTTGCCAGTACGGAGGCGGACACGCAGCTTGTCCTTACCGGTGAAGCTGGTGTCAAACACCAGACGCTGGTCGTAATTGAACGTGAAGGCGCCGTAGTTGCGGTTGTAAGCGTCTGCACCACCCTTCTTGCCCTTCTTATCGAAGGCAGTCTTGTCGCGCAGCTTGGTGCCGTAATACTTGTAGCCGTTGTTGCCACCGGCGGTGGTGGCGCCCATCACGAAGGTGGTCTTGCCCTTCAGCTTGGTGGTGGTGGAGAACTGGGTTGCTTCCAGTTCGCCCACGCGGGCTTCCAGACCGTCCACGCGGCCCTTGAGGATGGCGAGTTCCTTCTCGAACTCCTTCATCAGGCGCTTCAGCTCGTCGGTCACTTCAGTGATCCGGTCGAGGCAAGCGTTCAGCAGTGCGGCCGCTTCATAGCGGGTCATCGCACGGTTGCCGCGGTAGGTGCCGTTGGGGTAACCGGCGACGCAGCCGTAGCGCTCGATCAGGTTGCTCAGTGCCTGGTAGGCCCAGTCAGTCGGATACACATCCGAGAACTGGCTGATGCTGGTGACCTGCTCGCCGGTAGCGGCGTAGTCAGACACACCGTTGATGTTCAGCTCAGCGGCGTTGGCAGACCGGTTTGCATCAACAGCCAAAGGAGCCAGAAGGCCCAGGGCAGCAGGTGCCACCAGCAGTTGCTGGAAGAGTTTCATGGTTTCCTCACACAGGAAGGGCGCAAAATGCGCCACGTGCGGAGCTTACCGATGAGCCATACCAGTCGCCGATAAGCACCCATCAAGAAACGGTGATGGATTGGTTAACAGGCAAAAAAAAACTCCCTGCCGAAGCAGGGAGCCCAAGGTGATGAGGAGTGTTGGAAGCCCCGAATGTCGGGGCTTCCAAGGGGTGTTCGATCAGAACTTGAAGGTGGTCTTCAGGAGACCGCCGAACTGGTTGAACTGGACGCCCTGGGTTGCAGAACCGAGAGGACGGCTCATGTAGAAGAGGGCGGGGGTCACAGAGATGTTGTCGGTGACCTGGAACATGTACCACCATTCCCAGGCGTACTGGCCGTCGCGGACGAGGCGCTCTTCGGCCTTGTTGGAGTTGCCGTAGCCGAAGTCGAACTTGTTGTTCGACAGATCCAGGGCAGTCACGAAGCCCTTCTGACCAACAGCCATACCGGCGGTGTTGCCCTTGAGGAACACGTCGGTCCACTGCAGACCCACAGACCAGGACTGGGTGGTTGCGGACTGGAAGTCGTAACCAAACAGGTTGGTGTAGCCCTTCGACTTGCTGTAGCTACCGCCGTTCTTAGAAATGCGGTAGGTGTCGTTATCAGCACCGGAGGTGGAGTTGAGGCCCCAACCAGCGGAGATCGAAGGCATCCAGCCGGACTCTTCGGGGCTCCAGTAGGCGCTCAGACCAACAGAGTTGGTGTTACCCAAAGCGGTGATGTTGCTCGCCAGAGGGGTTGCCGTGGCGGGGTTCAGAGCGGACGCGTACTGGCTGCTGTAGTTGTAAGCAGCAGCGACACCCCAGTTGTCGTCGGTGTAGGCGAGCTGAACGGTACCGGTACCACCAGCACAATCGGTGGCAATGCCACCAGAGGCTGTGCAGTCCTGGGAATCCTGGAAGACGGTGTAGACGTCAGTGCCGTTGCTGTAGACGGCGTAATCAGCGCTATAGCCGTTGGTGGCCTTCGAAACGTTGCCGTTGTTGGAAACGTAGTTGGCGCTGACGCTGAAGCCGTCGTTCTGCCACCAGATACCTGCACCTTGACCCAGGTTCAGGTTGTAAGCGCCAGGAGCGCCGGCGTAGGTGAAGAAGTCGAGAACGGTGTCAGCGGGGTATGCGCTGGGCCACACAGCCAGCATGTCGTCCTGACGGACAACACCACCGGCGGTGACGGTGAAGTTCTCACCCAGGGGGAACTGGTAGAACACGCGGTTCAGGACCACGTTGTTGTTGGTAGCACCGCCTTCGAAGGCAGTTTCCAGGGTGGACTGGGTGGAGTACTGACCGCCGAGGAAGCTGGGGATGCCGGTGGAAGCACCGCCGAAGGCGCTAGGACCGAAGTTGCCACCGCGAAGCTTGACTTTCAGCAGATCCTTACCGGTGAAGCTGGTGAGGAAATCAAGCTGCTGGTCGTAGTTGAAGGTGACAGCACCCAGATACTGGTTGGCCACATCGGCCATCTTGCGGCCTTTGTAGACCTTCTTGCTACCGGAGTAGTAGAAGGGGTTGTCAAAGGTCTTCTCTTTGCCGTTGACGTCGGTGTAGCTGAAGCTTTCGGCGTTGTCGTAGCCGTACTTCGAGCCGATGAACAGGTTGCGGCCGAACTGCTCACGCACGTAGGCGTCGCCACCGAAGCTGCTGCCACCGATCACGAAGGTGGTCTTGCCCTTCAGCTTGGTGGTGGTGGAGAACTGGGTTGCTTCCAGTTCGCCCACGCGGGCTTCCAGACCGTCCACGCGGCCCTTGAGGATGGCGAGTTCCTTCTCGAACTCCTTCATCAGGCGCTTCAGCTCGTCGGTCACTTCAGTGATCCGGTCGAGGCAAGCGTTCAGCAGTGCGGCCGCTTCATAGCGGGTCATCGCACGGTTGCCGCGGTAGGTGCCGTTGGGGTAACCGGCGACGCAGCCGTAGCGCTCGATCAGGTTGCTCAGTGCCTGGTAGGCCCAGTCAGTCGGATACACATCCGAGAACTGGCTGATGCTGGTGACCTGCTCGCCGGAAGCGGCGTAGTCAGACACACCGTTGATGTTCAGCTCAGCGGCGTTGGCAGCCACAGGAGCCAGAAGGCCCAGGGCAGCAGGTGCCACCAGCAGTTGCTGGAAGAGTTTCATGGTTTCCTCACACAGGAAGGGCGCAAAATGCGCCGAACTAAACATTGCCGATTACCAGGAGTTAACCCACGGCCCTTGTGCCAGCTCAAAAAAGGGCCAGTAACGGTTGCTACACAACCAATCCTTAATTAAGCGGCCACCGAACCACCCCTTCAAAACGATGCCCCCGACCGGAAAACCGGTCGGGGGCTCTCGCCGGGTCCGCTCTGGCGCGGAACCGATTGATCAGTCAGAGGAAAGAGCCGTCAGCCGGCGTTCTCCGCGATCAGCAGACCCTGCATCAAAGAACTGGAACTCATGGACACCTCCTCCCGGATGGATAGATGAACGCCGGCGATGCATTCGAAGCCAAACGAACCGCGGACGGCCCAAGATGCCTTCACATCACTGCGATCAGGACTCTTGAACCCTAACGGACTTGCAAGGTCTGTGCTGCTGTGGTGTTTCACCCTGCTGGTGTGGCTGCCAGGCCTGGGCACCCTGCCTCTGCGCGATTGGGACGAAGGACGCGTTGCCAGCGTGGCCCGCTCCACCATGGCCCGCCTGGATCTCAGCCAAGCCAACCTGGACTGGCTGCTGGCCTGGAAATGGCACGAGGCCTATCTCAACAAGCCTCCAGGTCTGCATTGGTTCATCGGGTCAAGCACCCGCCTGCTCGGCGAACAGGAGTGGGCCGTGCGCTTGCTGCCTTGCCTGATCGCCAGCCTGGCCATACCTCTTCTCTATGCGCTGCGCCGCCAACTCGGAGGCCCCCATGCGGAACGCAAGGCCCTACTGGCCAGCCTGATCCTGATGACCCTGCTTCCTATGGCGCGCCATGGGCGGCTGGCCATGCTCGACGGCAGCCTGGTGACCAGCATGCTGCTGCTCTGGACCGGTTGGCTCAGCAGTCGTACCCGCCCCTGGCATGGCCTGCTGGCCGGACTGGGCATCACAGGCGTGCTGATGCTCAAGCCGCCAGCGGTGCTGGGATTTCTGCTGATCACGGCAGCGATCAGCGCGATCGACCGCCGCCAAAGCCATTGGCGCCGCTCAGCGATGGCCTGGGTCGTGGCTGGTAGCGCTCCTGGTCTCGCCTGGCATCTCTGGCACGTCTCGCAACGGGGCAGCGATGCCCTGTTGATGTGGGGCGGCCAGGGGCTCAGCCGGGTAGCTGAGGTGGTGGGCGACAGCACCGGCGCCTGGGTGATGCCGCTCACCGAAGTGCTGGAAGGCGGATGGCCGTGGCTGCTGCTGCTGCCAGCCGGGGTGATCTGGGCCTGGCGCCAGCGCCACCACAGCGTGGGGCGTTGGGAACTGGGCCTGCTGCTGGGCAGCGCAGCCCTGGTGCTGCCGCTGCGCACCCAACTGCCCTGGTACAGCCATCTGCTCTGGCCCTCCATTACTCTGCTCTGCGCTGAAGGCTTGGAGCCCGTGCTCAGTGATGGGCGCCCCCGCTGGGTGGGGCGCATCTGGAGCCTGCTGGGAGCTCTGGTGCTTCTGGGAACAGTGGTGGTTTGGGGCGCCGAGGTGATGCAGCTCCCCGCCACCCCGTTGGCCCTGCCGACACTGGCCTTGCTCTGTGCCGGTTCGGGCCTGCTGGCCGGTGGCCTGCAAGTGCTGCAACCCACCAGGCAGCAGAGGCGCCGAGGGCTACTCACCCTGCTGGCGGGCTGGGGCCTGGCCTTGCTGGCGCTTTGGCACAGCCCGTTCTGGCTGTGGGAACTGAATGAAAGCTGGGATCCTCGACCGGTGGCTGCCGCCATCCGCCAGCTTCCCGATCAAGCGCCCGTGATCCTCAAAGGCCCCACCCGCCCTTCGTTGGGCTGGTACGCCGGACGGGAACTGCTGCCCAAGGATGCTCCGCGCCAAGGCGAGCACTGGGTGGTGAGCCGCAAGCCGCTGCAAGGCTGCCAAGCCGTCTCCCCAGCCAGCCCGACCCAAAGGACCCAGACCCCAAACAGTCACTGGCAGCTCTGGCATTGCCCGACGCCATGAACACGTTCCTGACAACGCCTACTCTCGCTCCACCCCGACGCCTTTGGGCCCTGAGCCTGCTGCTGGGCCTGGTGGCCTGGGGCGGCAGTGCAGCGCGCCACCATCTACTGCAAAGCAACGCCTACGACCTGGGCCTCTTTGACCAATGGGCCTGGCTGCTGAGCCAAGGCCTGCCGCCGATCTCTTCGATGGAACAGGTGCACTGGCTGGCCGACCACGGCGCCTGGGGCTTTGCCGTTGCAGGTGGCTTCTATGCGCTCACCCCATCCGTGCAATGGCTGCTGGCCACCCAGGCCCTGGCCTTAAGCCTCACGGCAGTCCCGATCTGGATGTTGGCCGCCCAGGCGCAGTTGCCCCGACGGCTGTGCTGGTTGGCCTGCCTGTTGTGGTGGCTGCAGCCGGTGGTGTTCAACAGCACCCTGTTTGATTTCCACCCGGAGGTGTGGGTGATGCCGGCCCTCGCCCTCAGCCTCTGGGCCCAACGGGCCAGGCGATTCCGGCTCTGGTTTGCCCTCTTGCTGCTGTTGCTGAGCTGCCGCGATGGGCTGGTGCTGATCACCGCCGGCATTGCCCTTGAACTGGCCTGGCGGCGCCGCTGGCGCTGGAGCACTGCAGCGGCTCTGCTGTCAGGCGGCTGGCTGCTGATGCTCAGCCGCTGGCTTTACCCCTGGCTGCGGGATGGCGAAGGCCCGAAAGCGGCAGGGCGCATGTTCAGCCATCTCAGCGGCGGGCCCATCAGCGCGCTTGCTGGCCTGGATTGGCCGGGAGGGCTCAGCTATCTGCTGCTGCTGGCGTTGCCCTGTGGCGTGCTGTGGCGCCGCCGCTCCCTGCCGGTGCTGCTGATCGGCCTGCCGCTGGTGCTGGTGAACCTGCTTTCAGCCGCCTCCAGTTACCGCACCCTGGTGCACCACTACAGCCTGCCCTTGGCGGTGGTGGCCGTGCTCGCCGCGATCGATGGTCTGGCCGCTGACGGGCAACAGGGCCTTGCTGTTGGCCGGCGAAAAAAAGCCCTGGTCGTGGGCTGGGCGGTGCTCTGCTGGCTGGCCCTGGCCAAACCGTGGTTTTTCACCGGGCCCTACCTGGAACGCATCAGCCTGCGCAGTGAAGCGGCCGCTGCCACCGCCGCCATCCCCTCCGATGCCGGTGTGCTCACCACCAGTTATCTGGTGCCTCACCTGAGCGCGCGGCGCCAGATCGCCTTCCCGAAGAAAAGCTTTGATGGCCCGCTGGAGGCAGACGGCTGGACGGCTCTGCTACTTCACCCAAGCGACCCCGGCTGGGGCTCATCCAGAAAGGTGCAACAGCAATTGCTCAACCGAGCGCATCGCAACGACTGGGACTGCCGGCGTTGGCCGTCAGGCCTGGAGTTGTGCCTTGCACCCGGCGCAGCACCACCGCCCCCCCTTGGCAGTGAATCAGCTGGTAGTCACCGCGGCTGATCAACTGGCTGATGCGATCGCGGATCGATTCCTGTTGCTTGCGCTCCCGCTTGAACACCGGCGCCATGGAGGTGTAGTAGCCGGGGAAAGCCACCACGTAGTCGACGGCCTGTTCCACCCCCTCGCGATCACGAAACTGCCAATGCTTGGGGAAGCGAATCACCTGCTCGCGCTCCGCCAGCAAAGGCAGCAGAGGCGTATCTGCCGAGACGCTGGCGGATGAAGGCACCTGAGCCACCGCCAACCGGGCCGCTTGCCGCCGGGCCAGCATCTCCTGGGGCGACACATGGACCCAGGGGGAAAAACTGTCAGGAATCAGGGCCGACAGGCTGCGATGGGGATTGCCCGCCAGGGTGAGCACCAAGCCAAGGGCCAGCGCTCCCGTCCAGAGCGACCGCAGCCGGCGCCGTTCCCAGACCTGGGGGTGCGCTTCCCACCACAACACGGTTCCCATGTAGAGACCGGGAACGAGAGCGAGCACATAGCGCAGGGTGACCGCCAAGGCCGTGCGCCCCTGCGACACCAGGGCAATCAACAACGGCACGGCCACCAGCAGAGCGGCATCCGCCGACACCAGCGGCACAAACAGCAGCGGCAGGCTGAGGGCCAGCACAAAACCGAGGGTGGCACCTGGTGGTGAAACCAAGGCCTGCAGCACCGCCAGGGGCTGAGACACCATCGTGAGCACCACCGATACGGTGCCGCCGGAAGGGTCATCGACCAGATGGCCGAATTTCTCGCTCAGGAAGCGATCGGCAAGAGACGAATCCACCGCCGGCTGAATCCAGCTGGTCACCAGCAGCACCCAACCAAACGACGCAAGCATCAACGCCAAGCCCCACCAGCGCACCTGCGGGCGACGCACCAGGGCCCAGAGGCCCAGGGAAAACAGCACCAGACCACTATCTTCCCGCACCAACAGCAGCAGCGCGGAGCAGAGCAACACCTGCCACAACCGCCGCTCCAGCAGTCCCTCCACCACCCAGAAGCCCAACAGGGGGAGCCAGATCAGATCATGAAAGTTCTCCAGTGCGGGCCCGATCACGGCACCACTGAGGAAGTAGGCGAGCGTGATTCGGAACGCCAGAGGATGGGGCAGACGGCGGGCTGCCATGCGCCACAGCACCAAGCCCGCAGCGGTCAGCACTGACACCTGCACCAAGGGCAACGCCCAGCGCCCCAGCAGCGCCACCAAGGGAGCGATCACCAGCGTGAGGGCATTGGCGTGCTGACCGAGATGGAGGTAGTCGACCCAGGGGAGAGCACCCCCAATCGCCACCGCCCCCGACAACACCGAGGACAGGCTGCTTTCAAATGGACGCCCCTGAGCTGTGGACCACAACTCCTGCAGGAACAGGGCCTGGTCATAGGTGGCGCTGAGACTCTCCAACCGCCAAACCTGGATCAGCAGCGTGACCAGCCAGAAGCCCGCAGCCAGCCAGCCAATGGAAGGGGGCCAGACCTCAGCCCTTGACGCAGATGCAGGCATCGATGTGCTGAGGCGGGCGACGTGCTGCCATTCAAAACGACGCCTCCCAGGCTGCGATCACAGGCCCGAACGACACCCGCCCCAGGACCAAAAACTCACCAAGAGACACTAATTTGACACTATTTCGTAACGGTAACGCGCCAATAATGCGACAAAGGCGCCCGGGTGGGCAACAAAAAAGGGATGCCCGAAGGCATCCCCAGAGAGGAAGGAAATCGACGCCTGACAATCAAAGAGCGTTGCCGCGGGGCAGAACCTCTTCAGGGAAGACGAAGTTTTCGTGCGGCTGGTCAGCCGGTGCCATCCAGGCACGCAGACCTTCATTCAGAAGGACGTTCTTGGTGTAGAAGGTCTCGAATTCGGGATCTTCTGCAGCGCGGATTTCCTGAGACACGAAGTCATAGGCGCGCAGGTTGAGAGCCAGACCGATGATGCCGATGGAGCTGGTCCACAGGCCCATCACAGGCACGAACAGCATGAAGAAGTGCAGCCAGCGCTTGTTGGAAAACGCAATTCCGAAGATTTGGCTCCAGAAGCGGTTGGCGGTGACCATGGAATAGGTCTCTTCTTCCTGGGTGGGCTCGAAGGCCTTGAAGGTGTTGGACTGCTCGCCGTCCTCAAACAGGGTGTTTTCCACGGTGGCGCCGTGAATGGCGCAGAGCAGTGCGCCGCCGAGGATGCCGGCCACGCCCATCATGTGGAAGGGGTTCAGGGTCCAGTTGTGGAAGCCCTGAAGGAAGAGGAGGAAGCGGAAAATCGCAGCCACACCGAAGGAGGGCGCGAAGAACCAGCTGCTCTGACCGAGGGGGTACATCAGGAAGACGCTGACGAACACCGCGATCGGGCCGGAGAAGGCGATGGCGTTGTAGGGGCGGATGCCCACCAGACGAGCGATCTCGAACTGACGGAGCATGAAGCCGATCAGCGCGAAGGCACCATGTAGGGCCACGAAGGCCCAAAGGCCGCCGAGCTGACACCAACGCACGAAGTCGCCCTGGGCCTCAGGGCCCCAGAGCAGCAGCAGGCTGTGACCCATCGCATCAGCGGGGGTGGACACAGCTGCGGTCAGGAAGTTGCAACCTTCCAAGTACGAGGAGGCAATGCCGTGGGTGTACCAGGAGGTGACGAAGGTGGTGCCGGTGAGCCAGCCACCGATGGCCAGATAGGCCGTTGGAAAGAGAAGGATGCCGGACCAGCCGACAAAAACGAAGCGGTCGCGCTTGAGCCAGTCATCGAGGACGTCGAACCATCCCCGCTGTGGCGCGCGTCCTACAGCGATCGTCATGAGAAAGGCGCTTCATGAAGCGTTACGTTGCGCAGCCTAATGGGCGCAAGCCGTCTTGGGGGAAATCCACCCCACACGCCCAGGGCGATAAGTGGAAATACTCAGAAAGCACAGCAGCGAGCCTTCCCCGCCAGGTGCACCCTGCACACCAGGCGGAGATTCCATTCGCGAGAATGCGCCGACTTGCAGCCCACCCCCGTGTACGTCATTGAACTGGCCATCAAGATGAGCCCGATGCCGGTGTCGGTGCAGCGCAAGGACCAGGCCGCCGCCGAAACTCTGTATCAGCAGGTGCGCCAGACCATGGAGCAGGGCCAGCCCCGCCTGCTGGAACTCAGCTGCGAAAAAATGGAAGGCAAGCGCGTGAGCGTGCTCAGCAGTGAAGTGCTGGCCGTTCAGATTTACGAAAAGACCGCCACGGGCGGCGGCAGCAAGCGCCCTGGCTTTGCCTTTGATGGCTGAGCTCACCGCTCCAGGCTTGCGGTTCGACCGGGTCAGCTTCAGCTGGCCCAACGGCACACGCGCACTTGATCAGTGCTCCTTCACCATTCCCGGACCCGGCCTATGGATGCTGGTGGGCAGCAACGGCAGCGGCAAAAGCACGCTCTTCCGCATGATCGGGGGGTTGCTTGAACCACAGAGCGGTCAGCTGGACTGCACCCTCAGGCCTGCCCTGGTGTTCCAGAACCCCGACCACCAATTGCTGCTGCCCAGCTGCGGCAGCGAACTGCTGCTGAATCTGCCCCGCCATCTCAGCAGCGGGGAGCGCCACACCCGCATCAACCACCTGTTGGAACAAGTGGGCCTGGCGGGGATGGCCACCCGGCCTATTCACACCCTCAGCGGCGGGCAAAAACAACGCCTGGCCATCGCCGGCGCCTTGGCGAGCGACGCCAACCTGCTGCTGCTGGATGAACCGACAGCGCTTCTGGATCCCGCCAGCCAACAAACGGTGCTGGCTGCTGTGCAACAGCTCTGTCACCGCTCCCAAGCCCCATTAACCGCTCTCTGGGTCACCCACCGCCTCGACGAGCTGGACCACGCCGATGGAGCGGCACGCATGGAAAAAGGCCGCATCGCCCCCTGGAGCAGCGGCCAAAAACTGCGCAAACAGCTTCAACCGCTTGCAGGGCGGCGGGGCTGAGGGGTAAGTTCTTCGGGTCCCATTCCTCGGTAGCTCAGCGGTAGAGCGGTCGACTGTTAATCGATTGGTCGCAGGTTCGAATCCCGCCCGGGGAGTTTTTCAAAAGCCACAGCAGAAGCTGTGGTTTTTTTGTGTGTCCAGCTAAAAATCAACCTGAAAAACGCTCATCGCGTAACAAACCACAGCTGGATTCCGAAAACATTCTGAAAAGACAGGCGCTTCCAGAGCGATCAATGGTGAGCAAATCACAGTGAGAGACTGGCATGTGAGGGCATTACCGCAAGAGGCAAGCCCCTGCACCAGCCCGCCAGAGGGTCTACAAATCTTGTGAGAATCCGAACGAACGTCATTCCTCTGCGCGTCGCGTTCCAATCGTTCACCGAGCCAGCGTCCCGATGAAGCCCTGCATCCTCCTGATCGAAGACGACGGCGACATGCGCGAACTCGTGGGTGGACACCTCGAGCACAACGGCTTTGACGTGCAGCGTGCCGATGACGGCATCAAAGGTCAGGCCCTGGCGCTTCAGTACACCCCGGATCTGATCCTGCTCGACTTGATGCTGCCCAAGGTGGATGGCCTCACCCTTTGTCAGCGCCTGCGCCGGGATGAGCGCACCGCCGGCATTCCCATCCTGATGCTCACGGCCCTTGGTGGCACCAAGGACAAAGTGAGTGGCTTCAATTCCGGGGCTGACGACTATCTGACCAAGCCCTTCGATCTCGAGGAGCTCCAGGTGCGGGTCAAAGCGCTGCTGCGGCGCAGTGATCGTGCCCCTGTGGGCAGCTCGAACCACAACGAAATCCTCAGCTACGGCCCCCTGACCCTGGTGCCTGAGCGTTTCGAAGCCATCTGGTTTGACACGCCTGTGCGTCTCACCCATCTGGAATTCGAACTGCTCCACTGCCTGCTGCAACGCCATGGCCAGACCGTGGCGCCATCCCTGATCCTCAAAGAGGTCTGGGGCTATGAGCCCGATGACGACATCGAGACCATCCGCGTGCATGTGCGTCACCTACGCACCAAATTGGAGCCGGATCCCCGCAAGCCACGGTTCATCAAAACGGTCTATGGCGCCGGGTATTGCCTGGAACTGCCCACCGGGGCCCAGCTTGACGACCTCCAGGACGTCCTAGCCCAGGCCCGCCAAGAGCGGGAGCAAAAAGACGAGTCGAGCAAGCGGGTCAGCGCCTGAGTCAGGCCTTGCTGAAGGCGTCACTTAGCTCGATCCTGCTGTGAGCAGATCAAGCAAGGTGACTTCCCAGGCCAACCGCGGTTGCACAAACGAGAGCAGGTGGCTGCGCAACCGTTCCAGGCGTTTCAGCCCCTGGCTTTGCCCCTGCTGATACCAAAGGTGGTGCTGCCACCAGGAGATCAACCAGAGCTGCTGTTCGCCACTGAGAGCTTCGGTCACATCCCGTGCGAGAGCCAAGGCCTCCGCTGGCTTGCTGGGCAGCACCGTCAACCGATCCCGCAGGGAGTCCGGCACCGCCTCCCAGTAGTTGGCATGGTCGAGCAGTGCTCCAGGGGAACCGGCCGCCAGGGCCCGAAGCTCCGGGAGCTCCAGAGCCGCCGCGGCCTGGGCACGCTGCTCGCCATCCAGGCGCGCAAGCACCGTCTGCATTTGCCCTGGATCGAGGCGTTTGAAGCTGATCTGCTGACAACGGGAACGAATGGTGGTGAGCAGGCGTTCCGGCGCAGCTGAGAGCAAAATCAGCAAACCATGCCCAGGCTCTTCAAGGGTTTTGAGGAGGGCGTTGGCCGCCGACTCCGCCATCGCTTCCGGGTCTTCAATCACCACCAGCCCCCGAGGCGACTCCAGAGGCTGTCGGGCCAGGAAACGACTCACCTCACGGATCTGATCGAGGCGCAATTGCGGCGGCGTGCGCTTGCTCACGCCCGCCTCCTCCGCCTCCGAGCGAGGGATCAGCCGACCCTGATGGGAATAGCTGGGTTCCACCCAGAGCAGATCAGGATGGTTACGGGCCTCCAACCGACGACGTTCTCGGCGGTCCTCTTGCCCTCCCTGAAGCACCCCCTCCAGAAACCGCAGCGCAGCCAGACGCCGGCCTACACCATCAGGTCCAGCAAAGAGATAGGCAGGCGCCACCCGCTGATGGCTGAGGGCCGCCTCCAGCAACGACACCGCCTGGGGCTGGCCCACCAGATCAGAAAACAGAGGAACCATCAGCCCCCCTCAGAGAAACCGCGCTGCAGGCGATCCCGGATCTGAGCCGTGACCGCATCGGGGACTTGATCCGCATCAATGCACCACCAGCCGCGGCCTGCCGCCAACACCCGGAACCCCTCGCTGACGCGCTGCAAAAACGCCTGACCGGCCGCCTCGATCCGATCATTGGCCTGATCCGCACGGCGGGCCTGACTGACCGCCAAAGGCAGATCCAGCAGGAAGGTGGCATCAGGCTGAAGCCCCGTTGTGGCGATCTGCTCGAGTTGAACAATGAGCTCCCGATTAAGCTCCCGGCCATAACCCTGATAAGCCAGTGTCGATCCGGCGAACCGATCACTGATCACCCAGTCGCCCCGCGCCAGGGCAGGCCGAATCACCTGGTCCACATGCTGGGCCCGATCGGCGGCATACAGCAGCAGTTCGGCAACCGGGCCTGGTGCCACTGCCTCAGGAGGATGGAGCAACAACTGACGCAGGGCCTGGCCCAGGGGAGTACCGCCCGGCTCCCGCGTCTGCACCAACTGGGCCCCTGAAGGCATCAAACCGCTGCCTGGCAACCACTCCGCCAGGCGCTGCATCTGGGTGGTCTTGCCGCACCCATCAATGCCCTCCATGACCAGAAAGCGACCCCGCATCCCGCTCATGGAAGGCGAAGACTGAGGGCATTGAGCACCACAGTGATGGAGCTCAGGGCCATCAACAAGGCCGCCAGTGGCGGCGACAGCAGCAGGCCAAAGCCCGGCAGCAACACTCCGGCCGCCACCGGTAAGGCCAGCAGGTTGTATCCGAAGGCCCAGAAGAGGTTCTGGCGGATCTTGGCCATGGTGCGCTTGGCCAGCTGCAGCGCTTCAGGCACCGCCTCCAGGCGGTCTCCCAATAGCACCAGGTCAGCGGTGTCTTGAGCGATCTGGGTGCCAGTGCCCACAGCGATCCCCAGATCAGCCGCTGCAAGAGCAGGCGCATCGTTGATGCCATCCCCCACCATCGCCACGCTGCCGGTGGTCCTGTAGGCCTCCAACCGCTCCAGCTTCTGCTCCGGCAACAACTGCCAGGCGAGTTGATCGGCCTGAAAACCCAGCGCATCACCCAGGCGCTGCACCGACGGCTGACGGTCGCCGCTCAGCATCGCCAACATCAGACCCTGACCGCGCAACCGTTGCAAGGCCACAGAGGCATCGGGGCGCACGCGGTCGTCCACACAGATCAAACCCAGGGGCCTCTCATCCAGAGCCACCGCCACGAGCGACTGCCCTTTGTCGGAGGCCTGATCAAGAGCCTCCTGGAAAGGCGCAGGCCAGACGATGCCTTCCCGTTGCAGCCATTCGGGAGCACCCACGCGCACCGTGCCCTCAACCCCCTCAAGCTCACCAGCCACACCCGCGCCGGGGACGGTGCGACTGCCCACCACCGGCAGCAAGGGCAAGCCACGACGCTGTGCCTCCTGCAGCAGGGCGTGGGCCAATGGATGGCGACTGGTGTTCTCGACGCTGGCCGACAGTTGCAGGGTGCGGGCTGGATCAGCACTCGCCAGCACCTCAGCCACCAAGGGACGGCCAAGGGTGAGCGTGCCGGTCTTGTCGAACACAACGCGATCCAGCCCAGCCGCCAGCTCGATCACATCCCCACCGCGAAACAGCCAGCCCTGACGGGCCGCCAATCCCGACGACACCGTGATCACGGTGGGGGTGGCCAGACCCAGTGCACAGGGACAGGCGATCACCAGCACAGCAATGGCCAGCTGAATGGCCAATCCCAAGGGAGTTTCAGCGCCTGCACCCAAGGGGCCATGCAGGCCATGGCCATGCGCAGCGGCCATGGCAGCGGAATGGTGATGGGCCGCTGGCATCGGCGCCGCCAACACCTGGGTCCAGAGGCGGGGACCCACCTGCCACCAAAACAAAAATGTGAGCGTGGCCAGACTGATCACGCCGTAACAGAACATCCCGGCAACGCGGTCAGCCAGCCCTTGGATCGGAGCCTTCCGGGCCTGGGCCTGCTCCACCATGGCGATGATCCGAGCCAGGGCGGTCTCCGCACCCACCCGCTGCGCCTCCAGCACCAAGGTCGCTTCGAGGTTGAGGCTGCCTGAGGACAACTCCGTGCCAGGGGCTGCCTCAAGGGGCAGAGGTTCGCCGGTCAGGCTCGAGACATCCACCGCCGAGCAGCCCTCGATCACCACGCCGTCGACAGGGATGCGGTCACCCGCCAGCAACTGGAGGCGCTCACCAGGCCGCAATGCAGCCACCGGCACCTCCCTGACACTGCCATCGGCCATGACCAACCGGGCTTGATTCGGCTGCAACGCAGCCAACTGCTGCAACGCCCGGCCCGTTCGTACCCGGGCCCGCTCCTCCAGGAAGCGGCCGAGCAGCACAAAGCCGAGCAACATCACCGGCTCGTTGAAGAAACAGGGCCAGCCCACCTGGGGCCAGATCAAAGCCACCAGGCTGGCGAGATAGGCACTGCTGACGCCGAGGCCCACCAGGGTGTCCATGCTCGGCGCTCCCGCACGAACCGCCCTCCAGCCCCCCACCAGGATCGGTCGACCCGGTCCGATCAGCGCTACCGAGGCCAGGGTCGCGTGAAACCACAATTCCCCCACGACGGGCAGGTTCAGGTGGCCGCCTTCCGCCAGATGCCCCAACACCGACAGCACCAGCAACACCAGGGCCACCATCAGCTGCCGCCACTGACGCCACCAGCCCCAGCTGCGCTCCACATCGTCTTCGCCGGCACCGGGGGCGGTCTGGGAGCGGGCTTTGGCGGGGAAGCCGCGATTTTCAAGCGCCGACAACACCCCTTCCAGGGCTTGACCTTCGCCGGCAAGGCTCAACCAGGCACTGCGCGTCACCAGATTGACGCTGGCCTCCTCCACGCCCGGCTGCTCGAGCAAGGTGCGCTCCACAGCGCGCACGCACCCTCCGCACTTCATGCCCTCCACATCCAGGAGAACAGTGGTGTGGGGACCAGCGGTGGAGGTGCGACTCACAGCAGGGTTTGAGACATTTGCACGCTAGGCAGGGCTGCGTGCACCAGGATGGGAGCCATTCCAGCAGGCCCGCCGTGCCCCGCAGCAACCGCAACGACAACTTCATCGACAAGAGTTTCACGGTGATGGCGGATCTGATCGTGAAGCTGCTTCCGATCAACGCCCGGGCCAAGGAGGCCTACGTCTATTACCGCGACGGGCTTTCAGCCCAGAACGACGGCGACTACGCCGAGGCACTGGAGAACTACGAGGAAAGCCTGAAGCTCGAGGAAAACCCGATCGACCGCGGTGAAACCCTCAAGAACATGGCGATCATCTACATGAGTAATGGAGAGGAAGACCGGGCGATCGAGACCTATCAGAAAGCGCTCGACGAGAACCCCAAGCAGCCCTCCTGCCTCAAAAACATGGGGCTGATCTTCGAGAAGCGCGGACGCACAGCTGAAGAGGAGGGTCGCCGCGATGAAGCCGACAGCTGGTTCGATCAGGCGGCCGAAGCCTGGACCCAGGCGGTGCGCCTCAACCCAGGCGGCTACCTCGACATCGAAAACTGGCTCAAATCGACCGGTCGCAGCAACGTCGACGTTTATTTCTGATCGTCCTGAGCCGTCGCTCCATCGCCGAGGGCCAGCACGAGGGCTTCGGTGATCCGCGAGGCCTCCAATAACTCCAGCCCCAAGGCAGCCGCCACCGCACCCAGGCCGCTGGCCTGGGGCACAACAGCACGCCTGAACCCGAGTCGGGCGGCCTCCTGCAGGCGCAGCTCCAGTTGGGGAACGGAGCGCAGCTGACCGCCCAGACCCAGCTCCCCCATCAGCACCGTGCCAGCCGGCAACGTCAGATCCCTGTAGCTGGCCACCACAGCCGCCGCCACCCCCAGATCAGCGGCGGGTTCCTCCACATCGAGGCCGCCAGCCACCGCCAGGTAGCAATCGAAGCGTGAGAGCGGCAGGCCCATGTGCTTCTCCAGCACCGCCAGGATCTGGTGCAGACGGTTGACCGCAATCCCCGTCGCAGTCCGGCGCGGACTGGCGTAACTGGTGGTGCTCACCAAGGCCTGAAGGTCCACCACCAGCGGACGGGTGCCCTCGCAGGCCACGATCGTGGCCACACCACTGGCTTGTTCACCGCTGAGGAACAGCTCACTGGGGTTACCCACCTCCGCCAGCCCCTGCCCGCGCATTTCGAACACGCCCAGCTCATGGGTGGCACCGAAGCGATTTTTGACCGCACGCAGCAGGCGATGGCTAGCAAAGCGATCGCCTTCGAAGGTCAGCACCGCATCCACCAGGTGCTCCAACACCTTGGGCCCAGCCAGCACTCCCTCTTTGGTGACGTGACCCACCAGCAGCAGTGCCGTGTTCTGACGCTTGGCCAGCCGCTGCAGGGCAGCCGCACACTCTCGCACCTGGGCCACCGATCCCGGCGCACTGGTGAGGTTGGCGTCGTGCATGGCCTGGATGCTGTCGATGATCGCCACATCCGGCCTGAGAGCCTCCAGCTCCTCCAGCACCAGCTCCAGATCGGTTTCCGCCAGCAACTGCAGATCGGCGCCGCGGCGCTGCAAGCGCTGCCAACGCAACTTCACCTGCTGCGCCGATTCCTCCGCACTGACATAGAGCACCGAGCGGTCCCCTCCCATGGCCGTGGCGCTCTGGAGCAACAGGGTGCTTTTGCCGATGCCCGGATCTCCCCCCACCAGCACCAAAGACCCCGGCACCAAGCCACCGCCAAGCACCCGGTCGAATTCGTCGTAACCACTGCCAAGCCGCTGCATCGGCTGATCACCAAGGTCAGCCATGGCTGTGGATCGGCGCGCCACGGGAGCCGCCTTGGGATCAGCACCAGCACGCCTGCGACGGCCGTCGTCTTTGGGCTGCGACTGCTCCACCAGGGAATTCCAGCTGCCGCAGCTGTTGCAACGACCAAAAAACTGACGGGTCTGCGCCCCACAGCTCTGGCAAACGAACAGGGTGGAAGAACGGGGCACGAATAGGGGGAGGAAAGGCAGCGAACGCCGACTTCCGAAAAAGTCGAACTATGAAGAAAACTGGCGGGGAGTGAATAAATCGGGCGGCTGGCCACTTAGGTGTAACCAGTTGTTGTAGTGCCCGCGGGCCTGATGACAGTCGCCAGTCCTGCCAAGGAAACCATCCTCGTCGTCGATGACGAAGCCAGCAGCCGCCGGATTCTGGAAACCCGCCTCTCGATGATTGGCTACAACGTCATCACCGCCTGCGACGGCAACGAGGCACTGGAGTGCTTCCGCAACGTGGAGCCCGACCTGGTGGTGCTCGACGTGATGATGCCGAAGCTTGACGGCTACGGCGTTTGCCAGGAGCTGCGCAAGGAATCGGATGTGCCGATCGTGATGCTCACAGCCCTGGGGGATGTGGCGGACCGCATCACCGGCCTCGAACTGGGCGCCGATGACTACGTGGTCAAGCCGTTCAGTCCCAAGGAACTGGAAGCCCGCATCCGTTGCGTGCTGCGCCGGGTGGACAAAGAACAGGTGGCTGGCATCCCCAACTCCGGCGTGATTCAGGTGTCCGATCTGCGCATCGACACCAACAAGCGTCAGGTGTTCCGTGGCGATGAGCGGATCCGACTCACGGGCATGGAGTTCAGCCTGCTGGAACTGCTGGTCAGCCGTTCTGGAGAACCCTTCAGTCGCGGGGAAATCCTCAAGGAAGTGTGGGGCTACACCCCAGAACGCCATGTGGACACCCGGGTGGTGGATGTTCATATTTCCCGGCTTCGCTCCAAACTGGAAGACGATCCGGCGAATCCCGAGCTGATCCTCACTGCTCGCGGCACCGGCTATTTGTTCCAGCGCATCGTTGACTCCGTTGCCTCCGAAGGAAACTGACTCCAATGCGACGCCCCCTGTGGGCGATTCGTTGGCTCGGGCCAAGCCCCGACGCTCCAAGGCCGTTCGCCGTCTTGTGATTTGGTATCGCCGCAATGCCGCGGTCACCAGCCTTGTGGGCACTGCCACCTCCTCAGCAAGCGCCGCTGGCTCTGTCGCCGGCACGGTGGTGTCGAGCGCGGGCAACGTGGCCGGCACCGTGCTGCAACCCTTGGTCTTCGACCCTCTTCGACGGCTGCAAGGTGGCCATAGCGATGGCGACACCGCCATCAACGATGCAGAACGCCTGTGGGTGGCCGTCGACGGCATGGGTGGCGACCATGCGCCTGGCCCGATCTTGGAGGGATGCCTCCAGGCCATCACCCGCCTGCCTCTCCGCATTCGTTTTGTCGGAGAAACCGATCGGGTGCTGGCTGCCGCCGAGGAGATGGGGCTGACGGAAGCCCTGAATGACGCGCGCAACGCCGGCTACCTCGATCTGGTGGCCAGCGGTCCTTCCGTGGAAATGAATGAAGAGGCCACGGTGGTGCGGCGCAAACGCGATGCCAGCATCAACGTGGCCATGAACCTGGTAAAAAAGGGGGAGGCCCTGGCGGTCTATTCCGCAGGCAACTCAGGAGCTGTGATGGCCTCAGCCATTTTCCGGCTGGGGCGCCTGGCAGGCATCGAACGCCCTGCCATTGGAGCCCTGTTCCCCACCAAGGATCCAGGCCAGCCCGTGTTGGTGCTGGATGTGGGCGCCAACATGGATTGCAAACCGTCCTATCTCCACCAGTTCGCCCTGCTCGGCAACATCTACAGCCGGGATGTGCTGCAGGTCGCTCAACCGCGGGTGGGGTTGCTGAACATCGGCGAAGAGGAGTGCAAGGGCAACGATCTCGCCCTCAAGACCTACCCACTACTGAAAGAGGAGTCCCGTCTCCATTTCGCGGGCAACTGTGAGGGCCGCGATGTGCTTTCCGGTGAATTTGACGTGGTGGTCTGTGATGGATTCACCGGCAACGTGCTGCTCAAATTCCTCGAATCGGTGGGCAGCGTGCTGCTCGGGGTGCTCAAAGCCGAACTGCCCCGTGGCCGCCGCGGGAAGGTGGGTTCAGCCTTCCTGATGAGCAACCTCAAGCGCATCAAGAAACGCCTCGACCACGCCGAACACGGTGGCGCCCTGCTGCTGGGCGTGAACGGGATCTGTGTGATTGGCCACGGCAGCAGCCGGGCCCTGTCCGTGTTGAGTGCCCTGCGCTTAGCCCACTCCGCCGCCAGCCATGGCGTGATGGACGATCTCGCCGAACTCGGCAACACCGCCAAGCCCGTTGGGGTCTGAGACTGCACCGCGCCAGCCTCGACTGTGATTGACTGACGCCACCTCGTCTGACATCGCCCTTGGCTGGATCAGCACCACTCTCCGGACCCTCCGGCGGCGTGGCCCTGGTGGCCAGCGGAAGTGCCCGCGGTGAGCAACAGATCAGCAACGATCAACTCGGGCAACGGGTCGACACCAACGACGAATGGATCCGCACCCGAACCGGCATTCAGGCCCGTCGCATCTGCGGGCCTGATCAATCGCTCTCCGGCCTGGCTGCCGATGCTGGGCGAGAAGCCCTGTCCATGGCGGGATGGGACGCCGACAGCCTCGACCTGGTGCTGCTGGCCACCTCCACCCCCGATGACCTGTTCGGCTCAGCGCCGAAAGTGCAGGCTCTGCTGGGCGCCCGCAACGCCGTGGCCTTCGATCTCACCGCTGCTTGCAGTGGCTTTCTGTTCGCGCTGATCACGGCATCGCAGTTCCTGCGCACCGGAGCCATGCGGCGGGTGCTGGTGATCGGGGCCGACCAACTGAGCAGCTGGGTCGACTGGGACGACCGGCGCAGCTGTGTGCTGTTCGGCGATGGCGCTGGAGCCCTGGCTCTGGAGGCGTGTCCAGCGGATCAAGATGGCCTGCTCGGCTTCCAGATGCGCAGCGATGGCAGTCGCGGCGAATGTCTGAACGTGCCCCAAAGCCGCGATCGCCGACCCCTAGTGGATGGCAGCAGCCATCAGGGCGGCCACTACGAACCGATCCAGATGATCGGCCAGGAGGTCTACAAATTCGCCGTCCGGGAAGTGCCGGCGATCCTCAAGGCGCTGCTGCAAGACACAGCCACCAGTGCCGATCAACTCGACTGGTTGTTGCTGCATCAGGCCAATCAACGCATCCTCGATGCCGTCGCGGATCGGTTTGCCATTCCCCACAGCCAGGTGCTCACCAACCTGGCCAACTACGGCAACACTTCAGCAGCCACGATCCCGCTGATGCTCGACGAGGCCGTGCGCGACGGACGCATTCAGCCTGGTCATCGCATCGCCAGCAGCGGCTTCGGTGCGGGCCTCAGCTGGGGTGCAGCTCTCTTGCGCTGGCAGGGCCCCTCGTAGGCTCCCCCCACAACCGCGCACTTTTCGATGGCGATCGCCTGGGTGTTCCCTGGTCAGGGGTCTCAGAAAGTCGGCATGGCCGACCCTGTGATCAGCCTGCCTGGCGCTGAAGAACGCTTTGCCCTGGCCTCGCGGCTTCTCGGTCGTGATCTGCTGGCGATCTGCCGTGGCGAAACCAGTGACGCCGACGGTCCCGCCGACCTCAACGACACCCGCAACACCCAGCCCGCCCTGTTCGTGGTGGAGTCGCTGATCGTCGACGAACTGCGCCGACAAGGACGGGAACCGGCCCTGGTGGCTGGCCACAGCCTGGGAGAGCTGGTGGCTCTCTATGCCGCCGGCGTTTTCGATGCCGCCACTGGCCTGGAGTTGATGCTCAAGCGCTCCACCCTGATGGCCAATGCTGGCGGTGGAGCGATGACGGCCGTGATCGGCTTCGATCGTGACCAGCTCGACTCCCTGGTGGCCGCCCATGAGGGCGTGGTAATTGCCAACGACAACAGTGCCGCCCAGGTGGTGCTGTCTGGCACCCCCGAGGCGGTCAAAGCCGTGAGTGCTGAACTCACCTGCAAACGTGCCATTCCTTTGCCGGTGTCTGGGGCATTCCATTCCCCCTTCATGGCCGACGCGGCGGACGCCTTCGCCTCCCACCTCGACAGTGTGACCTTTGAAGATGCCCGCGTGCCGGTGCTCAGCAACACCGATCCCAGCCCCAGCTGCGATGCCGGAGTGATCAAGCAGCGCCTGCGGGATCAGATGACCCGTGGTGTGCGCTGGCGCGAAACCATGGAGGCCATGACCGCTGCCAAGGTGGACACCCTGGTGGAGATCGGCCCCGGCAACGTGCTCAGTGGTCTGGCCAAACGCTCCATGAGCGGCGTGGTTGCCAGCCAGCTGGCCAGTGCCGGCGACCTGGGACTGTGAGCGTGGTGCAGCCTGATCCGGCCCGTGAAAACCCGGCGCTGGTAAAGCGACCACCCCGCCCCAGCCTCACCTACAGGCTGGTGAGTGCTCTGCTGGTCTTCCCCCTGTTCCGAGGCCTGTTCCGTGGGCGGATCAGCGGTTGTCAGAACGTTCCGATGCAGGGCCCACTGGTGGTGGTGGCCAACCACGGCTCCCATCTCGACCCTCCCCTCCTGGGTCATGCCCTTGGACGCCCTGTGGCCTTCATGGCCAAAGCGGAACTGTTTGCTGTCCCCCTACTCGGCTCTCTGATCCGGGCCTTGGCGGCCTATCCCGTCAAACGGGGAGCCAGTGATCGGGAAGCGATTCGCACGGCGACAGCCCGCCTGCAGGAGGGCTGGGCCACGGGGGTGTTCCTCGACGGCACGCGCCAGCCCGACGGACGGGTCAATCAACCCATGCCAGGCGCGGCCCTGCTGGCCGCCCGCAGCGGCGCTGCCCTGCTGCCTGTGGCGATCATCAACAGCCATCGCGCGCTCGGCACGGGCCAGAGCCGTCCGCGCCTGGTGCCCATCCAGATCCGAGTGGGGGAGCCGCTTCCGCCTCCGGCCAGTCGGCGCAAACCCGACCTGGAAGCCACCACCCTGGAACTGCAGCGGCGCATCAACGCCCTGCTGGATCAGGGGCTGCTCACCAAGCGTTCCCACTGAGCTCGAGCCCAGGGTTTCAGATCCCTTCCCGTAATCACCCAAGCCAGGGCACGCAGGCCATCGCCCCAGCGTTTTCCTGGACTTTCCTGCACACAGTCCACACCACAGGACACGGGTACACCGGTCAAACGAATCCCTCGGCTCCCTGCCACCAGGCTGCCCACCGTGAGCGCGCGGGGGAGATGGTCTTCGCTGGTCACCAGCAACACATGCTGAACACCCTGCTCACGGAGGTCATCCACAAGGGATGTGAAATTCCCGAGGGTGTCATTGGCGCGGTAATCCAGCACCACCTGGCCCTCCCGCAACCCTTCGGTCTCCATCAACCAGTGGGCATATTCGGGATTGCTGCCCCCGCTCACCACAAGCGGCAGATTGAGCCGACGCGCCAGCTGAAGGCCGGCCCGCTCCCGGTCCACATCGCCCCCCAGCACCAGAATCCGTTCCGGCGGCTGAGCCGTGACAAGAGCTTGGTGATAAGGCCGGAGAGGCAAAGCACACACCACGCCGAGCAATCCAGCGCCAGCAACCCACCCCCAGCGGCTGCCCATCGCCCTTACACCACCCCCACCGGAGAGGTGGGGTAGATCGGCAACACAGCGGTCCAAGGGCTGGGGAGACCGCGCTGATGCGCCGCCAGGCAGCAGTCCAGCAACCGGCTCACATCGGCTTCCACGTCTTCGCTCATGGTCAGGGCCGGCTGCACCATCTCGTCCTCGGCCAAAAGATGGGGCACCTGCAGCTCCTCCACCGCATCACCCTCACACACTTGGTAGGCGCCCCCGACCTGACCACGGCGCGGCAGGGTCTGCACGATCCAGAAGGGGTCGTGCGGCGACGCCAACGCCCCTTGGCGTGCCAGCCGAGGGGCCATCAGGGCAAAGCTGCTGATTCCATCCAGCGGGCAGTCGAGCTGCTGGGCCAGCGTGCGCGCCATCACCACCGTCAGGCGTGTGCCTGTAAACCCACCGGGCCCGGTAGCCACCGCCAGCCGCACGATCGCTGACCACTGATCCGGAGGCAACAGCTCCTGCACAGCAGCCGGAAGACCATTGGTGAGTTCACGCCCAGCAGGCCGGGTCAGCACCCGGCGGCTGCCCTGGGGATCATCCAGATCCAGCACCGCCACTCCCAGCACAGGGGTGGAACTGTGCAGAGCCAGCAACCAACGGCTCATCGCGGCAGCTCCACTCCGGGCCGCAGGCGCTGCCAACGCCCTGGCTCGGCCTCAAAACTGGCGCAACTGCGCACGTCCCATTCGATCCCGGCCTGACCGCCGGGAAGATCATGAACGCTGATGTGAATCCGCGGCTGCTCAGGCACCAGATCCGGATCCTCGCTGAGGTGAACAGCGCCATGCTGACGCTCCACCGCGTGATAGGCCTGACATCGATCCACCCAGCGGCAATCCACGCAGATGCACATGCCTCCCCCTGCCGCTGAGGGTTCCATTCTGGAGGCCAATCCCGCCGATCAGGCGGAGCTGTTGCGGGATGCCTTAGCCCCGCAACGCTGGCCAGTGCCTCTGGAGTCGTTTCCACCAGGCAGTGCCCTGGTGGGTGGAGCGGTGCGGGATGCCCTGCTGGGACGGCTCAGCTCGACCCCCGACCTTGATCTGGTGGTGCCGGCGGATGCCCTGGGGGAAACCCGCCGTCTTGCCAAGCGCTATGGCGGTGCCTGCGTCGTGCTGGACGAACAGCGCGACATGGCCCGGTTGGTGGTGAAAGGCTGGACGATCGACTTGGCCCGCCAAGAGGGGGCCAACCTCACCGCTGACCTGCAACGACGGGACTACCGCATTAACGCCATTGCCCTGCGCCTGGCCCCCACCCCCGAGTTGGTGGACCCCTGCGGCGGCCTTCAGGACCTCAACGCTGGGCTGCTGACAGCCGTGGCGGAGCAGAACCTGATCGATGATCCCTTGCGCCTGTTGCGGGGGATCCGCATTGCGGCGGAACTGAACTTCAAGATCGCGGCGGACACCTGGCCCCTCTTGAACAAACATCGAAAGGCACTGCCCAAGGCGGCACCCGAACGGATTCAGGCCGAACTGACCAAGTTGGTGCAAGCCCCCGGCGCTGATCAAGCCATGGAGCAACTGCGCTGCAGTGGGCTGCTCTCTCCCTGGGCCCCAACCGAAGACGCTGGCTCTCAAGCCGATCTCAAGAGACCTCCAGAGCCCCTCACACCGTCTGCAGCCTCTCTCACCCAGGAGGAACGCCAAGCCGCCCTGCCCCTCGTGCGGCTGACCGGACTGCTGAGCGACCACGGTCTCAAGACCTTGCGGTTCAGCCGCCGTCAGATCCAGCGCTGTGGGGTGTTGCGCCGCTGGCAGCAGATGGACGACGGCCTCGGTTTCGACTCGTTGTCTGAAGAGCGACGCCTGAAGCTCCACACCGAACTGGGGGATGACCTGCCCGCGCTGATCCTGCAGCTTCAACCGCCTTTTCAAGAGGCGTGGCTGGAACGCTGGCGCAACCCCGTCGACCCCTTGTTTCATCCCCAGCCACCGCTGGACGGCACCACCTTGCAAGATGCATTGGGCATCACCCCTGGCCCCCAACTCGGTCAGCTTCTGCAACACCTTGCTGTTGAACGGGCCTTCGGTCGCTTGCCGAACCGAGAGGCGGCATTGACCGCCGCTCGCCGATGGTGGATGACCTCCCAGCCACCACGCTGTGATTAACTGCCTTTGCAGTGTCGACATCGATCGAACTGACCGGATCTTTCATCCTTCCCCCCTTCCATGAGCGCTCGCCTTTACGTCGGCAACCTGCCGCAGACTTTTGAATCCAAGGAGCTGGAGAGCCTGCTGGCCAGCGTCGGGGAAGGAATCCGCTTCAAAGCCGTGCTCGACCGGGAGACCGGTGCTTGCCGTGGTTTCGGCTTCGCCAACGTCAACGACGAGAAAGTTGCTGATGCGGTGATCGAACAGCTCAACGGCAAAGATTTCGGCGGTAACGCCCTGCGCATCGAGCGCTCCGAGCGCCGTGACAACAACGCAGGTGGCGGCGGACGCCGCGGCGGCCCTGGCGCTTCCCATGCTCCTGGCTCTGCCCGCAAGGCCGTCAATAAGGTGGTCCACAGCGACGCCAAAGCTGAAGAAGCTCCCGATCCCCGCTGGGCCGGTGAGCTGGCCAAGCTCAAGGATCTTCTGGCCAATCAGAAAACTGCCGTCTGAGCGCAACGCACCAGATCATCAAAAAGCCCGGGTTGCACCCGGGCTTTTTTCATGGCCGCCAGCAACCAAACGGCATCACCTTCAACGGGTCTGCGCAATCACGTAGGACCGGGGCAACTCCAGCATCTTTCCAAGCCGACCGACATAAGCCCGGTTTTGGAAGACGTCGTAATCGAGCTGTTCAATGACATCAAGAATGCCGCGATACAGACGCAGAGAGGTCCAAACAGGCCAGCGAGCATCAGCTGACAACCAGCGGATACCAGCCTCAGAGCGCGCAAACCACTCACGGGCTCGCTCCAGCTGAAAAGCCATCAGAGCCCTCCAGGCGTCATTGAGACGGCCCGCCATCAAGTCCTCCTCGCTGTAGCCGAACCGTTCAAGGTCCTCCTGAGGCAGATAAATCCGACCTCGCCCCCGGTCTTCTCCGACATCGCGCAGGATATTGGTGAGTTGGTTGGCGATCCCCAAGGCCACTGCCGCATCGGACGTGTTGGGGACATGGCTCCAGGGCGCTGTTGTGTAGGCCTGATCGATGCCCATCACCCCTTCCGTCATCAAACCGACGGTGCCAGCCACCCGATAGCAGTAGAGACGCAGATCCTTGAACGTCGGATAGCGGGTCCAGGTGAGATCCATCCGCTGACCTTCGATCATGTCGAGGTAGGGCTGAATCGACTGTGGGAAGCGCTCAAGCGTGTCCACCATCACCGCGTCAAGGTCGTCGGCGATCTTGCCCTCAAACAGCGCACGGGTCTTGGCTTCCCAGCGATCGAGACGCTCAGCCAGCTCAGACACCGGACGCGCCTGGGCCTCTTCGCTGTCCATCAATTCATCGGTGCGTCGGCACCAGACATAGATGGCCCAGATCGCCCTGCGCTTCTCAGGAGGAAGCAGCAGGGTGCCGAGATAGAAGGTTTTCGCCCAGGTCGCCGTTTCCTGCCGACAACTCTCGTAGGCAGCCTCGAGATTCAGTGCGGCGAGGGGCATGACTCAGGCCGACACCGGCGCGCTGACAGGGGTCGATGATGCCAGCTGGCCGCTCTTGCGGTCCACTGCGCCAGCGCAGAGCTTGCCACTGAGCACCGCACCTTCCATCGACGCCAGATAGCGCTGCATGGTGTAGTCCCCCGCCAGGAAGAAGTTCTTAATCGGTGTGGTCTGATCCGGACGAAGCTGCTGGCATCCGGGAGTGGTCTTGTAGACCGACAACGGTGTTTTCACCACCTTGTACTTGCGCAGGGTGGCGGGGTTGTCGCCACCGAAGTGCATGGGGAACAGCTTCTTGAGCTCGCCCATGGTGGCTTCGATGATCTCTTCGTCCGGGCGACCGATCCAGTCCTTTGCTGGGGCAAACACCAGCTCGAGCATGGATTTATCTGGGTCCTCGTATTCCCGGCAGGTGATGCTCATGTCGGCGTAGACACTGAGCAGAGGAGAGCGGCTGAAGAGCAGATGGTCGATGTCGGTGAGCTTGCGGTCAAACCACAGGTGCAGGTTGATCACAGGAACACCTCGCAGGCCATCCAGCTTCTGGAACACCTCCATTTGCTTCCAGGGCTCGGGTAGCAGCAGCTTGAAGGGATCCACTGGCAAGGCGCTGACGTAGGCATCGGCGTGGATTTCCCGGGTTTCCTGGCCCTTCACTCCGCCAATCAAGAACGAAGCGACGCTGCCATCCGGATTGAGCTTGATCTCACGCAGAGGGCTGTTGAGGTGCACCTCGCCTCCGCGCGCTTCGATGTGCTCAACGATGGGTTCACAGAGCCGTTCCGGGGGAGCTCCATCCAGGAAGGCCATCTGGGAACCGTTCTTCTCCTGAAGAAAGCGATTGAGCGCGGTGAGCACCACCGTGGCGGAGATTTCATCAGGATCGATGAAATTGAGCGCCTTGCTCATGGCGATGAACACCTCGTCATTCACCCGCTCTGGAATGTTGTGGATGCGAAGCCACTCAGTCCAGGAGTACTTGTCGCACTCTTCGACATAGCCCTGTCCGCGCAGCATGGCGGGCACGAGACCGAGACCGAAGCTGATCTTCTCCGGCCAAGTGAGCATGTCGTTGTTCCCCAGGATCGCTGCAACGCCGTTCACCGGGGCGGGTAAGTCGGGGAAATCGAAACGGCTGTAGGTGCCAGGCTCCTCAGGCTGGTTGAAGATCATCGAGTGGCTCTTCCACTGCAGCCGGTCCTCGATGTTCAGCTCCTTGAACAGCTGCAGCATGTTCGGGTAGGCCCCGAAAAAGATGTGAAGGCCGGTCTCATACCAGTCGCCGTCCTCGTCCTTCCAGGCCGCCACCTTGCCGCCGAGCACATCACGGGACTCGAGCACCACCGGGGTATGACCGGCATCCGCCAGATACTTCGCGCAGGAGAGTCCGGCCAAACCGGCCCCTGCAATGGCGATGCGCATGGTGGTGCTTAGAAATTGCAACTAACCTTAAAAGCTGCCCTCCCCCGCTTGCTTCCTAAAGTCGGTCGAATCGCCGTTTCGGTTTTCTCCGGAACCTCACTGTTGCCATGGCTGAGACTCTGCTCAAGTGCACCACCCGCCACGTGCGGCTGTTCACCGCCAAGGTGGAGAACAACAACCTGGTGCCGGACCCCGAGCAGCTGACCCTCGATCTCGACCCCGACAACGAATTCATCTGGAACGACAGCTGCATTGCCAAGGTGCAGCAACGGTTTAAAGATCTGGTCGAAAGCCATGCCGGTGCTGAGCTGAGCGACTACAACCTGCGCCGCATCGGCACAGAACTGGAAGGCTGCATCCGCCAACTGCTCCAGGCCGGAGAACTGAGCTACAACCCCGATTGTCGGGTGCTGAATTACTCGATGGGACTGCCCCGCTCGCCTGAACTGCTTTGAGCCGCTCCCCCTACGACCGTCCGCGCTACGACGGCCCCCAGGGCAGAGGTCCTCGGGACAACCGGCCCCGTGACGACAGGGGTAGCTATGGCCGGCAGCCATCCTCTGGGCGCTACGACCCAGGCAGACGGCCCCCTGGCGGTCGCCCCCCAGGCGGACAGCCTCCGGGGGGACCACCTGGTGGTGGCGGGATGAAATTCAACACGGCCACAGCGGCGGTCCTCGCCGGTGTGCTCGTTGTGGGCATCGGGATCGGCAGTGCTGTGACCAGCACCACCCAGGGCGATCAAGGCAACATCGCCAGCAGCCAACAACTCGACATGGCCGTACCGGATCCCGAGTTCTGCAGGCAGTGGGGCGCCAGTGCCTATGTGATGGACCTGGAGATGTACACGACCATGAACCCGGTCAGCAGCTTCGTCACCCAGCCGGCGCTGCAGGCCGGATGCGTGATCCGAAGGGAGAACTGGGCCGTGCTGCGCAAGGAAGGAGCGATCACTCCTGCCCAGGAGCGGGAGTGCAAACAGCGGATGAACACCTTCGCCTACATCGGCTCAATCCGCGACAAACCCTTTGTGCGCTGCGTCTACCAAACAGACGTGCGCGAGAACAAATTCATCACCAAAGGCGTGGCCGACGACTCGGTGGGCTTGACCCCAGAGGCGGATCAGTTCTGAGCCTGTGCAGGTCGGCTTTCGCCGTCCTCATCGGGTGTTGCCAGTCCTGTGCGCACCTGGCGCAACGGGCTATCGGGGCTGGCAAACAGAGGGAGCACGTCCCTGCGGAAGGCATCGGAGGCCCGGGAGCAATACCGGGCGGGATGGCTGATCAATTTGAGCTGGCGGCGCACCTGCAGATCCACCACCGCGGGCTTGTGCAGGGTGCCGGCATTCAACTCCCGCTCAATCGACACCACCGGCAGGAACGCGGCACCAAGACCTGCCTGCACTGCATTTTTGATCGCTTCCAGCGAATTGAGCTCCATCTCGATCCGCAGACGCTGAACATCCAGGCCTGAACGAGCCAACAGCTGATCGACCATCTTGCGCGTAGTGGATTGGGAATCCAGGCAAACAAACCCAAGGCGATAAAGGTCGTCTTTGCTCAGTTCCATCAACCGAGCCAGCGGGTGCTTCACCGGCAACACCAAAGCCAGTTCATCACTGGCGTAGGGCACCACCTGCAGCAACTCATTGAGTTCGGAGGGCAACTCCCCACCGATGATGGCCAGATCGATCTGGCCGTTAGCCACGCTCCAGCCGGTACGGCGCGTGCTGTGCACATGCAACTGCACCGCAACATCGGGATATTTCTGCCGGAACAGCCCGATCATCCGAGGCATCAGATAGGTACCCGTGGTCTGACTGGCACCGACCACCAACGACCCACCCTTGAGGTTGTGGAGGTCGTCGAGGGCGCGGCAGGCCTCATGGCACTGGCTCAGGATCCGGTCGCAGTAGCCGAGCAGCAGATGCCCTGCCTCAGTCAGCTGAGCTTTTCGGCCACCGCGGTCAAACAGCGACACCTCCAGCTGCTTTTCGAGGTTCTGAATCTGCAGGCTGACGGCCGGCTGGGTCACGAACAGGCTGTCGGCAGCTTTTTTGAAACTGCCCTCGCTGACGATGGCCCGCAGAATGCGCAGTTGATCCAGGGTGAAGGGCAGATCGGCCATGGGGGCCTGCCCACCCGGGCAGGAAGAACCAAAAAACTGTAAGGGGGATGCCCGCCTCAGGGACACCACCAAGCCCCGGAACCGACCGATGAACTTTCAGAATCGGCGCATCCTTCTCCGCAGAGGTCTGTGTCCGAGGCCGTCAACGGCAGCATTCACCACTCCAGCCTGGTGATGTTCGCCCTTCTGGTGCTGTTCGCCGTGATCCACAGCGGCGGTGCCGCTCTGCGCAACCACGCTGAGGCCAAAATCGGTGCCCGTGCCTGGCGTCTGCTGTTTGCCGCCGCCAGCATTCCTTCCGCTGTTGTGGTGATCGGCTATTTCCTGGCCCACCGCTACGACGGCATTCGACTGTGGAATCTGCAGGGGGTGCCAGGCCTCATCCCCGTGATCTGGGTGCTGACCGCCATCAGTTTTCTGTTCCTGTATCCGGCCACCTACAACCTGCTGGAAATCCCAGCCGTGCTCAAACCTCAGGTGCGGATGTATGCCACCGGGATCATTCGCATCAGCCGCCACCCCCAGGCGGTGGGCCAGATCCTCTGGTGCATCAGCCATGCCCTCTGGATCGGAAGCAGTTTCATGGTGGTGACCTGCATCGGCCTGATCGGCCATCACCTGTTTGCCATCTGGCATGGCGATCGGCGCCTGCAGGCCCGCTTCGGTGATGCCTTCACGGAGTTGCGAGCCAACACCTCTGTGGCGCCGTTCGTCGCCGTGCTGGATGGTCGTCAGCAGCTGACCTGGGCGGAATTTCTACGCCCTGCCCAACTGGGAATTGTCATTGCCGTGGGGGTGTTCTGGTGGGCCCACCGTTTCATCCCGATCGGCACCACTGCGTTTCTCCACTCCCGACTGGAGAGCCTGCTGGGCTGAGCTGCCTAAACTCAGCAAAATCCTGCTTCGTCCGGATGCACTCGGCCGCTGACTACGCCTGGTTGATTCCAGTGCTTCCGCTGATCGGAGCGCTGATCACCGGCATGGGATTGATCAGTTTCAACCGAACGATCAATCGCCTGCGCAAGCCGGTCGCCGTCTTGCTGCTCAGCTGTGTCGGTGCCGCAGCGGTGATCAGCTACGCCGTGCTGTTTGAACAGTTCAACGGTGCACCCCCGGTCGAACATTTGTTTGTTTGGGCCAGCGCCGGCAGCTTCAGCTTGCCGATGGGCTACGTGGTGGATCCGCTGGGATCCGTGATGCTGGCCCTGGTCACCACCATCGCCCTGTTGGTGCTGATCTACTCCCATGGCTACATGGCGCACGACAAAAGCTACGTGCGCTTTTTCACCTATCTGGCGTTATTCAGCAGCTCGATGCTGGGGCTGGTGATCAGTCCCAACCTGCTGGAGATCTACGTGTTCTGGGAGCTGGTGGGCATGTGCTCCTACCTGCTTGTGGGCTTCTGGTACGACCGCGACGGCGCCGCACACGCGGCCCAGAAGGCCTTCATCGTGAACAGGGTGGGCGACTTTGGCCTCCTGCTCGGCATCCTCGGCCTGTTCTGGGCCACCGGCAGCTTCGACTTCCAGGGCATTGCCGATGGCTTGGCTGCCGCCATCAGCAACGGCTCCGTGCCTGGATGGGCCGCTCTGGCGCTGTGCCTTTTCGTCTTTATGGGTCCCATGGCCAAATCGGCCCAGTTCCCTCTGCATGTGTGGCTGCCGGACGCCATGGAGGGCCCCACACCGATTTCAGCCTTGATCCACGCCGCCACCATGGTGGCGGCAGGTGTCTTCCTGGTCGCTCGGCTTGAGCCCCTCTATGCCCAGTTTCCCAGTGTTGGCCTTGTCATTGCTGTGGTCGGGACCATCACCTGCTTCCTGGGAGCCTCGATTGCTCTGACCCAGATGGACCTGAAGAAAGGTCTGGCCTACAGCACCGTGTCGCAGTTGGGTTACATGATGCTGGCCATGGGCTGTGGCGCTCCCGTTGCGGGCATGTTCCACCTGGTGACCCATGCCTTCTTCAAGGCCATGCTCTTCCTGGGTTCCGGCTCGGTGATCCATGCCATGGAAGACGTGGTGGGGCATGAACCTGTGCTCGCCCAGGACATGCGCCTGATGGGCGGCCTCCGCCAGAAGATGCCGATCACAGCCATCACCTTCTTCATCGGCTGCGTGGCCATCAGCGGCATTCCTCCGCTGGCTGGTTTCTGGAGCAAGGACGAAATCCTCGGCCAAGCCTTCAACACCTATCCCGTGCTTTGGGCCGTTGGTTTCCTCACGGCCGGCATGACCGCCTTCTATATGTTCCGCCTCTACTTCCTCACCTTCGAAGGGGAGTTCCGCGGCAACGACACGGCCATGCAGCACCAGCTGATGGCCGCTGCTGGCAAAAGCGTCGACGACGAGCATGCTCATCACGGCGGAAGCGTGCACGAGTCCCCTTGGCCGATGACGCTTCCCCTGGCCGTGCTCGCAGCTCCCTCTGTGCTGATCGGCCTGCTGGGCACGCCCTGGAACAGCCGTTTTGCAGGGCTGCTGAACCCTGAAGAAGCGGCAGACATGGCTGAGCACTTCAGCTGGGGCGAATTCCTGCCGTTGGCCGGAGCATCCGTGGCGATCTCAGTGACCGGCATCACCATTGCAGTGCTGGCCTATGCCCTTCGCACCATCGACCTCGGAGAACTGGTGGCCGCGCGAGTGCCAACCATCAATGCCTTCCTGGCCAACAAGTGGTACCTCGATTGGATCAACGAAAAGCTGTTCGTGCGTGGCAGTCGCAAGCTGGCGCGTGAAGTGCTCGAAGTTGACGCCAAGGTGGTCGATGGTGTGGTCAACCTCACCGGTCTGCTCACCCTGGGCAGTGGCGAAGGCCTCAAGTATTTCGAGACGGGGCGCGCCCAGTTCTATGCCTTGATCGTGTTCGGCGGTGTGATCGCCATGGTGGTGTTGTTCGGCGTTCTTGGCAGCCCGATCAGCTGATCGCTCGTTGTTCCATCTCGTCAAGCCGGCGTCGTTGTCTGACGCTCTGTGTCCCAACGACCATCCAGCGTGTTGAAACCAACAACCGTTTCTACACTCCGGCAAGACCTGAAAAGGCTTGTCCGTGCTGGAGTTTGCCGTTAGCCCCCCGTTTGATCCGCAACTGGTGGGCCTGCGACCCGAGTCGATTTCCACCGATGTTCCCTGGCTGAGCCTGTCGATCCTGTTCCCGATCGTCGGCGCGCTGATTGTTCCGTTCATACCCGACAAAGGGGAAGGGAAGCAGGTGCGCTGGTTTGCCCTCGGAATCGCACTGATCACCTTCCTGATCACCGTCGGGGCCTATCTCGACGGCTACGACCCGAGCATCAGTGGGCTGCAACTGGCAGAACGGGTGAGCTGGTTGCCCGATCTGGGCCTCACCTGGGCTGTCGGGGCCGACGGTCTCTCGATGCCGCTGATCCTGCTAACAAGCTTCATCACAGCCCTGGCTGTGCTGGCCGCCTGGCCGGTCACCTTCAAGCCCAAGCTGTTCTTTTTCCTGATCCTGGCCATGGATGGTGGCCAGATCGCCGTGTTCGCCGTCCAGGACATGCTCCTGTTCTTCCTGGCCTGGGAACTGGAACTTCTTCCCGTTTATCTACTGCTGGCAATCTGGGGCGGAAAGAAACGGCAGTACGCCGCCACCAAATTCATCCTCTACACCGCCGGTAGTTCCCTGTTCATCCTGCTGGCTGCCCTCGCCATGGGCTTCTTCGGTGGCGGGACCCCCAATTTTGAATACAGCGTTCTGGCCCAGAAGGGCTTCGGCCATGGCTTCCAGCTGCTCTGTTATGCCGGCCTGCTGATTGCCTTCGGGGTGAAGCTGCCGATTGTTCCCCTGCACACCTGGTTACCGGATGCCCACGGCGAAGCCACAGCACCGGTCCACATGCTTCTCGCAGGCATCCTGCTGAAAATGGGCGGTTATGCCCTGCTCCGTTTCAACGCCGAAATGCTGCCGGAAGCGCACGCCCAGTTCGCGCCACTCCTCGTGGTGCTCGGCGTGGTGAACATCATTTATGCGGCGCTGACGTCCTTTGCTCAAAGGAACCTGAAACGCAAGATCGCCTACAGCTCGATCAGCCATATGGGCTTCGTGTTGATCGGCATCGGCAGCTTCAGCGACCTGGGCACCAGTGGAGCCATGCTTCAGATGATCAGCCACGGCCTGATCGGCGCGAGCCTCTTCTTCCTGGTGGGAGCCACCTACGACCGCACCCACACCCTTCAACTCGATGAGATGGGAGGTGTGGGCCAGAAGATGCGCATCATGTTTGCGCTCTGGACCGTTTGCTCCCTGGCCTCCCTGGCCCTGCCGGGCATGAGTGGCTTCGTGAGCGAACTGATGGTGTTTGCAGGCTTCGCAACCGACGAGGCCTACAGCCTGACCTTCCGAATCGTGATCGATGGTCTGGCCGCCGTCGGTGTGATTCTCACCCCCATCTACCTGCTCTCCATGCTTCGGGAGATCTTCTTCGGGAAGGAGAACAACGACCTGGTCTCCCACACCAACCTGGTGGATGCAGAGCCCCGTGAGGTGTATGTAATCGGCTGCCTGCTTGTGCCCATCATCGGCATCGGCCTTTATCCCAAGCTGATGACCGACAGCTACCGGAGCTCGATCGAAGCCTTGGTCAACCGCGACGTGGTGGCCATGGAGCGGATCACCCAACCCACAGCTCCCCTGCTGCGCATGGCACCTCTCACCCCGGCATTCGTGCAAGCACCATCGCTTCCCCAGGGCTGACGCGTAACGAACTTCGTCCGTTCGGCCTTCTGAACAGACGGGCGAGGCCGTCGCCCGTACGTTTCACTGACGATCCTTTCTGACCATGCGCCAGATCAACTTCGGCCTGATCTTCGCCTTCGGCCTGGTGATGGTGTTCTTCACCTTGGAGAACACCGCGGCCACCACGGTGCACTTCCTTCCCGGCCTGCAATACACCCTTCCACTAGCCGCCGTGCTGCTCGTGGCTTCAGGGGTGGGAGCCGTTTCCGCCTGGTTCTTCGCCGCCTGGAGCGGCATGCTCAACACGGTGGAAACGCTTGGCAAAGAAGAGGAGATGCAAGCCCAACAGGTGCGCATCGAGGAACTGGAAACCGACCTCAACCGCTATCGGTCCACCGTCGAGACCCAGCTCGGACTTTTACCCTCCGCCAAGGTCAGCACAGATGGCGACCAGAACTCTGAGATTGACCAGCTTGATGTCAGTGCATCCTGAGCTGGCGAAGAGGCTTCAACACCGATACCTTGCGAGCAGACTGGGTTGAGTGGTGTCCGAGATCAGCCGAAGTCAGCGCGCTGATGCCGGAGCACGCCTCGCCATCAGGCTTCTCCAGGACGCTGCCCAACGAGGCGACCTCGACCCCTGGGATGTCGATGTCATCGCAGTTGTCGATGGCTTTCTTGACCAGCTGCGCCAACGCATTGAAGTGCCGCGTCAGGTGCATGCGGCTCTGCAGGGCCGAGGCGGGAGCTACGAGCGCGATCTGGCCGACAGCAGCGAAGCGTTCCTCGCCGCCTCCGTGCTGGTGGGCCTCAAAGCCGAACTACTGGAGGCGCAAACCTTTCCGCCCGAGCCCGTCTTCGAAGAAGGCTTCGAAGCGGAGCTTGGAGACCAAGGCTGGCTGGATCCCGACTTCAACTTGCCCAGACGACCGGAACGGCACCTGGAGCGGCGGCCTGTTGCACCTCCACCGCTACGGAGACCCGTCACCCTGGGCGAGCTGATCGAACAGCTGGAATCCATTGCCGAGCAGCTGGAAACCGACGAGCTGGAAATGCGTCGGCGGCAGAAGAAAAAACGCTTCAGCAACCGCGAAGCGATTGCCCAGGTGGCCGCTCTGGCCCACCGAGAGAAACTGCCCGAGACCACCGCCGCTCTGGGGGTCTTTCTGCAGGAATGGGAAGAGGGCCTGCACTGGACCGATTTCGAACAGCTGGTGCTGCGCTGGTGCGAAGTAGCACCCCCTGACCTCGACACTGACCGGGTCGGCGTGTTCTGGGCCCTGCTCTTTCTCTCCTCCCAGGGGCAAGTGGAACTACAGCAGGAGGGGTCTCTGCATGGCCCTCTCCAACTGAAACGTCTTCTCGCCCCCGGAAGCATGGCCCAGCTGCCGATCACCAGGCTTGACGTGCCAGCTGTTGTGCCGGCCGGAGAAGCGGTTGCTGCTTGATCTGGCCTTTATGTTGACCTATCGATCTGAGGCCTGAAGCGCCATGAAGGCGATGATCCTGGCGGCCGGCAAGGGGACGCGGGTACAGCCGATCACGCATGTGATCCCCAAGCCGATGATTCCCATCCTGCAGAAGCCAGTGATGGAATTTCTGCTGGAGCTCCTCAAGGAGCACGGGGTCAAAGAGGTGATGGTGAATGTCTCCCACCTCGCCGAAGAGATCGAAAACTATTTCCGCGATGGCCAGCGCTTCGGCGTGGAAATCGCTTACAGCTTCGAGGGCCGGATTGAAGACGGCGAACTGATCGGTGATGCGCTGGGATCCGCTGGGGGTCTCAAAAAGATCCAGGATTTCCAGCCCTTTTTCGATGACACCTTCGTGGTGCTCTGCGGCGATGCCCTGATCGATCTCGACCTGAGTGAAGCGGTCCGCCGCCACCGGGAGAAAGGCGCCATCGCCAGCATCGTCACCAAGCGCGTCCCCCGGGATCAGGTGAGCAGCTACGGCGTTGTGGTGACCGATGACGCCGGTCGCATCAGTGCCTTCCAGGAAAAGCCCACGGTTGATGAAGCCCTGAGCGACACGATCAACACCGGCATCTACATCTTCGAGCCGGAGATCTTCGCGCACATTCCCTCGGGTCAAGCCTTTGACATCGGCTCTGATCTGTTCCCAAAGCTGGTGGAGCAAGACGCTCCCTTCTACGCCCTACCAATGGATTTCGAGTGGGTGGATATCGGCAAAGTGCCCGACTACTGGCAAGCCATTCGCAGCGTGCTTCTGGGCGAGGTCCGTCAGGTGGGCATCCCGGGCAAAGAAGTCCGTCCGGGCGTGTTCACCGGCCTGAATGTGGCCGCCAATTGGGACAAGATCAACGTGCAGGGTCCTGTCTACGTGGGTGGCATGACCAAAATTGAAGACGGTGCCACCCTGATCGGCCCGGCCATGATTGGGCCCAGTTGCTCGATCTGCGAAGGAGCAGTGATCGACAACTCGATCATCTTCGACTATTCGCGAATCGGCCCTGGCGTCCAGTTGGTGGAAAAACTGGTGTTCGGCCGCTACTGCGTGGGCAAAGACGGCGACCACTTTGACCTGCAGGAGGCAGCCCTCGACTGGTTGATCACCGATGCCCGCAGAGCTGATCTGATCGAACCCTCCCCGCAGCAAAAGGCCATGGCCGAACTGCTGGGCACAGACCTCACACCGACGCCAGGGGGCTGATCCCCGCTTGATCCAGCACCAGCGGTAGGCGTTCTTCGGCGCGCACTGCCATCAGATGCACCCCCTGGGCCACACCGAGGTAGGAGCGCACCTGTTCAGCTGCAATAGCGATGCCCTCAGCAGCTGGATCAGCAGCAGCATCAAGGCGCGCAATCAAGGACTCCGGGATACAGGCACCCGGCACCATGCGATTGATGAATAGGGCGTTCTTGGCCGACTTCAGCAGAAACACCCCCGCCAACACCGGCAACTCCAGCGGTTCAGCCACCTGACGGCAAAAATCCTCCAGCACCGCCGCATCCATCACCATTTGCGTCTGCACAAAGCGGGCACCAGCGTCACGCTTGCGCTCCAGGCGACGCAACAACCCACTCTGACTGGGGCAATGGGGATCTGCAGCCGCTCCGGCAAACAGCGCCGTCGGACCATCGGGGAGACGCTCCTTCACAGGGTCCTCGCCGCGGTTAAAAGCCGTGACCTGGCGCAGCAACCGCACGGACTCAAGCTCATTCACCGGCCGAGCTGCGGGCTGATCACCGGCTCGCACTGGATCACCGGTAAGACACAGCAGATTGCGGATCCCGAGGGCATGGGCACCAAGCAGATCTGCCTGCAAACCGATCCGGTTGCGATCACGACAGGCCACCTGAAGCACAGGCTCCAGACCGGCATCCAGCAGCAGACGACACACGGCCAGGCTGCTCATGCGCATCACAGCACGACTGCCATCGGTGACATTAATGGCGTGCACACGGCCCCGCAGTGCTTCTGCCATGGCCAGGGTGTGGGACACATCACCACCCCTGGGAGGCATCACCTCGGCTGTGATTGTTGCTGCCCCGGCTGCCAGATTGCGCTGCAGCGCCGTGGTCTCCATCCCAAATTGCGTTTACCCAGCAGCCACTATGGGGGATCGGGATCACACTGGTGGAACGTGCCTAGGATGATCAAATGATGGGGAGGCAGCGACGATGAGCAGCGGCGGCACTCCGGGCTCGATGAGCGTTTCCCTCTCCGGACGCGAACTGGAAATCATCGAGCTGGTGGCTGAAGGGCTCACCAACCAGGAGATTGCCGAGCGACTCACCATCAGCAAGCGAACCGTGGACAACCACGTGAGCAATGTGTTCACCAAAACCGGATCCAAAAACCGGGTGGCGCTGCTGAATTGGGCGATGGATCACGGCAAGATCTGCCGGGATGGCTTCAACTGCTGTGCCCTTCCTGACGACGGGACCGACGCTTCTTGAATCCCGGCACCGCTGGCCTGGGCATGGGCAACAACGAACAACTTGAAAGCGGAAGCCCGAAGAGCTGGGCATAGGCCTCGCAGGCCTCCACATCACCACCCATGAAGCGGAGGATGCCGTCGTTGTCGTAGAGGCCATACATTGCCTCACCTCCCGCAATCAGGGTTGTCAACCAGCTGCGCCGAGCAGCCCCGACACTTACCCCGCAAATCTAAAGCAAATCAAAAGAATCTTTCAAGTCGCTCGGCCAGCGCGAAAGGGGATGGGAAGCCAGAGCAGCATTGCTCCAGCGGTTGTCTCCTGTGATTTCCAGACCGCACCAGGAGGGCAGCTCCAGTGGCGTATCAACAGACGGAAGTTCTACCTCTGCGAGCACAAGGGGAGCGTTCTCGCCCGCAAAGCAATCCACAACCCAATCCCCACCGGGGAGGTTCAGGGCGTAGCGGGTTTTGGTGAGTTGCTGCGGAGCCAGGAGCCAGAGACCCTCAGCATCCGCCAGGGGCAGCGGATACTCAAACTCATGGCGGGCATACCCTCCCGCAGGAGCCTTGAGGGTCAACCAAGCCTGCTGCGCATCCTTAATGCGCAAACGCACGGTGACCCCCTGCTCCGAACTGGCCAGGTAGCCCTGGCGTAGCGCTTGAGGCGCACCCGCCAAAGCCCGCCAAGCGTCGGAGCAGACCAGAAAGCGTCGTTCGATCTCCAAGGCCATGGGCAACGTCAGTTGGGAGAAGGAGTGGACGCCACCAGGCTGCCGGCCCAATGCAACTTCTGGGCCAGTGTGCGGTAGTAAGACGGCCGCTGATCCAGCTGCAACATCAACGCATGATGGGGCGCGCGCTGCACCACGCAGCACTCTCCTGGATCGAGCACCGTGCCCGAAACGCCATCCTTCCAGAGCTTGACCTGTTGCGCCCCTTCCCCCAGGGGCCAGATCATCAGTCGAGCGCGTGGAGGCACCACCACGGGGCGACTGGACAAGCTCATGGGACAAATCGGACTGACGATGATGGCATCGATCCCTGGATGCAAGATCGGCCCCCCGGAGGCCATGGCATAGCCAGTGGAGCCGGTGGGCGTTGCCAAGATGAGGCCATCACCCCGCACCTGATCCACCACCTCGCCATCAATCTCCAGCTCCAGCGTGCAGGTGGGAGCCAGATCCTCCTGATGGGGACGCAGATACAAATCATTGAAGGCCCAATGACGCTCAGGCCCTTGAACGCCTGTGGCTGGAACGCTTTGGCCCTGCTCGAGGGCACAACGCAGATCACGACCGTGGTGCACCGTGGCCTGCAACATCATCCGCTGCTCCACAGCGAACTGATCGGTTTGCAGACGCTCCCAGAGCTCACATCCACCGAGCATGGAAGGCTCGTGGGTGAGAAAGCCCAGGTGCCCACCCACGTTGAAACAGAGAATCGGCACCTCATGGACTGCAAGGTGGCGAGCAGCTCCGAGCACCGTTCCATCACCACCCAACACCACCGCCAGGTCGGGCAGCTCCGGCTGCGTGGCCAGCAAACCGGGATAAGGATCAGCAGTCTGGCCACTCATGGCCAGCGTGACCTGAACTCCAAGCGAAGACAGATCCTTGGCGCATCGCCGCGCTTCTCGCAGCGCCACGGGACTGTCTGCTCTGTAAATCAACCAGACCCGATCGAGGCGCATGAAGATCAGGCGCCGGCTCTTACCAGCGCAGCAGGTTGAAGCGTTCCATATCCACTGTGACGCGGTTGCGATAAAGCGACAAAAGAATCGCCAGGCCTACAGCGGCTTCAGCAGCGGCCACGGTGATCACAAACACGGCAAACACCTGTCCACGGATGAGATCACCATCCACATAGGAAGAGAAGGCCATCAGGTTGATGTTCACAGCATTGAGCATCAGCTCAATGCTCATCAGCACCCGCACGGCATTGCGGCTGTTGATCAATCCCCAGACGCCAGTGCAGAAGAGCACTGCGGCCAGCAGAAGAAAGGCCTCCAAGGGAACAGATCCGCTCAACAGCTCAGACATGGGGCAGCGATAAAAACGGAACGGTGAAACAAGTGGGGATCAGCCTCCGGCGATCAGGCTGGAGGCTGATCAACCAACAGAGGGGTGCGTGACTTTTCGATCAAGCCCTGATCAGCGGCCTGGCCGGTCCCCAGGTCAGTCGCCTGCACATCACGGCGTGCCAGCACGATCGCACCGATCATCGCCATCAACAGAAGAACGGAGGCGAGCTCAAAGGGAAGCAGGTAGTCGGTGAAGAGGTGTTCACCGATCCGCACGGTGGCGTCTTCACCCACTGCTGCTGGGCCAGGCACGGCCCAGGGGGTAGTCAGAGCCACCCGCACCAAGAGAGCGAAGAGACCGGCACAGACACCACCGGAAATCAGTCGCCGGGTCTGGAGACCCTTAATGGGGGCGAGATCTTCGCGCTTGTTCACGAGCATGATCGCGAACAGGATCAAAACGTTGACCGCACCGACGTAAACCAGCACTTGGGCTGCTGCCACAAAACTGGCATTGAGAAGCAGATAGAGCCCCGCCACCGCCATGAACACACCTCCGAGCAGGAAGGCGGAGTAAACGATGTTGCTGAGAAGCACCACACCGAGGGCGCCGATGGCGACCACGGATGCGAGCACAAGGAAACAGATGAGCTGGGTGGACGCAGCAATCGTCATCCTGCGTTCTCCTCCTTGCTGGGGGCAGTCGTTGAGGATTCTCCCTCATTCGCTGCTGGCTTGGGCAGGGTAGCCAGCACTTGGTCCGGAAGCTGTCCGGCGCGAGGGCGATCAGCTGCAACGCCATGGGGATCCATCTCGCCTGCCGGTAGATAGGCAAGCTCGCGCAATGGCTGCACCGAGGGGTCCGTGGTGACGCTGGTGGGAAGGCGACCCAAAGCGACGTTGTCGAAGTTGAGGCTGTGGCGATCAAAGGCCGCGAGCTCGTACTCCTCAGTCATCGACAGGCAGTTGGTGGGGCAGTACTCCACGCAGTTGCCACAGAAAATACAAACGCCGAAATCGATCGAATAGTTGCGCAGCTCCTTTTTCTTGGTTGCCTTGTTCATCACCCAATCAACGACCGGGAGATTGATCGGGCAGACACGAACGCACACCTCACAGGCGATGCATTTGTCGAACTCGTAGTGAATGCGCCCCCTGTAACGCTCCGATGGAATCAGCTTCTCGTAGGGGTACTGCACCGTGACAGGACGGCGCTTCATGTGGTCAAACGTGACCGCCAACCCCTGGGTCAGATTGCGGGCGGCATCAACGGCATCCCTGGTGTAGTCACCAACCTGCTTGAGGAATCCGAACATGGCCTGGGTGAAGGAAAAACGGGGAGCGGGTGAGAAGTTGCGAGCGCCGGATCAGCCGCCGAACGCGACAGGAAAAGCGAGCTTGAGAGCTGCCGTCACCAGCAGATTGACCAGGGCCAGAGGCAGAAGGAACTTCCACCCCAGGTTGAGCAGCTGGTCGATGCGCACGCGGGGTGTGGTCCACCGCAGCAGGATGGCGAAGAACACCAGCAGGTAGGCCTTGAGCACAGTCATGACGATGCCCACGGTGCCCGTGATCACCTGCACCAAAGGCGCATCCACCGACTGACCCAGCCAGCCAGCCAGCCACTCGACCGGAATCGGGAAGCCCCAGCCTCCGAGGTAGAGAACGGAAACCAGAAGCGCCGAAAGCACCAGGTTGATGTAGCTGCCCAGATAGAAGAGGGCAAACTTCATGCCGGCGTATTCAGTCTGGTAGCCGGCCACCAGTTCCTCTTCAGCCTCAGGGAGGTCAAAGGGAAGGCGCTCACATTCCGCCAGGGCGCAGATCCAGAAAATCAGGAAGCCCACGGGCTGGCGCCAGATGTTCCAACTCAGCAAACCCGCACCGGTCTGTTGATTGACGATGTCGATGGTGCTGAGCGAGTTGCTCATCATCACGATCGCCAAAACGGCCAGCGCCAGTGGGATCTCGTAGCTGATCGACTGCGCCGCGGCCCTCAGTCCACCCAGCAGGGAATATTTGTTGTTGGAGGCATAACCACTCATCAGCAGACCAATGGGCTGAATGCTGCTGAGTGAAATCCATAGAAAAATGCCGATGCCCACATTGCTGACCAGCAGGTTCTGACCGAACGGAACGATCAACCAGGACAAGATCACTGGCACCACCACCAGCACGGGGCCGAGGGTGAACAGCAGGCTGTCGGCACGCGCCGGAATGATGTCTTCCTTCACCAGGAGCTTGAGGCCATCAGCCAGAGGCTGGAGCACCCCAAGAGCACCGGCGTATTCAGGACCAATGCGCTGCTGAACGGCCGCCGAGATTTTGCGCTCTAGCCAGACCGTGACCAGCACCCCGACCACAGCCGCCACCAGCACCAGCAGCATCGGCAGCGGCAGCCAGATCAGATGAGCCAGATCTGAGGAGAGGCCAAACCCTTGCAAAGCCTCACTGAAGCTGCGCTCCAGATCGAGGCCGGGCGTTACCAGGGCCGTCGTTGTGGTGGCGAAGGGGGGCACCATGTTCACGGTTGTGATGAGGGCAACTTAGGCGCCCGCAGCCGGAAGGCGGCTTTCGAGCGGAATCCAACGGCGCTGTTCACTGCCGGTATAGATCTGCGAAGGGCGGAAAATCCTGTTGGCGCCGAGCTGTTCGCGCCAGTGGGCCAGCCAGCCAGCCACGCGGGAGATCGCAAACACCGGCGTGAACAGATCCCGAGGAATGCCCAGCTTGCGGTACACGAGCCCGGAATAGAAATCCACATTCGGATAGATGCCCTTGGGACCGAGACGGGTTTCAGCCGCCTCTTCGAGGGCACGGGCCACGTCGTACAGATCGTCGTGGCCGAAGCGCTCGAACATCTCCTCGGCGAGCGCCTGAAGGATCACTGCACGCGGATCTTTGACCTTGTATTCCCTGTGCCCGAAACCCATCACCTTGCGCTTGTTGGCAATGGCCTCATCGAGGTAAGACGCAGCCTGATCAGGGGAACCGATCTCCTCCAACATCGCGAGCACATCCTCATTCGCCCCTCCATGCAGGGGGCCGGCCAGGGTGCCAACAGCTGAAGCCACCACCGCGTACGGATCGGTCAGCGTGCTGGCGGTGACGCGTGCACTGAAGGTGCTCGCATTCAGGCTGTGCTCGGCATGGAGTATCAGACAGCGGTCAAAAATCCTGGCTGCAAAGGGATCAGGCTCCCGCTCGGTGAGCATGTAGAGGAAATTGGCGGAATAGGCCAGGTCATCCCGGGGCTGAATCGGATCCTGACCTTTCCGGATCAGCTGGAACGCCGCCACCATCGTGGGGATTTTGGCGATCAGCCGCACCACTGCGGCATAGATGTATTTGGGGTCATCAATCGCCCGGCGGGAATAGAACAACCCCAGAGATGCCGCACTGGACTGGAGGGCATCCATGGGATGGCCGGTGGCCGGGAAGCACTTCATCATGTCCCGCACCCGGAAGCTCACCCGCCGGTGCATTTGCACCTCGTGCTCAAAGGCCTGGAGCTGCGCAGCCGTGGGCAGTTCGCCCCAGATCAGCAAATAGGCCGTTTCCAGGAATGTGCTTTCAGCCGCCAGCTCTTCGAGGGGGTAGCCGCGATACGACAAACGGCCCAACTGGCCATCGATATCGCAGATGGATGACTGGGTGGCAGGCACGCCATCCAAACCCGGACGGAACACAATGCCCGTGCGCTCGTGGCGGATCTCGTCTGCGGAAGCCTGTGCCACCCCCAACCTGCGTCGCTCAAGCAACCTTATCGGCACCGTGCGACGCCCGCCTTCACCCCTGCAGCGCACCAGGCCGCAGCAGCAACTCAAGTCGGGCTGCCCCCCTCCAGGTTGCAGCGTCCGCTGGCAACTGGAGATGCAACCAACCCGCCTTACGCAAGCGCAGCGCCCCAGCAGGTGCACCGATCAAGACAGCCGCCAGGGAACTGAGATCCGGTTCATGACCGACCAAAAGAACACTGCGCTCTTGGAAGGGGAACAGGGCCTGAGGATCCCCGCCTGGAACGAGCCAATCCGACACTTCTGGGAGCGGGGCCAGGCCAGCCCGGTGGGCCAGCCACGCGGTCTCAAGCGCGCGGACGTAGGGACTGCTAATCAGCCGTTCTGCCCGAACCCCGAGCTGGGCCAGATGGTTGACCACAGCTGCTGTGCGCTGCCTCCCCCGCAGCGTGAGCGAACGATCGGGGTGATCCAGACCATCCATGCGCTCCTGGGCGATGCCATGGCGGAACAGAAACAGATCAACCCAGGTTGAGGAGCACACGCAGGCGCAGGGTGTCACTGCCATCAGGCTGTTCACGACCCGTGGCGTTGTCAGATGACGATGCCGGTCCGACAGCCAGCGCCAGGCCCTGAACCGGTTCGAGCAGAGACCGACCCGCCACGGTTTGCACAAACGCCCAAGGCCGCCACTCCCGCAGCTGCACGCGACTGAGTGGGGCGGCCAGCGCCAGCTGCTGTGGGAGTCGGGTCTCCCGATCCGCCAGGGCGGTCAGCTGCTGGAGCCTTGGTTGCAGCGCTTTCTCGTCGCGGCGCTGTTGCAAGGCATCCAGGCTGCCACCCCACCACTCCTGGTTGCCATCCTTGGCCAGGGCCACCGCCAACTGAGCCTGGAGCGAATCGGTGCCATGGCTGCGTTTGCGCTGGAGCTTGGTCCAGACCGTGAGTGGACCTCGATCGGCCTCCAGCGACGACGCGGCGAGACCCTGTTGCTGCAAGGCCGCATCAACAGCTTCCGAGCCGGGGTGACCAGCCCGGGTACCCAGCAACCAGCCCTGAGACTGTTGTTCCCACAACAGAGGGCCATCGGTGCGGGTGGTGATCGCATCCACAGCAGGTGCAGAGAGAGCCTTCAGCTGCGCCAGAACAACGGGACCAAGCCATTGCGCCAGCGGGTCGTCACTCTCAGGCTGCAACAGCGCTGACGGGTTGTTGAGCAGGGCCAACGCCTGGGCATCACCGCCGGCTCCGCTCAACAAAGCCTCCCCTGCAGCTGCTGCACCACCTGAGGAGCCAGCGGAGACAACAGGAGCACGAAAGCGCAACATGCCATCCACGCTCAGATCAGCCCCCTGCAACCCGAGGGCCGCCACCAGACCTTCCAAGTCGGGATGCTGCACCAGCTCAGCAGGCATCCCCAGCCACGTGCTGAGAGCCTGCGGTGAAGCCGTCACGACGGCGACCCCTTCACCCAATTGATTGAGGCGTTGCTTCAGATCCTCATCCCCGAGCTGATGCATTGCATCGAGCTGGGAGACATCGAGGGCCTGCTCGAGCACCCCCCGGCCGGATGCCAACAGCAACAGGTCGTCGTCGATCAGAGCTGTGGCGAGGGGCTGGGGGTCCCTGCCCAACAGCGCACCACGGCCACTGATCACCCCCATGCCGCGATACCGGCTGATCTGCAGATCCGTTCCAGCCAGGCTGCGGGTCTGCCAGAAGCGCTGCAGGAAGCGTTTGGCACCATCCTGATCACGGCTGGAAAGGGCCAGCACCCAGCCAAGACGGCCTTCCCCTGGCGCTGGATCCAGCAGCGAGAGGCTCACCTGAGGGCCGATCCAATCGGCCAATTCATCACTGAACTCAAGACCCGCCAAAGCGAAGGCACCATCCCGCAACTGCTGAACGGCATCCCGCGCATCCCGGCGTTGCTTCGCAGGTGCGACAGCCTGGGCGTAGGCGGGAAGACGCCCTGGATCGACGAGCCAATGCAGGCTGAGGGCCGACTGACGGGGAACGAAACGGGCTGCCCGCGGGAGCTCGAGGGGCTGCTGCGCGAGTCGCAGCGGACTCTGCTGCGCCATCGCCCACCACAAGCCAGCAGCAGCGGTAAGCATCACCACCACTGAAGCAGCAACTGCGAGAAAAAAGGAGCGGGCCTTCATGGGCCGGCGATCAGGTCACTTGACGACATCTTTATCCATCTGCGGGTGGATGCCAGGGGTGGCTTCAGAATTCCGCCATGCCTGATACCTCTCCCGACGGCCTGCCCAGGCCCCTCTCCGCCAAGGAGCTGCAGCGACTTCTGAACGACACGCCGCGCCCCAGGATCGTGGATGTGAGGGAACAGCAAGAGTTGGTCATCGCTCCTTTCCCTGGCCCCGTGGAGCATTTACCCCTCAGTGCTGCCGAGCAATGGATGGAGGGACTGCCTGAACAATTCGAGATTGACCAACCCGTGGTGGTGCTTTGCCACGCCGGCGTCCGCAGCTGGCAATTCGGTTGCTGGCTCCTCGCGCAACGGCCAGAGCTCAGCGTCTGGAACCTTGAGGGGGGCATCGATGCCTGGAGTGTGCAGGTCGATCCCAGTGTTCCGCGGTACTGAGCAAACCCCCGTACGATCGCGCTGGTGACACCAACGCCGTGGATTCCCTGCCCAGCCGACAACAGGAGGTGCTGCGGGCGACGGTTCATCACTACGTGGACACGATCGAGCCAGTGGGCAGCCGCACCCTGGTGAAACGGTTCGGGCTGCAGGCCAGCTCCGCCACCGTGCGTTCGGCAATGGGGGCCCTGGAGCAGCGAGGCCTGCTGACCCAGCCACACACCTCCGCGGGCCGCGTGCCCAGTGCAAAGGGATACAGGCACTACGTGGATTGCCTGCTCCCTCAACCGGGGGCAGCCGCTCAGTATCTCGAGCAGGAGCTAACCCAACTCAGCCTGCGGTGGGCCGCCCTCGACGACCTGCTGCAACAGATGACCCGCAGGCTCACCGATTTCACCGGTCTGATGAGCCTGATCACCCATCCGAGCCGCCGGCAACCGGCCCTGGAGGCCATTCGGCTGGTGCGCAGTGACGATCGTCTGCTGGTGATGCTGGTGGAGAACTCCAGCCAAGCCCACCACCTCAATCTGCGGCTTCCACACGGCAGCGAGGGGCAAATCGAGGCGATGGAGGCATGGACGCGACGCCAACTGGCGCAGAACGGCAACGGTGGGCTCGACTGGCAAGCCCTACCCAGGGAACTGCAGGCCTGCGGCCGTCCTTTGCGTGATGCCATCAACAGCCACCAGCAGCGGCAAACACCCCAGGAAGCGACGGCCCTATTCCATGGCGTGTCACGGCTGATCGCTGAGCCGGAATTCAGCCAGAGCGCACGTGTCCGCCCGCTGCTGGAACTGATGGATGAGCAACCAACCGCCCTGGTGCCGGCAGACGGCTCCCCCAGCAGTGGGGTGTGGATCGGCGAGGAGCACCCCCAAACGGAGCTGCACCACTGCTCCGTGGTGCAGGCGACGTACCGAAGCGGGGGCGAAGGCATCGGCCAGGTGGCCCTGGTGGGCCCGATGCGCATGGCCTATGCAACGGCCCTGGCTGCGGTCCAATCGGTGGCCCGCACCCTCGAGCGTTTACTGGCCTGAAGCCGCAGGGGAAGGGACGCCTCAGCCCCCCAACGCACTGCCGAGCTTCTCAGCCACCGTGTTGACATCCTTGTCGCCGCGGCCACTGCAGTTGATCACCACTTCAGTGCCATCGGGAAGTGTGGGGCAAAGGGTCTCCAACCAGGCGAACGCATGGGCGGTTTCCAGGGCCGGAATGATGCCCTCGAGCTGACTCACCAGTTGCAGGGCTGCGAGTGCTTCCGCATCAGTCACCGCCCCATATTCCGCACGACCGATCTCGCGCAGGTAGCTGTGCTCTGGGCCAACGCCGGGATAGTCGAGGCCCGCACTAATGGAGTGCGCCTCTTGAATCTGGCCGTCTTTGTCTTGCAGGAGGAGGCTCATCGCACCGTGCAGCACGCCAGCACGCCCTTCCGTCATGGTGGCGGCATGGCGACCGGTCTCAACCCCATCGCCTGCTGCCTCAACGCCGATCAGGCGCACGTCAGGGCAGGTCACAAACTCATGGAACAGGCCCATGGCGTTGGAACCACCACCAACACAAGCCAGGAGGACATCCGGTAGGCGACCGAAGGCCTCACTGCATTGCTGGCGCGTTTCTCTGCCGATCACCGCATGGAAATCGCGGACCAACATCGGATAGGGGTGGGGTCCCGCAACGGAACCAAGGATGTAGTGGGTCGTTTCCACATTGGTCACCCAGTCGCGGATCGCTTCGCTGGTGGCGTCTTTCAAGGTGGCGGTGCCAGCCGTCACCGGTTGCACGGTGGCACCGAGCAAGCGCATGCGGAAGACGTTGAGGGCCTGACGGCGCATGTCTTCAGCGCCCATGTAGATGACGCACTCCAAGCCGAAGCGCGCACACACGGTGGCGGTGGCCACGCCGTGCTGACCCGCTCCGGTCTCGGCAATGATCCGCTTTTTGCCCATGCGCAGGGCCAATAGCGCTTGGCCAAGGGCGTTGTTGATCTTGTGGGCGCCGGTGTGATTGAGGTCCTCCCGCTTGAGCCAGATGCGGGGGCCGCCGTCAGCGCGGCGGTAATGGGCCGTCAATCGCTCCGCCTCATAGAGCGGTGTCGCACGCCCCACATAGGACCGGAGCAACCGGTCGAGCTCTGATGTGAAGGCAGGATCACTCCAGGCTTGGGCCGCCGCTTGTTCCAGCTCGGCAAGCGCCGGCATCAGGGTTTCGGGCACGTATTGCCCCCCAAAGCGACCGAACCGGCCCGAAGCGGCAGGCCGTGAACTCACGGCCAGATCCTGAGCGGTGGGCTTAGGGGGCAGGGTGCTGGTCACAGAGCGTCTGACCGCGCGTGCGGCCGCTGAAGCGTTGACTCAGCGTAAGCAGGCGATCACACGATGCCGAGGATCACAAGCACTGACCTGCAGTGCATGGAAACCCGCATCCCTGAGAGCGGCTTCCATATCCAAGGCGAAATATTGCTCGATATAGGGCTCTGTGCTCTTCAGCAACGTGGCCACTGGTGCTGGCAACCGCTGCAAAACCGACGACGCCGGATCTTGATCCACCATCACCAGCGCTCCACCGGGACGCAACACACGAAACGCCTCAGCCAGGACATCCCGGGTTGCAGCCTGAGGCAGCTCATGACAGACGAACTGCACGCTGATTAAGTCGACGGAACCCTTCGGCAGGCCGGTGTGTTCCGCCGCTCCATGGCGCCACTCCGCCACGGCCCCGTTCCGGTCACGAACCCGTGCCACCGCCAACATTTCAGGAGACAGATCAAGGCCCATGACGCTGGGCGAGGCCTCCCCCTGACGTTCCGCCCGTTGGCGCAACCACTCCGCCAGGGCTTGCGTGCTCACCCCAACAGAACAGCCAAGATCCAGCACCTGGTGCAACGGGCCAGTGAGGAGGGGCTCGACAGCCGCGTGGATTGCGTCCCGTAGCCGCTTCTGAGCTTGATCTGGGGAAAGATCCTCGTCGGGCCAGATCCGCAGAGCCATGGCATCCGTGGCCTGCTCAGCTTCAGCGGCAGCCTGCCAGCAGAGATTGCCTTGCTCATAGGCATGAAACCGCGCGACGTAGTACTCCGGAGTTTCGACCTCAGCAGTTGTGCTTTGGGCCAGCAGGGGAGCTGCAGCCGCCTGCAATTCCGCCCGTCGCTGGCGCCAGGGGATGCCGTTCCGTTCTGCCGTGCGAATAATCAACTGCCGCGCCTGAAAAAACAACGGCCGGCGCAGAATGCCAATCCGGATCAGTCGTTCGATCCAACGACCCAAACCCTGGCTGGAGTCAGCCCAACCAGGTGCAGCGGTGGGAGCAGTCATCAGCGAGGCGACGGAGAACGGCAGGATGGAGTGGATTGCGGGTGAGCAATGCCGAAAGGAGGCTGGCAAGAATTCAGCAGCGCTGACAGTCTGCAGCGCCCAAGCGGCCCAGCATCAGCCCCCACGCCCAAGGCGCAGCAAATGGTGCGGGTGCAACCCACCCGCGGAGGACGCGGTGGCAAAACAGTCACCGTGATCCGCGGACTGGAACTGGACGCTGCCGGCTTCAAGGCCCTGCTCAAAAAACTCAAGAGCCGTATCGGCAGCGGTGGTACCGCCAAGGACGGTGTGGTGGAACTCCAGGGGGACCAGGTGGATCTCACCCTGGAGCTGCTTGCCAAGGAGGGCTATCGCCCCAAACGCGCGGGCGGCTGACGCAACGGAGTGGGAGACAATGGCGCGACGAGAACGCCGACACCCCATGACCGCCTCCCCCACTTACGGCCAGCTCACCAACCAGGGCGCTTCCACCAACATCGCCTGGCACCACGCCTCAGTCGATCGGGCTGCCCGGGCGGATCAGCGCGGTCATCGCAGCGCCATCCTCTGGTTCACCGGCCTCAGCGGCGCCGGCAAAAGCACCCTGGCCAATGCCGTAAACCAGGCCTTGTTTGAGCGAGGACTGGCCACCTACGTGCTGGATGGCGACAACGTTCGCCACGGCCTCTGCAAAGACCTGGGGTTTTCCGACGCTGACCGGGAGGAAAACATTCGCCGCATCGGCGAAGTGGCGAAGCTGTTCCTCGACTCCGGTGTGATCGTGCTTACCGCCTTCGTCTCTCCCTTCCGTGCCGACCGCGACAAAGCTCGTGCCCTGGTGGACGACGGCGACTTCATCGAAGTGTTCTGCTCTGCCGATCTGGGGGTCTGTGAGGAACGCGACACCAAAGGGCTCTATGCCAAGGCGCGGGCCGGCGAAATCAAGGAGTTCACCGGCATCTCCAGCCCTTATGAAGCCCCCGAATCCCCCGAGCTGTCGGTCGATACCGGTGCGGCGGCTCTGGACGCTTGCGTTGAACAGGTGGTGAACGCCCTGATCGAACGCGGCGTCATTCCGGCTCAGTCCTGAAGGATTCCCGCCAGGCATCCACAAAGGTCTTGGTGCAGCTCGCCACCGGCACCGCCAGCAGCAATCCCAGCAACGAACCAAAACCGAACAGATCACCTGCCCTAGCCCCCAAGGGCAGAACGATCAACAACCAGGCGGGTTGCAGACCCAACAAATTTCCCATCAGGTGAGGCTGAATCACCTGATCCACGATTTGGCCCACAAGAATGGCGGCCACAAGGATTTCGAGGCCGGTGCTCGGATCTTGCACCGCCAGTAGCGCGCTGACGGCCACGATCGTGAGCGCACTGGCGTAGGGGAGCAAGGTGGTGAAGCCGATCAACACCGCGAACAACACGCCGTAGGGAATCCCCAACACCGTGAACACCACCATCTGACCCAAGCTGAGGATCAGGGCTAGCAGCACCTGTCCAGCGAAGTATCCACGGAAGGTGCGCGTGATCGTGGAGACCACCAGATTCCGCCAAGAGTCGGGCAGCCAACGGGCGAGGCCGGCGGTGATTGACTCGCCCCCCAGCAGAAAGAACACCGCCAGCACCAGCACGATCACGATGTTGATCGTGGTGCCGAGGGTCGCACCAAGAATGCCGAGCAGGCGCTGGCTCAATTGACTGGCCACCTGGCTGATGCGGGTGAGGAGATCACTGCTGAGATCACCAAAATCACTGGGCAGCCCCCGCTGCAACGCCCATTCCTGCACCCGATTGATCCACCCCTCGGCCGCTTCAAGCCAGCTGGGCAAGGCATTGATCAGCTGCACCAGCTGATCAATCAACAGCGGAACCAAGGTGAAGCCAGCGAGAACCAAGGTCCCCACGGTGAGCAGCGCCACCACCAAAATCGCCAACCAACGGGGAAGACCACGACGCGTCAGCCACCGCCTGGGAATGTCCAGCAGGAAGGCGATCAGGGCTGACGTGAGGAACAGGCCGGGGAAGGGGGCCAGAGGCAGCAACAGCTGCCGGCAGACGTAGAGATTGAGGGTGAAGAGTGGCAGGGCCAATGCCCAACGCAGCCAGATGGGCCAGGCCATGGAACCATGAAGAGTGACTCCATTGTGGGGAGCTTTTCAAGGCACCAGCCGGCAGGCTGCGATCAGCGCCCCGGCATGCGCTCCAGATAGGCAGTGGCGCCAAGATCCACCAGCCGCGCGTCCTTGGCCACGACCGTGTCGTGCAGGGTCTGGCGATAGGCCTCCAACCGTGCCGCCAGAGACGCATCCGCCACCGCCAGGATCTGGGCAGCCAGCAGACCGGCATTGAGTCCACCCCCAATCGCCACCGTGGCCACAGGGATGCCACCAGGCATCTGCACGATGGAATGCAGTGAATCCACCCCGGACAGTGCCCGACTCTTCACCGGCACCCCGATCACGGGCAGGGTGGTGAGGGAGGCGACCATGCCGGGGAGATGGGCCGCACCACCAGCGCCCGCCACGATCACACCAAAGCCCTGATCGCGGGCCTGCTGGGCGAAGGCCACCATCTCAAGCGGAGTGCGATGGGCGGAGAGCACCCGCACCTCCACCGCCACCCCAAGATCCTGCAGGGCCTGCACCGCCGGGTGCATGGTGGGCAGGTCGGAATCGCTGCCCATAATCACCGCCACCCTGGGCTGATGCGATGGCGTGGATGCGGGGGATGCGGTCACGGCTCTGACAGGGCGAAGGCGAACTGGCGAGACTGACATCGTCCCGCACCGACTCGACCGGTCACCTGCCATGCGTCGGATCATCAACATCCGCCTTCCGCGCCGCCCCAATGGCACCGGAGCGGAACCGTCGGAGCACTGGTCAGCCCTGGTGGATGACGAGGGGCGCCTTCAGGCCCTGACGCCGATGCGAGAGGAGGCCTCGATGGCGGGCGAAAACTGGCAAGGGGATTGGCTCAGCCCGATGGGAGTCGATCTGCAAATCAACGGTGGCCTCGGTCTGGCGTTCCCCGAACTGCAGGAACGCGACCTACCGCGACTGCTGGAGTTGCTCGACCTGCTCTGGGAGGACGGCGTGGACGCGATCAGCCCCACCCTGGTCACCTGTGGGATTGCGCCCCTGCGCCAGGCCTTAGCCGTGCTGCGAGCAGCCCGGTCTCACCATCAGCCCCGACGCTGTCGCCTGCTCGGGGCCCACCTCGAAGGACCGTTTCTCGCTGACGCTCGCCGCGGAGCTCACCCCCGGGAGCATCTGTGCGTGCCCAGAGTGGAGGCGCTCAACGCCCGCATCAGCGGCTTCGAGCACGACATCGCCCTGGTCACCCTGGCACCGGAGCTGGAGGGCGCTGGAGAGGTTATCCAACGCCTGAGGGAGTTGGGCATCACCGTGGCCCTCGGCCATAGCGCTGCCACTGCCGAACAAGCCAGCCAGGCCTTTGAAGCGGGGGTGAGCATGCTCACCCATGCCTTCAACGCCATGCCGGGTCTGCATCACCGCGCCCCAGGGCCATTGGCGGAAGCGTGCCGATCAGAAAAAGTCGCCCTCGGCCTGATTGCCGACGGCGTGCATGTGCACCCAACCATGGCCGTGCTGCTGCAGAAGCTGGCCGGCGACCAGCTAGTGGTGGTGAGCGATGCCCTCGCCCCCTACGGCCTGGCGGACGGGGAGCACCGCTGGGATGAGCGGGTGCTGCTGGTGGAGAAGGGCACCTGCCGTTTGGACGACGGCACCCTGGCGGGCGTGACCCTGCCCCAGCTGGAAGGAGCCAGCCGTCTGGCCTCCTGGGGGCAGCGCCCGGAGGCATCGATCTGGGCCGCCACCATGGCCCCCAGGGAGGTGATCACTCCCGACATCAACCTTGATGCGGCCAATCAGCTGCTGGGCTGCCGGCTAGAGGCACTGCTGCGCTGGCGCTGGGATCAGGACCAGAGTCGGCTCCATTGGCAGCACGCTGCCTAGGATCCCGCCGATTCGCCCCCACCCCTGCCCATGGCTCCCGAGCAGCTGCTGAACGACAAGCAGACCGAAAAGCAGGAGGTGAAGGGATACTTCGAGACCACCGGCTTCGATCGCTGGAACCGCATCTACAGCGAAAGCGACGATGTGAACAAGGTGCAGCGCAACATCCGCATCGGCCACCAGAAAACCGTGGATGAAGTGCTGACCTGGATCAAGGAGAGTGGCGAACTCAACGCTGTGAGCTTCTGTGATGCCGGCTGCGGCGTGGGCAGCCTCAGCCTGCCCCTGGCCGCAGCGGGGGCAGGATCCATCACCGCCAGCGACATCTCCGAAGCGATGGCCCAAGAGGCCGACCGTCGTGCCCGCGACGCCGGGCTGGACATGGGCAAACTCAGCTTCAGCGCCTCAGATCTGGAAAGCATCAGCGGTTCCTTCCACACCGTTTGCTGCCTGGATGTGTTCATCCATTACCCCCAGCCCGCGGCAGAGGAGATGGTGAAGCACCTTTGCAGCCTCACCGAAGAGCGCCTGATCGTGAGCTTCGCCCCATACACCCCGCTCCTGGCACTGCTCAAGGGAATCGGCCAGCTGTTCCCGGGCCCCAGCAAAACCACCCGGGCCTACACCCTCAAGGAAGCCGGCATCATCAAAGCCGCTGAAGCCTGTGGCTTCAAGCTGGTGCGCCGCAGCCTGAACCAGGCCCCCTTCTACTTCTCGCGACTGATCGAGTTCCGCAAGGCCTGAGGTTGAGGCCACCCAACGGTGGATTCACTCAACGCAGGCTCAG